>JAKAZZ010000005.1 GCA_021826315.1 Actinomycetes bacterium
TTTATAACCATAAAAGGCGGTACTCGAAGATCGGTAACGTCTCACCAGTCGGTTATGAGCTAACCTTATTGGAGTCCGCCAAGGCGGCGTAGTCAATGTGTCCATTATTTGTGGGCAACCTCAATCCCGAGGCGCGGATTAGGTCAAAAAGAGTTACCATGCTGTAGCCGGACTTTGGAATCTAGGACGCTCGTCGAGAAAAACTTGACGTCTTGTCGGGCTGAATCGCTCGACAAGACGTCTACTACAAGTCAAGGGCTCCCTAGGATTATTCGATAAGGTGTCTTTTACTCGGAGATGTAACCGCTGAAATACACCCTATCCAAGGGGAACCTACGGGAGGCGCCGCATAATGGCAACGCTTGAGATCAAGCGGGGACTTGTGAGGAACAAAAATATTATTCATACTAATGAATGGGCTTGGAATGATCTGGGCTTCTGAAGAGAAGGAATAACACTAAGCGCCCGATAGATACCGCTGACAAACGAAGAATTGATAAAGTGCAACCTTATAGCTCAATAGCTAAATCAAATCTGGCGAATCAATATCACCGATCAATTAACTAGGGAAGGTAAGCCTTACTGTTGCCTAGTACTGGATGCTTTCATAAAGGTGGCCATAGATAGTTCTATCGAACGGCACCAGGATGCCGATGTCTTATCCACGCGGTTAGCACGTCGACTCCAGATAGTCCGAGGGGCGAAGCTGTAATCCTGCATTCCACGGCACGCAATCCATTTCCGAGATCGATCTCGAAAGTCATCGCACGTTTGAAAGTCATAGGATCGAGAGGAAACAATCGGAGATTTGAAGTATATCCAGTTATTCGTGCGGTTCCCCGCCCGAGATTCGATCCGAGGAAAAATTTAATTCAAACTTCTGAACCTGAAAAAATCGACCACGATAGTCGAGCCCTCTGTAACCAGTGCGAACTACATGGGCAATTTCTACGGTATCAAACGGCGACACAGTGCTAACGACTACCTAGGACCCAAAGATTTTGAAGCTCGGGAATCATAGAAAATCCGTCCTTACTCAAATTAGGCCGGTTTTACAAACTCGGGACGTCCAATGCCCACTGACCATTCCCCTTCGACTAGGGCAAATGCCTTTGCTCCGACCGCTTTGAGTTTGACGCCGCTAAATTTAATTTGCATTGTCGGACGCTCGTACCGCTTAGGCTCCACAAGTGTTTTTACAGACTCTAAAAAGGTTAGAACTTGCGTGGCTATTTTGACGAAGAATGAGAAACGATGGTACGAAAAGCCCAACGTGAAGGACAGTGCATCGATAGCGATAATGGCCGCACTCATAGCCTTCATATATCGACACGTACTTGACGGATCACAGAGTCTAATAACAAACTCAAGTTTAGGCCCCAAGGGCCCACTGTTTATTGGCGATCCAGCTGCTGGCGGAGAAATTACCGCGTACAAACAGTACGCAGTAACGCATGCTTGGATGCACCTCCACCTTCCTATATGGCTGCCGACTGAAGGCTATGGTATTAGCCTCGATAGCAACCAGGCTGCACCGTGGTTTTTTCCCGAATCGATACTGCACGTCCTATTTCCTACTAACCTGTCAGTCTGGAACGTTTTAGCTCTATTTTTGGGTTCTCTTGGCGCATATTTACTCGCACGAGATCTCAAGATAAACAGGCCCGGCTCGATTGCGGCTTCCCTGGCGTATACCCTCGTTGGCCCAGCGGTCTCAAACTTAAACCTTGACATGATCAACCCGCTGATCGTCCTACCTTTTGCATTATTTTCATCAAAACGCTTTGTCGAAGCCGTTGCCCAACGTCAGTCAGCCATGAAATGGTTTCTAATATTCGCATTCGTGATGTCGCAGCTATTCCTCTCAGGATTCGCAGAAGTACTGCCCCTCGAGGCGCTACTTATTGGGATATTTACAATTGCACGGATAATTACGCTTAGGCAAAAACCAAAGATCGCAATAAGAATTGTCCTATTTTGGTCATTAGCAATTCTCATAGCTCTGTTAGGATCCCTAATTGCATTAGTTCCTCTTTGGGAAACGCTCAAAACATACTCACTGTTTCAACCTCCGGGTTCATCGCTTGCACACGAACCAAATTATTTCCTGATCGATGTATTCGATTCCTGGGTATTTGGTAAAGGTATTGCAGGTGATCCGCTAGAACTCGGAAACACAATTTGGGTTCCAGGAAACCCGGTGATATACGCTATCGCGGTAGGTGCCGTAATCAACTTAGCTATTTTTTGGAAGCGAATTGATGTTTGGATCAAAACGTGGATTACAGTATTTACTGTATTCACAGTAATTGGATTGCTCGGTTTCAGCAACCTTTTGGGAATACTAAATATATTCAAGTTTCCCCCATTCGATCTCATCTATACGCCAAGGTTCTTACCATTTATGTGGTGGCTCCCATTTGTCCTGTTGGTTGGATATGGAGTAGACATAGCAACAAAAGCTAATAAAGTAGTCGTTCTATCCGGCTACGTAGCGCTCGCTGCATTCACTGCATTACTGGTCGCAAACCTATTTCAAAAGGGTCCATCCGTCTTTGCAATCCTCAATTCGCAAAATCTCGATGCAACTATCGTTAGAAACACTCCGGTCTTACTCCTTTTTATTGGCGCACTTGGAGCAACCCTTTCTACGCCCAAAAAACACCGCTCGAGAATCGCGGCATTGTTTGTGGCAATAACCATCTTTGTGATGCTACCGAAGAACTTTTTCAGTTGGTACAACGCGCCACAACAAGCAAGACCATTAGCAAACTTTTTGATAAGGAACGACCTAAGCAAAGGACTCACGTTCTCACCTTATGACTACGTTCTCCCTTCCGGAATATTGGGGAACTCGATACCTAGCATCCAAGCATTTGACGTGTTCTTCCCACCGGGTTACACCGTAACTATCGAACACTGGTTTGGAACCGAAGACCCTTTTTCAGTACAATCGCCCCTAAACCCTGGAGCTCCCGCGCTAGAAAACGTCGCACTGAACTACAGTTCACTTAACGCCCTCGTTCGCATCGGAGTCGAAACTCTGATAGTTCACTCCCCAATAACGGTGAGTTCGATTTCCAAAATCAAAATACTCCCAGAACCTCCAGGAATGGGGAATATTTCAAGTGAAAAATACAAAGCGGCAATGGCAGCATTGCTAAACACTTACCTTTCGCGCCCAGACCTACAAACTGCATTCACCCAGAGCGAAATCAACTCAATGTTATTCAAATGGGCACTTGGAACACCACAAGCCGGCGACGGCGCAAGTGTCACCTTATCGCCATATTTTCCGATCTACGCCCGCTACTTATCGCTTTCCGCAACGCAGCCATCAAGCGCTGCATTTGCGGCAAGCTCGACATTACCTAGTAACTCCTTGGTGGGTCTAAGGTTCATTGGCAAAACATTTTTTGGACCAACGCCTGAATATGTTTACGATATCGGCAAAGGTGCAAATAAATTTCCATTCTGGGTGCCCAAGACGCTTCACTTTTACAAGAAATTGAATCCAAACCACCCAATAGCCCTGAATAAAGAATTCGCCGCGGTCCCCTACAACTTTGCAGGATCCACCTCCAATCAAAAATCTCTTTCAGCTCGATTGATCTCACTCCAGGAAAATGAGTCTTCACTGACTGCAACAATCGTCGCCAATCACGGAGGATTAGCTGTTATAGGAGGTCAAGCAGCTCCCGGTGAAAGGCTTTTCATAAACGGAAAAAGGGAACCGATTACGTTGGTCAATGGGTTTCTAACAGCAATATCCTTACATCGGGGTTCCGATCACGTGGTTATAGAGTTCGCATCAACGCAAATACTTGGCATATTCGCCCTTTCAACCTCGGTAAACGTTCTTTTGCTAATACTGTTGGGAGTTGTCACTATCAAGCCAAAGTATTTCAGAAGACCACAAACAGCGCCTTAATCCACCTGTATCCCACCTACGTCCAAATGAAGTTGGAAAGTAATAGCACTGTTGTCTACCAAATAAGAAAGCTGAAGTGATGTGGTTATGAATCTTCAGACGCACGTATTCAAGCAAGTAAGCACACCGAACTTTTCATTTAAAACCGATCGAGAAACCAAGCAGCGTCTTTAAATGAGAAATATTTCCTGAACGAACATAAACCTCTTCGAACGGCTGCGGTGAAGAGGGGTCGATTTTCCCAACACAGCCAATGAGTGGAGCTACAAGACATTAATATAATTAAGAGCAACCACAGCGAAGCGTCGAATTCTCTACTTTAGTTATTCGAAGAGTTATGGATAAGACCACGATTTATCAAAGACTTTCCTCAGCATTTTTGGTCATTCAATACGATGCCGAGCGCAAAGTACAGAACCGTCAAATCCCGCCGCACGTAGCTGCCGACGCCTTGTCGCCTCTTTGCAAAAATCACCGGAATGGCAACGACTAATACTGTCCTGAGTTTCTTTCAATTTAAGTTTCGCGTGTCTTTGCTGAACCTCCAAATAAAGCTAGATTGCGCCATCCTACTAAGAACCTCAAACCACACCATAAAGCCGACGGACGGGTCAACGCCTGCTTCAACAAATCTGAAATCATCATTTTGAAATCAGCGTATAGTAACCTTCGAACTTTGGTTTCCTTCGCGACGGCTAATCCCAGTTCCGCAAATATGGGAACCGATCCTGGGCGCAAATTAACCAATCAAAAGCACATATAAGGTTGATCGGAGTTGATGCAAATGCAAATCCCATTGAAAGCCACCAAAAATGTTTCCGTAGGCTAGCCTTTCGCTACTGTAGCAAAAAGTACCCCGCCCTCAATGTTCAGACGCACTCTGTCACCGCCACGAATCATCTCACCTTCACGGAAAGTGATTGCAGCCCTAACAAGCGTTCCGTCGTCGGTAGCTGCCATAACATTGAGAGTGGAACCCATGAAACCAACAGCCGAGACAGTCGCGTTTGAGTTCTCGCTACGCGATATCGAAATCGACTCGGGCCTAACTAGAACCTCTAGTTCTTCTCCAACGGAGTAACGGTCGAAGCGATCGCTGGAGACTTCAACCCCGAAGACGCTCGCACGCCCTTGCGATATAACCCGGCCCCGAAGGTGATTCACGTGGCCGACGAAGGATGCAACAAATGGAGATGCTGGATGAAGATAGACCTCATCGGGAGTCCCGAATTGCTCGATATTTCCTTGGTTCAATACAGCGATACGGTCCGCAATGGCAAGTGCCTCATCCTGATCGTGGGTGACGAAGATAGTCGTAATACCAAATTCAAGCTGAATACGTCGAATCTCTTCCCTCAACTGAACCCGAACCTTAGCGTCCAAGGCAGAGAGCGGCTCATCAAGTAGAAGCACCTTGGGTGAGATCGCAAGGGCGCGAGCTAACGCTACGCGCTGTTGCTGGCCGCCAGAGAGTTGCTTTGGATAGCGATCGGCTTGCTCGCCTAGGCGGACGAGCTTTAGCATCTCAGCTACCCGACCATCGATCTTCGACTTATCAAACTTTCGAAGCTTCAAACCATATGCGATATTTTGCGCAACCGTCATATTTGGGAAAAGGCTATAGGCCTGAAAGACCATGCCCATCTCGCGCTTAGAAGTCGGGGTACCCGAGATATCCTGCCCCTCGATCTCAATGCGGCCACCGTCTAAAGGCTCGAGCCCCGCAATTGCGCGAAGTGCCGTAGTCTTACCGCACCCAGATGGGCCCAAGAAAACTACAAGTTCACCGGCTTTGACCGAAAGAGTCAAACCATCGAGCGCGCGAGTAGCACCAAAGCTGCGCTCTAACCCTTTGAGCTCGAGGCCAACCCCCTTGCGACTCCACGCCTCTCCAGGATTACTTCCAGTCGTTGCACTTTCAACCTGGCTTAATTCATCTCCAACCATCTTCAAAACCTTCCTTGATCAAAACTTAAAGCTGCTCACCGAAGGCGAACAATTCATCTTCTATTACTGCAGATCGCCTACGGGTACTTCTCAGCCCCGCAATAGAGACCGCTACCAAACCACCCCACGTAAGAAGGAGCGCCACTACCGAAAGTGCTACAGACTCAGAGGCGCGATCCTGCCCGACTTGCACGAGCCACACCGGAAACGTAGAAAAGCTCATCAACGACGCAACTGCAAATTCACCAAAGACGAAGGCCGTAGATAAAAAGACCGCAGATAGTATTCCGGATTTCAGATTCGGTATGATGACTCTCATCAAGGTTGCGATCCATCCTCCACCGAGCGACCGCGATGCCTCTACCAATGTCCTTATGTCTATCGCTCCAGCGCCAGCGTCTATTGAACGGAATGTATACGGAAGGGCCAACACCACATACTCGAGGGCCAAAATAACCGGCGAGCCCATGATGATGTTTGGAAGCGACGCAAAGGCTGACAGGATACCAAGGGTCACCACTACCGATGGAACTATCAACGGCAGCAAGGCGACGCTCTCGAGGGCGCTCATTAGATCCGGGCGTCGAAGGCGAGCCCACACAACTGTAGGTGTTACCAAAAATACAGTTATCGCAACCGTGCCAATTGCAATCTTAAAGGATGTAAACAACGACGAAAAAAACTGAGGATCGGAAAATATCGCTCCATACGAAGAAAAGGAGATTGAGTTATTGTTACCCACGACCGAGTAGCGCAAAGAGGCAACTACTGGCACCAAGAAAAACAGAGCGGTTAGAACCAATACCACGGTTCGATAGCGCCGCCCTACTCCTAGAACCCTACCGTGGACGGCTTTTACACTTTTTTCACTGCTACCTTGTAGCGAGCCTTGAAGCGAGGTAGTTATCGTAGCCATCTGTTCGACCTCCTAGAGACAAAGACGTAAGCAATCGCGACAACGCCGACGATGACAATCATTCCAAGGCCAAGTGCCGCGCCTAAGTTTCCCTGATTGGCGACGACATTTCCTTGAATGAGCGACCCGATCTGGATTGGAACGAGCGGGATGGTACCAGATGTTAGAGCTGCCGCCGTGGCATAAGCAGCAAAGGCATCGGTAAACAAAAGTAATGACGCAGCTATAAAGGGAGGCATGATGACGGGTGCAACAATGCTTCGCCACATCGTCGGCCAACTCGCGCCGAGAGTCTGTGCGGCCTCAAACCACTGACTGTTCAATCCTTCCAGTGGAGGAATCATGACGAGAACCATCAGCGGAATCATGAAGTACTGATAGACGATGACTAAACCAGTGACTGAATAGAGGGTAAAGCCTCCAGAGTAGATATTGACTCCACCGCTTAGCAGAATCTTGGTAATCAGTCCAAAATTTCCAAGTGTGGCGACAAACGAGAAGGCTAACGGAACGCCACCGGTGTTGGCAAAGACACCAGAGGCTGCCATTATCGCCCTCTTTAACGCACCATCTTTCATACCCACAACTGCAACGGCAACGAGGAGGCCCGCAATCGCCGCAATTACTGTAGCGATAACCGACAACTTGAGACTTTGAATGAACGATTGCCGATACCCTCCAGATAGGGCCGAGTGAATATTGCTGAGGGTAAACGATCCTGACTGAGATCTAAATGCATTCAGGACTACTGAACCTGCTGGAATTCCAAGAAATATCCCAACATAGGCAACGAATGGCACCGCTCCCAAAATCGGCTTTCGTCTCCTAAGAACTTTTATAGCCAAATCACTCTCCAAAAAATTAAAGAGTTCCCGCGAGCTATCGCGGGAACTCAAAGATACCTGAGACTAGCTACTACTAGCCAGAGACGGATGCCCAGTTGCTTAGGACAACTTGCTGTGCGGCAGTTAGCTGAGACTGGGTTGGGAAGGTAGCGGTTCCACTAACAGCTGGAAGTGTCGCCAAGAATCCCTGGTTCACAGTTCCGGCAGTCGTCATGGCAGTTAGCTCCGCGGGACGAGCAAACCCCTGAAGGAAGAGGTTTTGTCCAAGCGAAGAGTAAAGGAACTCTTCCCATAGTCTTGCTGCTGCTGGGTGTGGAGCGTACTTCGAGATGGCTTGCGCATAATACGATGCGTAGAGTCCATCGCTAGGAACAACGACCTTCCAGTCGACCTTGCCGGCAACTGCTTGTTGGGCTGCAACCTGTAGGTAGTCCCAGTCGATTGTCGCCTTGACCTGACCTGATTCGATAGCAGCTGGTGTAGCAGCTACAGGAATGAAGTTGCCGATCTGGCTTAGGTGCTTGAAGAAGTCAACGCCAGGCTGAATATTGTCCAGCGATCCACCGTTTGCCAGCGCAGCGGCATATACCGCACCGAAGGCGGCGCCAGCTTGAGTTGGGTTACCATCGAGTGCGATTCCGCCCTTGAACTCTGGGTTGGTTAGGTCAGCAAAGCGGGTTGGAGGAACCGAGATTACACCAGCGTTATAACCAATTGCGATATAACCGCCGTAATCGTAGTACCAGTCACCATTTGACTGCTTCATCGTCGATGGAAGTTGATTCCAACTCGAAACTTGATACGGAGCGAATAGGCCAGCCTGATCTCCAGCTAGTGCAAAGGAGGGGCCAACGTCAACGACGTCTGGACCGCGGGACGAATTCTTCAAGCTCTTGATCGAGCTGAGCTCGTAGGCTGAGCTTCCGTTTGGATTTACATCTTTGATCTTGATACCGTACTTCTTGGTGAAGTCCGCCATGATCGTACCGTAGTTAGCCCAGTTGGCAGGAAGGGTGGTAACAGTTAGTGTACCTTCCTTTTGTGCAGCTGCAATAAGCGCGTTCATGCCGCCGCCGGCCATTGCCGAGGACTCCATCGCCCAATTAGTCGATGATGTAGAACTCGTAGTCGACGAACCGCACGCCGCCGCGAGCGTTCCCAAGGAGCCGAGCACTCCCAACGTGACAACCTTTGAAGAAATCTTCTTCATTATACCTTTAAACCCCTTTTGGTTTTGAACCCTTAGTATCGAGACACTCCGAGAATTGCCTCGAAGACCTCGAGAAGCAAAGCTATCTTCGAAACATAAACAGTACGTAACCCAAAAGTCAACGCTGGCAAAATCCTTAGATAATGCATGCTGTATCTTTGGTGAACGAATCATTAAATTTTTTACGCTACTTCAACCGAAAAGCGCGTGCGACTACCACTAGGTTCGATATAACTCTGCATCTAGCTGCATTATCTTTGCACTGCTGGAATCAATCCAAAGGGTTCTAAAAATTTATATTCTGACAGAGCAGCAAGGGTAGCCAAATAAGACCCACCCGTGCCCGGAAGTTGTTCGTGAGATTAAAGGCGATCGTTTACCCAATATCAAACCCGCAAAAAGTAGATCCAAAGCACCTTATTATCTCCCTTTGGTCCAACTATTCCTACAATTTACCGAGAATTAAGGATCGCGATAATCGTCGTTGTGGCTCTGTTGCATGGACGAACTATAGGATCAGAGATAATTTTGTGATCGAAGAAAGATACAACCCTTGGACGCAGCAAACCAACTAGGCCAAATGACGACAACAACCGCCAGTAGACGCAAGGTTGCGATCGTTGGGGCGGGGATAATGGGAACGGCAATCGCCTACCAGCTCTCAAAGGGAGATGCAACCGTCACGATCTACGAGAAAGACGATGCTCCTGCTGGAGCATCGGTAAGAAACTTTGGCTTGGTCTGGATCTCAGGCCGCAGAGGGGGAGAAGAGCTCCGCCTTGCCCTCCATTCAAGGGAGAACTGGAAGGATGTCGCAGGAAATGTTCCGGAGATATCACTACGCGAATCTGGATCTCTCACTCTCCTATCGAGTCAAAGTGAACTAAACGTAGCCGAAGAGGCGATCGAATCAGATCCTGCAAACCAGAGAGACCTCCACCTCCTCACTACCGACGAGGTCTACGACAAGTATCAACTTCGTCTGGCAAAAGGTGTTATCGCGGCCTTAGAGTGTGGCCTCGACGCGATGGTCGATCCGCGAAAGGCAGTTGGCGCAGTCCTGCAATACCTAACAGACCGCCCCAATGTCGACGTCCGACTTTCGACGCAGGTAACGTCAATCATCGACCGATCGATCACAACCGCACGCGGCGATAGGGAAGAGTTCGACGTTATCATCGTGACGACCGGAGCAGCCGGAGTGGAACTTATATCTCCATATGCACTGCCAGACGATATCGGAGTATCGACCACCACCCTGGTTATGACCTCCTCGTACCATACGGAACAAGTAATCTCCCCTGCCATAGCAGACGGAGATTCACTCAGGTACTACCCGTTCTTTCAACCCTTCGCAGCAAAGCACCTTGGCGAACAGGACCACCTTCCAAAGAGCCACGGTGCCCAGCTACTCGCCCGACAGTTAGGTGATGGGACCCTAATCATGGGCGATTCCCACTACTACGACGACCCGACGCGATTCAAGATCGATATCGAGATCGCAAGCTACTTTAGAGACCGCCTTGACGGACTCCTTGAGGCTGAGATCCCACGAATCGAAAAAGTGTGGCTAGGAACCTATGCCAGAGCAACCGATCCTATTAGGCCATATGTCGCCCACCCGGTTGCTGATGGCGTACTTTACGTAACCGGCGCCGGGGGAATGGGAATGACCATTAGCTGGGCTATAGCAGATGAAGTCGTCTCCTGGATTAACGCACGTCCATGAACGAGCACGACCCTATTTACACAAACGACAGCAACAACCCAGTGAAAGGTTCCGATTCAGTGATAAACCCACCCGAAGTACGCTCGTATCCCAAGATGATCTTTGGGAGCAATACCACAATCCTCAACATTGAGGAGACCATATTTAACGCAGGACTTGTGGTCCTCGATATGGCTGGAACAACTGTGGCAGACGATGGAGCTGTGCTCGCTGCCTTCCACGATACCGCTGTTGCCATGGGAGTAAACGTATCATCTCCGAACTTCGACCAGATGATGCAGTATGTGAAGGAGACCATGGGCCAATCGAAGATTACAGTCTTCGAAGAGATCTTCAAGGACAAAGGCGCTGCCACTAGAGCAAACGACTTGTTCGAAGGCTTCTACAAGGATCAAGTCCAACGCTACGGAGTAACTGAAATAGAGGGAGCATCACAGCTATTTTCTACTCTTCGTGATAGGGGAATCAAAGTCGCCCTCACCACAGGATTCTCCTATGAGACCATGTCACTACTGCTCGAAAAGCTCTCCTTTACAATCAAGATCGACTCCGCCATCTGTCCTAGTGCGACTATCAAAGGCCGACCAGAGCCCGACATGATCCTCCATACGATGAAGATCCTTGGCATCGACGATCCGCGAAGAGTTGTGGTTCTAGGCGATACTCCTAGCGACATGATGAGCGGAAAAGCAGCACACTCAGCTCTTGTAGTTGGAGTACTGAGCGGAAGTGGCGAAGCTGATGAACTCTTGAATGCGGGTGCAGACGTCGTGATCAACTCTGTCGCCGATCTCGCCACCCTCTTCTACGCCTTCGGAAAAAGCATCCTATAGATCGTCTTTGTCGCTAAGTTAGCCATCGGACATAAAGATATGCCCCTACGTCACCGTACGACATAGGGGCATATCTTTTTCACCAAATTCGCCGAAGCTTCAACTTCGCATCTTTTTCTTCTATGACAGGATTGATGGGTCCTCTGATATGGCTTCAATCAACTTCGAAAGGGCGCGCGATCTATGTGATATCGTCGACTTTTCGAAGCTCTCCATCTCTCCGAAGGTTCTTCCATCACCTTCATCGGGGATGAACATCGAGTCGTAGCCGAATCCGTGCGTGCCGCGTTCAAAGGTAAATACCTTGCCCTCAACGACCCCTTCAAAGGTCGCAATGCGACCACTCGACCCCTTCAAAGCCATTAAGCACATAAACCGGGCGGTAGAAAAGTCAACTCCTACTCCATTGAGACCTTCTATCAACGCTGCTCGATTTCGCTTATCATCACCTTCTACCCCGCCAAAGCTGGACGAATAGACTCCGGGGGATCCATCGAGAATATCTACAAATAACCCTGAATCATCTGCCAAAACAGCGCTTCCTTCGACGAATTCGAAGTCATAGTTAGCCTTTATGATGGCATTTTCGGTGAGGGTAACGCCGGTTTCAACTGGTGCAGCAATATCTGAACTCCTTGGCAATACTGCCACGTCAAAGCGCGCAAGGAGTTCAGATATCTCTCTTACCTTGCCGGGGTTCGATGTTGCTAGGTAAAGGCGCTTCACTAGATCGACCTCTGTCGAGGTGGCTCCAGAGTTGCAGCGAGTTGAAAGTCAAGTAGCTGGGCAATTCCGTGTTCGGCTAATGAGAGCATCTCATCTAGTTGATCCCTGGAGTAACTAGCCTCTTCACCAGTGCCTTGAATCTCCACGAATCTACCGTTGTTCAACATTACGACGTTCATATCGACTTCGGCTCGTGAATCTTCGCTGTAGTCCAAATCCAAAAGACACTCATCGTCAACGATTCCAACCGATACCGCTGCACACTGACCAGTTATAGCCGACTCGCTAATCCTTCGCTCCAAGCTGAGACGCTTGATCGCATCGGAAAGTGCTACAAATCCACCGACGATTGAAGCACAACGCGTGCCACCGTCTGCCTGTATGACGTCGCAGTCAACTGTGATCTGGATCTCGGGCAAAGCTTCGAGTTTGACAACGCTTCGAAGCGACCGGCCAATTAGACGCTGAATCTCCATTGTCCGACCGCTCTGCTTGCCTTTGGCCGCCTCACGCGTAGACCTCTCTGGGGTCGACCCAGGAAGAAGTGAGTACTCTGCCGTTACCCACCCCTTTCCGGTTCCTCGAAGCCACGCAGGAGCTCGATCCTCTATAGAGGCAGTGCACAACACCTTTGTACGCCCCATAGAGATCAGCGCTGATCCATATGCCATAGTTGTAAAGTCTCGCTCTATCAATACTCCGCGCAGGTCATCTGCTCCCCTGCCGTCACGACGCGCCAATTTATTTCCTTCTATTCATGATTAACATTTTGAAATTATCTTCGACTGAAAGGTTAGAAGATCAACGATCAACCCTGTGGCTTGTAACCGTCGAAAAGTCAAGACCCAAAAGAGTTCTTCCAATACGGCGAAATTCATCTACGTCACCGGATGTAATCGCCCTAAAACTACCCACGCTTCGCATTGCCGCGAGATTAAAGTCAAATAGGAGCTGACGCACCGAGAATGCCGTCTCCTCTGCTGAAGATATGAGTGTGACACTTTCGCCGAGGACCTTTGAAATCGTGCGAGCAAGGAAGGGGTAGTGGGTACATCCAAGAAGGAGCGAGGAGACGTTACCATCTAATATCGGACGAAGGAGTCGTTCTGCGAGGACCAAAAGTTGGTCGCTCTCGAGCTCTCCCCGTTCTACAAATTCAACGAAACCTGGCATGGCAGCACAAGTGACCTCAAGATGTGGAGCTATTGCCCCTAGCATCTCCTGATAGGCTCCCGATGAGATGGTTCCGACGGTTCCAATGACACCTATACGGTCGGTCGTAGCAGCGCTGACAAGTGATCGGGCCCCTGGCTCAATCATTCCAACCACCGGCACCGAATACTTTTCCACGATCGTATCGAGGGCAAAAGCACTCGCAGTATTACAGGCGACGACGATCATCTTTACATCAAAAGCATTGATCAAGTAGTCGCAAATTTCAAGACTAAAGGCAAGAACCTCTTCACGCGGCTTGGGTCCATAAGGGTATCTGGCACTATCTCCGAAGTAGATCAGGTCCTCGCCGGGCATCAAGTCCGCAATCGCCTTTACGACGGTCAAACCACCAAAGCCACTGTCAAAGATTCCAACTGGCCTTTCATCCACGTCCTACAGCATATTTACCGAGATACTAAGTTGCGACGAAGTATGCCCACAACCAAAGGAGAAGTTGGTTTCCACCTTTGGCGAAACACCTAACCTTCGAATATGATCTCTCGGGTTACCTCCGCTACCGATTGAGCACCAACGAGAGCCATTGCGACTTGGAGCTCCTCCTTGATAAGTGAGATGGCCTTTTTGACTTCAGATTCGCCTCCCTTTCGGAGCGCCTTGGCAAAGGCTTTACCCACCATCGCTCCATCGCCGCCGAGGGCAATTGCCCTCACGACATCCGATCCGAAGGTAACTGCTCCGTCCATCCAAAGTGACTTAGGAAATTGCCGATCGCAGCGGCCGAAGATCTTCATTGCATCGACCGCCGTAATTGCGCCATCGAGTTGTCTGCCACCGTGATTCGAGACGACTACGCCAGACGAGATAGAGCCTCCTAATTCGATGTCCTGGGGCGCCATAACACCCTTGAGGATGAGTGGCATCGGAGCACACGCCCTTGCTACATCTGCGATAACGCCGACGTCAATCGTCGGGTTTTGCACCAGTGAATCGTCAAAGGCAGCAGCCGATCGCCCCATCGAAAGATCGCCAGCTAAAGCTGACTCAGCGTTTGGGATAAAGCTTGGTGGCAGGTTGCCTCGAACCATCTTTTCCGGAATCGAAAAGCCATTAGCCCGATCTCGCCTCCTCGGAAAGATATAGGGCGTGTCCACGGTCAAGACGAATCCGTCAAATCCAGCCGACTTAGCTCGATCGATAAAGCTAAATGATAATTTGCTGTCCTTCATTAGGTAGATCTGGAAGAAGAGTCCCGCCATAGCTTGCGAGGTCGCTATCGCACGACGATTTGCAATGAAAGTTTCAGCTACCTTCTCTAAAGGAATCGCACTCCGAACAGAAAGTACAAAAGAGACTCCCGCCTTTGCCGCGGTTCGCGCCATCGTCTCCTCTCCTCTTTCTGCTAAAAGCGAAAGGTAAGCCATTGGTGCAACCGCGATTGGAAGCGGAACTACCACACCGCCCAAGTTGGTCGTGGTGTCGCAACTTAAACTTCCTTGAAACGCTCGCGGTATGAGGCGAAGTGAGTCGAGGCCTTTACGATTTTCCCTTAGAGTACGTTCTCCACCCGAGCCTCCAAAGTAGTATTCGTCTATCCGTCGATTCAACTTCTTCTGACTATCTTCCATAGCACTATCCTTATCCACCCGAGTAAACGACACCTTTTACGTAAGTTGAAATCGAAGTAAAGACGGTTCACATTGCGAAGTCATATCTCACTCCACCAAGGAAAATGCCCTCTTCAACGTAGTTACCGCATTGACAGCAGCCGAATGATAAGGCCACTTCTCACTACTTCAAAAGGAAAGTCGAAGGTACCTGCCTTTTCGAAACCTGTGGCGCATAATCTACAAATATTCGGCCCCCTGCGAAGACGTTATCGATATCGTTCATCTGCTCTATCCATCTACAAGCGCATAGATTTCAGAGAGCAAAGATTGCTCGGTTGGGCATTGCATAAGTCTCTGAAAAAGCTTTACTTCAGCGCGATTTATGCCGATTAACAAAGGGAGAGATTTCACCGCCGCCATCTCGACATCTTTGGAGGAAGCTTGTCCTGGCCCTTCAAAAACCATAAATTTGCCCCTGTGAGTAGGCGACGTAGAAGCAAAATCGTCTCTGTCTTTGTAGTAGTAGCAATTATCTCAATAGCTTTACTTTCTCTGATTGAAGTTAGCGCCTTTGCAAAGAGCAATAGCTACCTAAAGGCCCGCTTTACCAACCAGCTTAAGACCGAAGACAGGCAGATCACCTCCAAACTCACCTCGACCTTCCAAGAACTTCGCTTTATATCAACGACCCTCACCGCCCTTCATTTTCCCAACAACAAGGTATCGCCCGAAGTCCTAAAGTCGATTTCGGCATATGCGTCGATGACTCCCGGGGTAAGGGTAATTCGCATCTTAGACTCGACAGGATCAAAGGTGCTGTGGAGTGCGGCGGATGTCATAAACCAAAGCCCCCTCGAAGGTGACAACTCCTTTACCTCCTTTGATGGCCACGGCGAAGAACTAATTGGCAAGCCAACCTTTGCCCCAGAGTTTGGTGGCTACGTCCTCGCTACCAGACTTAGGGTTCACTCGGCATATGGCTCGTTCTACGTAAGTGCTCCAATACTTACAAAGTTCCTACTAGGAACTTTAGGTAACATTGAAAGTGGAGTTAGATTCACGGTCTACGATCAATCGACAGGCGAGCCCTATTCGTCTTCCATGGGCTTTGGAACTTCCGCACAACCATCGCCATCGGTACCGGAACAACACGCAGGGCTATTTACTTCGGTGTTGGACTCAACGGCAAGTCTTCCGTGGCGCTCAAGTATCTCGTGGGATCTCACAACAATTAAGAGCGAGTATATGGAGAGTGCGCCGACTCGGTGGATGGGTGAGTTAGCGCTCATCATCTTCACACTTGTTCTAGTAGGATTTGCCCGCTTCATCGGAAAGACTAGGAAGTATGGCCAGAAGGTAACCGGGGTAGCTCAGATCCTCGAATCGGCAGAGATACGCGACTTTAACGACTATCAAGAATTGCTTCGATTCGCGGGTGCTACCATTGCAGATGAACTCGATCTAACGATCGTCGAATTTCGCTCTCCTCCAACGCGTCTTTTAGACACTGAAAGGGTCGGACGCGATCGTGCTCTGGCTGAATTCTTAGGGTACTTTCCCCGTCCAGAACCGATTCGAATCGAAAGAGACGTCCATACCAAAAGAAGGCTTCGCTCTGCCCAAGCACCGATTAACTCTAAGGCTGAGGGGTACGATGATCTGACGATTGAAATTTCGTGCCGTCGCTTCGGTCCATCACGAAGTGCCATGATCGACGGAGCGATCGCACTATCACTCGCAATCAAGACGATCCTTGACATCTTCCAAGACCATATCAAATCTAGTAGGGTTGACTTTCTCTTTTCAGTCTTAGCCCAAGGAGGAGAGGAGGCACTAAATGCAACAGATGAACACTCCCTCCTTCAAATGGCCTGTGATGCTATCACTCAAAGCGCCGAGTTTTCACATTGCCTTATCGTAATGGGCGATGGGCCCACCGATCAAAGACTGCTAGCTGCGGCATCTCACGACGGAGTCAATGATCTCGTCTACCCAGAGAATGGCAGCAAATCGAGCGTCATAGACCAAATCGCTCAAAGTCAAGCTCCTGTTGTTATCGACGACCTAGTGCTCGAGAATAGGTTTGAGGCGGAACGCCGATTCGCCCAGACGTACCATCTGCGATCTCTATTGGCTCTTCCAATCATCGTTGAAGGGCGACTATTTGCTGTACTGCTGACGTTCTCGCCGCACGTAGCAGTATTCGAGTCGAGCGTCGTCGATGTTGAAAACAGAATTGTAAATCTCTTATCAAAAGGCGTAAAAGAGATAAATCGAAAACTGCTAAAGGACAATGAGTTGATCGAGGCCGCCACCCTTGCGCGCTCCGATCAACTAACTGGACTTCCCAACCGTTTAGCCCTCTATGAACACTCAGCGACCAAAATCGAAGGCGTCGAGGGTGCTAAAAGATTCATGTTAGGCATATTTGACCTCGACGACTTCAAGTGGATTAATGATCGATTTGGCCACGCCGAAGGCGATAATGTTTTGATCGAATTTGGCCAACGCATGTCCACTCTCTTGGACGACGGCGACATCCTCGCCCGCATTGGCGGCGATGAATTCGTTCTTGTGGCAGACGTACCAACTTACAGTCGAATCGACAGGATACTCAAGTCGATAGATAAGGTTCTCGCCGATCCATTGATGGTCGGCGACTTAGCTACAACCTTCAAATTCAGCTTTGGATATTCAATCTTTCCAGATGACGGCGATGACATGAAGTCGTTAATGAAGCACGCGGATATCGCCCTGTACCAACTCAAAGATATAAAAGGAGCGCGACGCAACTGGTACCGAAGGTGGAGGTCAGGCGAGGACGACTCCATAATCAACCACGATATCGCGGCCGAGCCATACGGGAGACGAGCGAACGAATTACTTTCGGAGATCGAGCCCGACCTACGTGAAATTGCCGGCAAGACGTCAGAGGAGGCCTTCGGAATCTTCGCGTCCCTTATACCGTCAAGATTTTCAGCAAACCTATCCGACGACGATATCCATCGCCTTTACGTGGTAACACAAGGTCTTATTGAACAATTGCTTGCATCTAGCGCAACTCTCGAGCACATCGCATTTGCAACCCGCAACTTCTGCCAGGCTTGGACTCTGACGACCGGCGTCGGAGAGATCGCCTTCAAAGCGGGTGATACAATCCGAACTTCAATCGAATACAACCTTCACGGCAGCGACGTTCCAACCCAGCTAATTAGCGAACTCCTTGCAGTTGTAAAGGCGAGAGTGGTCGACCTAAACGACGCCCAAGGCGCTTTTTCGTCACTGATAACGAATCGCTACTCAGAATATTCATCGCGACCAATTCCATACAAGGGCCACGATTGGACGACAACCTTGGCAAGTGAGATCGAGTCGACCCTTAGACTTCCAGGTATTATTGGCGCGGGTCTCTTCGTCAAGGGCGACGGTAGCTCTCTAGAAGCTGCCTTACTACGCCTTCCATCAGCCTACGACGCGGTGATCACAAAGAATGGATTTGCAAATCCACTTGGCCAAAACTGTATGTCTCTCGTAAATACCGCCTTCGTAGATGGAATATCAATCTCAATCCCTTCGACTCGGTGTGATGACAGTGAAGTCGCGATATCGACTCCAGATTTTGATCACGATATTTCAACCGCAGTGGCAATTGCGATACTCGACGATCGCGGTGATGCTGTTGCTGTAGCGAGCCTCTTCGGAGAAGTTGCAAACATCTTCGAGACACCCCTTGGCGCTCAATTGATCGCCTCGATCCAGACTAGAGGAATGCTCATTTGGCAACAGGCTCACTCCACTACCCCTAGTTTTCGTCTAGCCGACGTATCAAATATCAAAGGTGCATTCAATCCCAAGGGAGTAGTTCCTCACTTTCAGCCGATCGTTGATCTAACAACTGGCAAAGTAGAAAAACTCGAGTTACTGTCACGCCTTCGACTCGAAGACGGCACCCTGCTTTCACCCGCAGTTTTTCTTCCTCTCCTAAACGAAAAGGATCTCTTCAATCTGCTGCGCTGGTCAAGCGAGAGCGCACTTGAGACCCTCCATGGTTTACAGCGCGACGGCCACGAAATTGGCCTATCTATCAACCTCCATCCAGCGACACTTATCGACCCAAATCTCATTAGGTGGCTGGATCGATATATTGAGGCGGCCCAAATTCCACCGGCGGCGCTATCTGTTGAGATTCTAGAAGACGCTGACGAGAGCGACAGGAGATTGAGAAACGACAACATTAGGAGGATCAAAGATCTCGGGGTTCAACTGGTAATGGACGACTTCGGAATCGGATACTCCAACATTGCAAGGTTGCGCGAGCTACCCTTCGATGTAATCAAATTAGACCGATCCATCATTGCAAGCGCATTCATCGATCCTGTAAAAGTGATCGAGCTAATTGGGATCTCAACAACCATCGGCCGAGATCTCGACATAGCAGTTGAGGTCGAAGGTATTGAACGAATTGAACATCTCGAGGTCGCACGTGCCCTCAGCGCAAATCGAGGACAAGGGTATCTATTTTCTAAGCCAATACCGGGCGATGAGATACGCCTACTTCTTGGAAGAGAACACCACTTCAAGACCTCAGAAGATGTAACCTCGGAGCTAGGTGCCCTCGCCTTTCACTGGGCGATGACCCATACCAACCGGATCTCCGGATGGCCGAAGTTGCAAGAATGCCGCCTATACGAATTTTCGAAGCGGTCCAAATACGCCGGCACTCGTATCTTTGAGATCCACAAGTTGATGCACGCTGCCATCGCGATCGGAGATGACGCCATATATCGCCGTAATGCGGGTGAATTTACACAACTTCTTCGCTCGTTGATCATCGCCTCGAATGACCGCGATAACTTTGACGCTTCATTGCCTTCAAGCAAAATCGACCAAGCGACTGGTAAATCTTCTACTGCATAGGTATGTGCTCGCCTCTAATTTGCGGCAGCTGGATCAACTCATGATGGATAGAAAAATAGTTGGCTCGCACAGGATGCAACTTCACAGAGTGAACACAGTCGCGGCGACCGCAGTTAATGCCCCAACAAATTAAACGCTTCATCTTGTCGATACCAGCTAATAGCATTCAATTAGGCAACGTACCGTTGATTCCATTTTGGAATGGCTAGATGCACCACGGAAAATAGAGTTACATCGGATACGTATTTGATAAGTTCCGTACCAGTCCAATACTCGTTCGGTTGAACCCTTATCTTGGAGCTGACGGGGTCTCCCATTAGAAGCCCAGAGAACAATCCATCGACTCTTACCGCAGCAGGAAAAACCAGACTACGACGAACACCAAAGGTTGGTAGTTGCGATCTAAGTCCATTGAGGCAAGTACCCACGCTTTTACTTCGTATGGAACCCTCTAGATATCGAGATAGCGACGAACTGCTAGGAGTGATCCAAGTGCCCCAACTACAGTTCCGATGACTACTACGAACACCTCAGTCATAATCACGTCGTGGCTCGATAAGACAAACGACGATAGAAGTTGAGCCTTAAAGTGGTGAATGATGTAGTTGAAGAGGCTTCTCACTCCGATGACGGCTATGGCAGCCACAGTTGCACCAAGAAGACCCTGAATCAGCCCCTCTAACATGAACGGAATGCGTATGAACCAGTTGGTAGCTCCAACCAACTTCATGACAGTCACTTCGCGCCTTCGAGAAAAGATCGCCACCCTGATAACGTTCAAGATGAGAACCGAGGCCGAAAGAAGAAGGATCGTTGCAAGGCCCAAAATCACTACCTGAGCGATCGATGAGATCTTAAGCATCGTGTCGATGGCACTCCGGTTGTATTGAACCTTCATGACTCCGGCCTGCTGTTCGAAGATCTGCCCTACAGTCGCCGCCTCGGCAGGATCTTTGAGTGCAACTCTAAAAGAGGGTGGAATCTGGCTCTCGGTAACCGAGGTGAGAAAGTCTGGCTGGTTGGCCTCAAGTCGCTTGAATTCGACGTAAGAGGCTGCTTGGTTTACGTAAAAGAAGCTCTTAACTGCAGCGGTGCCTTTGAGCTGAGTATCGATTGCACTCGTTTGAGCCTTCGTAGCATTTGGCTGCAAAAATATCAAAAGCTGAGTACCACCCTGCCACTGCGAAGTAGCAACGCTAACCCCTTGCTTTATCAACAGAGCGGAGCCAACAAGAGCAAGGGAAACGGCGATCGTCAAAATAGCAGCAAGGCTCATGAGGCGGTTGCGCCACAAGTTAGATGCCGTCTCTTTGACGACGTAATCTACTGAAAATGCCATCTAGTAATAGTTCCTTTCAATCCAACGCACTCTCAGAGTTAGCTGAGGCCGTAAACGCCTCTAACTTGGTCGCGAGTAATAACACCGTGGTCAAGTTCAATGACGCGACGGCGCATGGAGTCCACGATCCCCACGTCGTGTGTTGCCATCAGAACAGTGGTTCCAGTTCTATTTATTCTCTCTAGGAGTCGCATGATCGACCACGAAGTATCTGGATCGAGGTTACCAGTAGGTTCGTCCGCAAGCAGGATGAGTGGCTTATTGATAAAGGCTCGAGCGATTGCAACTCTCTGCTGCTCGCCGCCAGAGAGTTCATTGGGAAGTCGACCTGCCTTGTCGTCAAGGCCAACTAATTCGAGCATCTGAGGTACTTGTGACTGTATCTGCCGCTTGGGATTACCCGTGACCTCAAGAGCAAATGCTACATTTTCAAAGACAGTCTTATTCGGAAGCAACCTGAAGTCTTGAAAGATGGCGCCGATGTTACGTCTAAAGAATGGAACCTTCCAATCTGGCATAGCTCCAAGGTCTTTGCCCGCAACGAAGATATGGCCACCATCTGGACGATCCTCACGTAGCATCAAACGTAGGAGCGAACTCTTTCCCGATCCAGAAGGGCCGACCAAAAAGACGAATTCACCCCTTTGAACCATGAGTGAGCAGTCTCGGAGAGCGTACTGCCCTGTCTTGTAGGACTTTGTAACATTGTCAACTTTGATCATCTGCGCTCAAACTTTCTTGGGCGAAACCGCCCAGATTGTGCACCCCTAGAGTGCCTTTGACCAACGTAGGTAAGTCTCCATGAATTGACCGACATCACCGTCTAAAACGCCGTCGACGTTCGCCGTCTCATGCGATGTCCTCAAATCTTTTACGAGGCGATATGGAGCCATAACATAAGATCGTATCTGATTTCCCCAACTCATTTCAGTTGAATTGCCGGCCAATGACTCTCTTTGAGCGCGCATATTCTCCCGCTCGAGATCTGCCAACTTTGCCGCCAACACCTTCATAGCTTTAGCCTTGTTTTGCAACTGAGATCGCTCGTTCTGACAAGATACGACGATATTGGTCGGAATATGGGTGATACGAACCGCTGAATCGGTCACGTTTACATGCTGACCGCCAGCTCCCGACGATCGATAAGTATCGATACGCAGGTCTTTCTCATCGATATTGATCTCGATATTTTCATCAACCATTGGAAATACTTGGACTAGGGCAAAGGAGGTTTCGCGGGAGTGCTTGGAGTTAAATGGAGACATTCTCACCAGTCGGTGGATACCTCTTTCTCCTTGAAGCAAACCATATGCGTATCTGCCTTTGATGATCATCGAAACCGAAAGAATTCCAGCCTCTTGACCAGGGGATACATCGTCAACTTCAACAGAAAATCCACTTTGATCAGCCCATCGCTGATACATACGCATGAGGATGTCAGCCCAATCTTGGGCATCGGTTCCCCCCGCTCGAGGCTTAATTTCTACGACTGCGTCACTTTCGTCATCGTCACCAGAAAAGAGCGAGCGAAGTTCGACTTCATCAATTTTGCGTGACAACTTAGCAATGAGACTCTCGTACTCAGTGCTGAGCGAGTCGTCATCGCCCTCTGCGAGCATCTCTTCCAAGGCACCTAGGTCTGCAATTGCAGCATCAAGAGATTCAAATTCATCTACATCACTCTTGAGTCGGTTGAATTCCGTCGTAACCCGCCTGGCGCCATCGACATCATCCCAAAGGTTGGGAGAGGCAATAACAGGTTCAAGCTCGGTCATACGTACAATTGTACGACCGAGCTTTAAGTAGACTTTAGCTTCCTCAACTCGCTTGGCTATCGCCTCGAGTTCGTCACTGTATGATCGCAACTATACAAACCGCCAGATAGGAAGGTGTGTGGATAGGCGCATAGACGCCTCCACGTTACCAAACGATTCTAGTCGCCATTTTTGCCATGGCAGTGCTTGTACTTCTTTCCGCTACCGCACCAGCAGAGATCGTTGCGTCCTATCTTGGCCGCCTCGACGTCAATCTCCTGCTCAGCGTCGCCTCCTAAGTGAGCCGCCTTTACATCCAAGATATTGCCGAATTCACTTGAATCGACGTTTCCTGCTTGATAAAAGGCTTCAGATAGGTCGGTACCGATTGCGAGGTTAGGTTGCGCAGGGGCCATTACCTCGACCCTCATAACGATGCGGATGTAGTCACTATCGATAGCCTTCATCAACGCGGTAAACATCTCAAAGCCTTCACGTTGCCAAGCAACTAGAGGATCCTGCTGTCCCATAGCCCTTAGGTTGATACCTTCACGGAGGTAGTCCATCTCGGCTAGGTGTTCACGCCACTTGGTATCGATGACATTCAGCATGATCTCACGCTCAACAGCGCGCATCGTAACTTCTCCACCCGGAATGTCTACCTCTCTACGGAAGTAGTAGTCTTCGGCCTCTGTTACGATACTTCCGATGATTTGATCCCGAGAGACCGCTTCATTCAGATCAACGGGTAGAAATCCCGTCGGATAGATCATGTGAATCTCTTGGATGAGACGATCGAGATCCCACTCCTCCGGAAAATCACTATCGGTATCGCTCGTCACGATATCGGTAATGTTCTCTTCGAGCACCTCGAGGGTGTGTTCCCGAAGATCTTCGCCACTCAAGATTGCATAACGCCGCTCGTAAATTACTTTACGCTGCTCATTTAGAACCTCGTCGTACTTGAGAACCTCTTTACGAATCTCGGCATTTCGACCCTCAACGGTGGTTTGAGCCTTCTCGATGGCGCGAGATACCATCTTGTTCTCTATTGGTAGATCGTCAGGGAAGGTTCGCTCCAAAATTGAAGAGACTGCTCCCGATGCGAATAGGCGCATAAGATCATCCTCTAGGGAGAGGAAGAACCTGCTCTCGCCCGGATCGCCTTGACGACCAGAACGACCGCGAAGCTGGTTATCTATTCGTCGCGACTCGTGTCGTTCGGAACCTAGGACGTAGAGTCCACCAAGTTTACGGACCTCGTCGCCCTCTTCCTTGCACTCAACTTTAAACTTATCGAGAAGTTCATTTCGAGCCTCTTGGTAGCCCTCATCCTCCTCTGACACGCCTCGAGCCCTTAACTCACTTGCGGCAAGGAGTTCGGGGTTTCCTCCCAAGATGATGTCTACGCCTCGACCAGCCATGTTGGTAGCAACCGTAACGCCCTTGAGGCGACCTGCTTGGGCTACTATCTCGGCCTCTTGTTCGTGAGCCTTGGCATTCAAAACTTTGTGAGGTATGCCCTTCTTTTGAAGGTAGAAGCTGAGCAACTCTGACTTAGCAACCGAGGCGGTTCCGACGAGGACCGGTTGGCCCTTTACGTAACGCTCGGCAATGTCATTTACAATGGCCCAAAACTTTGCCTCTTCGGTCTTGAAGACATAATCGGAAAAGTCAGATCGAGCGGGGGGCATATTCGTCGGAATAGGGATGACCGGCAGGTTGTATGTCGAGGCAAATTCAGCAGCCTCTGTCTCTGCAGTACCAGTCATACCAGCGAGCTTCTCGTACATCCTGAAGTAGTTCTGTAGTGTGACGGTCGCCCAGGTGTGATTCTCCTCTTTGATCTTCACTCGCTCTTTAGCCTCGACGGCCTGGTGAAGGCCCTCAGACCAACGACGGCCTTCCAAGATTCGTCCCGTGAACTCGTCGACAATCTTTACTTCGCCCTTATCAACGATGTAATCCTTGTCGCGCTTGAAGAGCTCCTTGGCACGAAGCGCTTGGTTTAGTTGATGAAGGAACATCGTCACGCTTGGATCGTAGAGGTTCTCGATTGAGAGTGCTCTCTCGACCTTAGCAATACCATCTTCGGTCGGGTATACGATCTTCTTCTCTTCATCGACCTCATAGTCGACTACGGCCTTCAAGGTCCTGACAATTGCCGCAAAGTCATAGTAGATCTTTGGTGGCGCACCCGTTGGTCCAGCGATAATAAGGGGGGTTCTAGCCTCGTCGATGAGGATGGAGTCGACTTCGTCAACGATGCCATAGACGTGGCCTCGTTGGACCATGTCGTCTACGGATTTGGCCATATTGTCGCGAAGGTAGTCAAAGCCAAATTCTGTATTTGTACCATAGGTAACGTCACAGTCGTAGGCCTGTCTACGTAACGTTGCATCCTCGATCGTAGGGGTGATCAACCCTACTGAGAGACCTAAGAAGTTGTAGATTCTCCCATTTAGTTCAGAGTCACGGGCTGAGAGATAGTCGTTTACTGTAACTACATGCACTCCTAAGCCATTTAAGGCATTTAGATAGACCGGAAGGGTCGACACCAAGGTCTTTCCTTCTCCAGTCTTCATCTCAGCTATCCAGCCAAAGTGAAGGGCCATACCACCCATGAGCTGAACGTCATAGTGGCGTTGACCAATCGTTCTCTTTGCTGCTTCGCGAACGACCGCAAAAGCCTCAACCATCAGATCATCGAGGGTCTCCCCATCTTCAATGCGTTGCCGAAACTCATCGGTCTTCGCACGAAGCTCCCCGTCAGAGAGGAGAACCATCTCATCTTCAAGGGCGTTTATGTCGGGGACTAGCTCCGCTAACCTACGTACCTTTTTACCTTCGCCAGCGCGAAGGACTTTAGAAAAAACACTCATCGTTATCAATCGTAGTAAAGAAATGTGGAAATGTATTCGACGGCCGCTCCAAATACAACCACATTAAAGATAAAGAGGGCTTAAAGATTCCTTGATACTCCATGCAAATGCGTATCGGTACTCTTTAGCGCCCTCTTTACCCTACGTCAATAAGGGATTTTCTCTATGCACCCTTAGCATCAATTAGGCCAACATCTCCGTCTTCACGCATGTACACAATGGCTGGATTACCAGTCTCCGAGTTGGTAAAGAAGTAGAAGTCGTGGGAGAGGAGTTCCATCTGCTGAGCTGCCTCCGCGGGATCCATCGGAGGAATTGCAAATGACTTCTCCTTCACAATGCTGGTTCCACCCAATAGGGCAAGCTCCTCTTTGCCGTCACCATCAAATAAATTAGCGCCGACCTTGGGAGTCCGGTGGTGGGGATGGGTCTTCGTGATTATCTTTCCTTTGAACTTTTCAATTCGGTGTTCGATCTTATCTACTACCCTGTCGGCAGCTTCGATCTGAGTCGTACCTGAGGCTTTTGCCCTCACGACCGCCCATCTGGTGTGCATTGTGATCTCGCACACCTCTTTTTCGGCGATCCTTCGGTTCTTCTCCTCTGCAAAGGCAATCTCGACTCGCAACGCACCGTCAGCCAAGTGGCTAAGGTGATCGATCTTGTGCCTGATCAACTCACGATCAGACTCAGGAAGATTGACGTGCTTAGTTCGGAAAGATATCTCCAATTTTCCTCCTTTAATTCGGCCACTACTTCTTCTAGGGTCTCTCTGCTCCTATCTCAATGACGACCTACTAACCACAAACTACCGAATTTATTAACCGCTGGCAAATAATTCGATAACTAATTGATAAATCGGGACAAAGTTAACTTTTTATTAGGGGTACAAAGGCCTTTTGGAAAAATCTCCCTTTAAAAGTTGAATCCCCGCCGCAGCAACGCCACGACGGGGAATTGAATAGCTGACCTGGTCTTTGACCCCACACTCGCCCTTAGTTCAAAATGAACCGTTTAAGCAGTTGAAGACCCCCTGTAGATCTAGCAAAGCCGGGACTTACATCTAAGCCGCACCATGATCACTAACGCGAGTTAGCTTACGTGGATCGTTTCGCCTACGGCTGGCATCGATTTTCAACCACAGACCTATTCAACAACTGAAAGGCTAGACCAAATTATCCGTGATTCCAAGAGGTCAAGTACTCCTTTTGTACATCTGTCAAAGTATCGATGGTCACGCCCATGGCCGCAAGCTTCAATTTGGCCACTTCATCGTCTATTTCGCGAGGAACGTCGTACACCTTTTGGCCAAGTGTAGAGATGTTCTTTACTACCCACTCAGCTGCTAGTGCCTGGTTAGCAAAGCTCATATCCATAACAGCTGCGGGGTGACCTTCGGCCGCGCCAAGATTTACTAGACGACCTTCGGCTAGAACGCGAACTGCGATCGAACCATTATCTCCATCGATCAGGAACTCCTCGACCATTGGCCGTACCATACGACGACGCTCACCACTAGCCATCTTGGCTAGGGCCTTGAGGTCGATTTCGATGTCAAAGTGGCCAGAGTTGGCAAGAATCGCACCATCCTTCATCGCCTTGAAGTGGCGCTCGACGATGACATCGCGGTTACCGGTTACGGTAACGAAGATATCGCCCTCTTTTGCCGCCTCGTCCATAGATTCAACCCTAAATCCATCCATAACCGCCTCGAGTGCGGCGATTGGATTGATCTCTGTCACAACCACCTGTGCACCTAAGCCACGAGCGCGAGAGGCTACGCCCTTACCGCAATAGCCGTAACCCGCCACAACTACTACCTGTCCGGCAAGTAGGACGTTTGTAGCCCGGATGATGCCATCTAGGGTCGATTGACCGGTACCGTAACGATTATCGAACATGTGCTTTGTATCGGCGTCATTTACGGCAACGATTGGAAAACGTAGCGCTCCATCTGCCTCCATGGCACGCAGGCGAATAACTCCGGTTGTGGTCTCTTCGGTTCCACCAACGACCTTATCGATATTTTCGCTTCTGACGGTATGAAGTCTGGTCACCAAGTCACAACCGTCGTCCATGGTTACAGTCGGCACCTCGTCGAGAACTGCGTCGATGTGGGAGACGTAAGTCGCTTCATTCTCGCCACGAATAGCAAAGATCGCTATCTCTTCGTTCTTTACAAGGCTTGCGGCGACGTCATCTTGAGTCGAAAGAGGATTTGAGGCGCAAGCAACCACATTGGCACCGCCGGCCTTCAGGGCACGGAGAAGATTCGCTGTCTCGGTAGTAATATGCATACACGCGGCGACGGTATGGCCCTCAAATGGACGTTCCACGCGGAATCGCTCACGGATCGAGGCCAGTACCGGCATCTCCGAATCCGCCCAAGCAATTCTCTGCTTTCCCGCATCGGCCAAAGAAATGTCCGCAATATCAAAGTTCATAGACGCTCCAAATCAATTTTTCTACCATTACAACGATAATTCGCTAAATCATGACATTTACAAAATCTGTGCCACAATCGCATTTGTGTAACATCTGTTACACCATAGACCTCGACCACCCGTTACATCGAGCTAGATTGAAGGATCCTTGAGGCGAGACTTCAATGTATTCAAGACGCTTATAGGACCTGGGTCCACGCCATATGCTCCTGCAAGGTGAAGTGAGACGAAGTCTCCAACTATGGCGAGGTCAAAGAATTGCGCCAACTCCCCCTCGCCCTGAGCATTCACTTCAAAGGCATCGGCAACATTAGGATCGATAAATTCGCTCGTTATCTCGTAGCGCCTATTGACCTGTGGGTGCTCGTTATCGTGGCGTAGACGAACTACGGCGAGATCCTTCTTGGTCACATCCGCGAGCGACTCCCATCCAGCCAACTCGTTATGGCAATTCTCTGGATAGAGCGAGGAGAACGCCATCGCCTTTGAGTTTTCATTGATTTGAGCACGCCACCTAGTGGTAGCAGCGCTTCCAACGGAACCCGACGAGTGAAGGAGGGTCATCTTTCCAAGTAACCGATCGGCTATCTCTTCGGCAACTGACTTCTTAGAGATCAGTTGATCACGACGACGTTGCAACTGCGATATCGTCTGGTCGATCCAATAGCGGCCACCTGGGAAGAGGCCAAGGCTATCTAGGACCATGAGAGGAGGAATCGATAGCGCACCTAACGCTGCCCTTGGTTGAGGAATGTCATCTGGTACCGAGACATAGGCCATGCCAGTCTCTATCGCCATATTCGCCAATTCGCCACCAGTTGAGACGACTACTACCTGTGCACCCATCTCTATCGCCATACCGACGGCTTCTTGCGTCTCCTCGGTCTCACCGGAGAATGACATTGCAAAGACCAAGGTCCCAGGCGAGATGTACGCAGGTGTCGTATAGGACTTGACTACAGTCGCAGGAACGGGCAGTACTGGCCCTGCTGCAGCTACTAAGACATCCCCGGCGATTCCACTTCCACCCATTCCGAAGACGACGATGTTCTCGATCAACTCTCGATCTGGGAGGTTTTTGAGATTAGTAGCGCTTTCGGCGGCTGCGATTACTTGCTCTGGCAAAGATGCAGTTACATCCCACATCGAAAATTGGTCAGAAACCTGATAGGGCCATTCGCTGGTCATCGAAATTCCTTGCATAAAGGTCGCCAAGGGCGATTTACATACTGATAATTACTACCACTGCAATTGAGTGTTTCAAAAACAAAGTCTGAGTTAGCTACCGGTACCGGTAACTCGGTGAGGAAGTGCGGCGAGTCGTGCCGCCTCATCTTCAGATACGATCGTACTTTGATCGAGCAACATCACCGGGATACCGTTTTCAATCCGGTAGAGGCGTCGGCTCCGGGGGTTGAGGAGGACATTTTCGGATTCGACATAGAGAAGTGACTCTTTGTCATCGGCGCACACTAGGAGCTTTACGAGCGTTTCACTGAGCATATTGTAAATTTAACCCTTCGACTCAGCCTTGGATATGACTGCTACCACTTCGGCAAGTTTATTAGCTACTTCTTCTGGACTCTTTGCCTCGAGGTTCAACCTCAAGAGTGGTTCGGTGTTGCTTGGTCGTACATTAAACCACCAGTCACCAAAGTCAACCGTCAAGCCATCCATTTCGCTCATCTTAGCCCTACCGTCGTAGGCATTTTTGATAAACGCGATGACATTTAGGGCGTTATTAACACGAGTATTGACCTCGCCCGATGCGCTGTAGCGCTCAAATGGCTTACGGATCTCAGAGAGGGGCTTTCCAGCCTTTGAGATCTGCTCCAAAATGATAAGGGCAGCGATAATTCCGGAGTCGGCCCTAAAGTTATCGCGGAAGTAGTAGTGACCAGAGTGCTCGCCTCCAAAGAGGGCACCCTCTTCGGCCATAACTGCCTTGATAAAGGAGTGGCCAACTCTTGTAACTATCGGAGTACCACCATTTTCACGGACGATCTCAGGTACAGCCTTAGAACAGATCAGGTTGTGAAGAATGATTGAGTTGGGCGAACGCTCCAACATCGCCTTTGCGACCAAAGAAGTTGTCAGTGAGCCAGAGAGTGGCGCTGCATTATTGTCGACCAAAAATACACGATCGGCGTCCCCGTCGAAGGCGAGACCAACATCTGCCCCACTCGCCAAGACGGCGCTCTTTAGATCTTGAAGGTTCTCAGGTTGGATTGGGTCTGCTGGGTGATTCGGGAAGTTTCCGTCAAGCTCAGGGAAGAGAATTGTCACATCAAAAGGAAGGCCAGCAAAGACGCGAGGCGCAACGTATCCACCCATGCCATTGGCGGTATCTGCGATCACCTTTAAAGGCTTGAGTGCATCTAAGTCTACAAATGAACGAACGTGGTCTGCGAACTTATCGAGCAGATCCAGCTCCCTATTTTCAACCTCTGATGGTAGATCATTGAATGAAATTTCACCATCTAAGTACTTGACGACCGTCTCTTTGATCTCGACTAATCCGGTCTCTTCTCCTACGGGCGCAGCCCCCGCGAGACATAGTTTGATTCCGTTATAAGCAGCTGGATTGTGCGAAGCTGTAAATGTGGCACCGGGTTGATTCAAGTGGCCTGACGCGAAATAGAGCATGTCGGTCGAGCAAAGTCCGATGCGGTCTACTGAGACACCAGCAATATTCGCACCCTTTATGAAGGCTTCTTCCATTGCAACACCAGATGGACGCATATCGCGTCCTACCACAATTCTGCGACTACCCGCAAATACTGCAAATGCGTAGCCAACCGCCTCTGCGATCTCGAAGTTCAACTCTTGCGGTGCAAGTCCACGGATGTCGTAAGCCTTAAAGATTTTATTTAATCGTTCAATCGTTGAGCTTTTATCGCCCGCGTTTACGTCATTCATTCGATTCTCCATGGACTAAATACCATCTACTCCCTAGCTGATCTTGGACCAAGGGCGGTAGATAGGCTAGTCGACCGTGACATAGATGTCGATGAAATAGTGCCACTAACGGGAATATGTCGAACTACTTTGAAACCTTACGAGAACTAAATGTCTTGGGGCGAAATAGCCCAATAAGTACTATCAACAGCGAGAGACCTGATATAGCCTCACCGAGGTTGTCAGCTCCACTATTTTGATATGAGATCACCACGTGGTTGGAGGTCGGAAAGACTACCATCTCGTTTGGAGTAGCACGATACGGCCCTTTAGCGCCAGTCGCTTTGAAGTTCGGAAAGTATGACTCTTTTATTAGCACCGGCACCTTGGGATTCGTCACGTCAAATGAGACCGAATCGTTCGTGATAACAACCTTGCTTATTGCATCCGCACCATATGAAGACGTTGACGATATCTTAGACGATGCGGAGACCGATTCGAGGCTAGATGGTCCGTTCAAGAGGCGCTCGACGGGATATAACGACGGGTTTTGGTAGAAGTTGAGTGCAGCAGGAAGCCACGACGATTGTCCCTGGCTTACGCCTTTAAGATTGACGGGCGCTTGCGTCAGAGGTTGAACCTCTTGAGAGTTGAGGACCTCATAGATATTCCAGCTCTCAGATAACACTGGGGTCACGGACGAAGTCGAATACGCCGGAACTTGAGCGATCAGCTTGAGAGATGGATCTGCATTTGCAGCCTGCTTGATACTAGGAGAAAAAGCCATGTAGTACTTGACCCCTAGAAGCTGCAGGTGTTGAACTCCTAGCGTTACATTCGTCCCAGCATACGGTAACCCCGCCATTGCATCAGAGGGCGCTACCGAGAGTTCGCTTTGATTCAGAAAGTGATATGGCGTAGTCGCCGAAGATTCGAAGTAGAGCCCCTCCATGGAGTCAACGCAGTTGTTAGTCCAATAAGGAAGGAGCATGAGCGCCATTGGAGTGCCGTAGTCGTTCTGGTTCGAGTTGTACTCCCACATCGCCCTACCGCAACCGTAGGTATTTCCGACTTGGAGCATCTTTAGCATGAGTGCTCGGTAAGCGGGAAATCCGACCTTTGCCTCGTACCCGGTATAGTTCCACTTAATCCAAGACTGAACAAAGCCAGGCGCAACCTTGATGGGCAGCCAGCTAGGACTTCCCACGCTCTGGATAGCTACCACGAAACCGATCGCCAAAGAGATCAGGATCGTGACCGCCCTACCGCGTACTTTGCGACTGCCGGCCCCATTTGTAGAGGAAACTCGACCATCGATATTTCGGTTTAGAGCGACTGCATCATAGCGCCCCTCAGCCATCGAAATGGTGTCATCATCGAGGTCACTCATGGCCGCCGCCATGCCGGGCGTTGCTACTTTGACTTTGCCTAACTTCGAAAGAATTAAAGGTATCGAGTCAACGATGACAAAGACGCCTATGCCTGCGAGAATGTAGATGGAAAGAACGTAAAAAGGGAGCACTCGTCCGTTGTAGACGGCCTTTAACGGAAATAGCACAAAGGTGATTGCCGAGAAGATCGCAACCGTTCCAAAGAGGGCACCGATTTCGATTCTAAGAATGAGAGATGCCACGAATCCGACTGCAGCTAGAACGATAAAGGCTCTAAGTTCAGTTGGGAAGAGGCTGGTCGCATATGTAGTGATCCTCGACCACCCCATCGAGGTTGAGAGTGAGTAATTTGCGATCAGCGGAAGCTCCCATATCGCACATATCGCACCCATAACGACCACGGATATGGTCGACCCAAGGGTGATATCGCGCCTTCTACGCAGAACAACCAAGAAGAGAAGTACCGCTACCGCAAAGGCGGCGGGAAGGATATGCGATAAAAGACTCAAGGCGAGAATAGTTCCAGATCCCAAACGTCGCCGAAGCGAAGAGGGGTTCACAAGAAGAACAGCTAGTCCGAAGAAGGCTAGCGACAACGATATCGAGAAGGAGAATTCTCCTGCGAGAGTGGATGCGATATTGCCACCGTCGATTGTGAAGCTCCTATCGAAGAGATAGGCAAGGGCCATCACCGATGAAAGCGCAGAGAGGAGGTAGCCCACCTTCATTGAACGCGCGAAGTAGTAGATGGCATAAGGCAGGGAGAAGGTGCCAATCACCGTTGTCAGTTTGAAGGCAACTCCGTAGTGGAAAAAGACGGATAGCAGAGCAGTTATTACACCGGGAAATGGGAAGTAGAAGACGTACAGTGGATATCCCGCGTACCAAGACGAACTCCAACCAGTGAGTCGGAAGTGATCAAGTATGTTGTGGATGTAGAAGTAGGCGACTGAAAAGTGTGCGCCAGTATCTCCACCGGTCGTCGTGGTATTCGAAAAAAGAAGGGTTGGATGATACTGCCAGAGCAGGAAAACCGAGGTAGCTAGGACGAGCAGATAGGCGATAACGCGATCAGGGCTGAAGTGGCGATCGTCTTGCTGCGAGATGGGTCTATCTCCTCCACCGTCTTCGATTTTTACCTCGTCTTGGGGCACAAGGGCCTCGGTGACCATCAATTCTCCCATCGCGCAACTTGAATCTGCAAAAATCTCTTCGGAGCAGACACTCTACTTGCTCACTCTCTCAAGAAAAAACTACAACAGATTTTACGATAACTGTCACTACGCCCACAATCAAGGAGCGGACCAGCAGAGCCACCAATAGGTCTAACCCTATACCGAGACTAGGCGAACACCCTAATAGAGGCTATATCCCTAGAGATATTGGCCCTAATAACACGCTCCACGGCGCCCTTTTGAAATCACCTCTCGGAAGCGGCAACCTTTGAAGGCTAATAGGTAATACGACAAACTTTATTCGAAACTAAAAGCGAATAAAGATTATCTAAAATACCAGAAAAATACGAATCACTTTTCTATCTTCAGTGACTTCTAATGAGCACGAAGAACAAGGAATTCGATGCGCAATAGTGAAAACTGGTCGGCTCAATATGAGCAAATACGAATTTGTGTTATCGATTACCTGACGCAGAGTTAAAAAACCGCCTATCAACTGGCCAACGTACCATCTTGAACTCCGACATCTAAGGAACGAGGAGGACACCTCTTACGTGCCTACCTCGCAAACAATGACCCGCTACAACACGAAAGGGTCAAAAAAGGTGCCTGTTGGGCCTACGTGCATGAGATATCGGACACAGGTGCGTATCGAAGAAGTTAATGTGGTTACAAAAAGAGGCTCCAGATACTGGCAACTCCATCGAAATATCGACCCGAAGCCACATTGGCGAGGGCAAATCCTCCACTTAGTTGCCGCCTTCCGGTACCACTTCTGCTACCTGATGGCCAACATCGGTTCAAAGAAATCATCCCAAGGTTAAATTCTCATACCTAGACGACTTGAGGCTGGCGATAGGTGGCTGAACTCGGCCAATTTGCGGCACATTCGCCTACTGAAAGTCAACCAGAACACAGAGATCCGAGATGAGCTTACGAGGGAAGGCCGTGCCTATATGGTTATGTGGCTATTTTCTCATTCCATTTGCCATGGTGAGAACGTGATTTACCTCGACACCCTTACCGTCTGCTTGCCAAATCCTTTTATCACAGTGAGAACAAGAGACTAATGAAACTAGGTGCCCACCAACGGTGAGCGATATTTCAACGGTCGTTCCTAAACGGCAATTTTCACAGAGCATTTTTCCCCACTTCTCCGGCAACTTCGAGAATTGTAAGAGTTTTTACATCCTTAGACTTCGGCCTATTTGAGAATAACCTTTAGGAATTAGTCCATAATTGGGGTAAAAAGTCCATCTCGAATAGGGACATGATCCCAAGGACAAAATAAATTAGCCGTAAATAAGGAGAAATTTAAAGGATTTTAGCCATAGTTGCGAATGTAATCAAGTTAAATGCGGCGTGTGCAACGATCGTAGGACCAAGTCGGTTGAAGCGGTAGCGCATAACCGCAAATACGAGGCCTACCACAAATAGCCCGAGCGTCTGTAGTGGTTCGAAGTGAGCAGCGGCAAAAAGTACGGCGGAGCCACCGTTGACAACGATCGCCCTCAGCATTGAATTTGAGATCTTGTAGCTCCTGAGCGACTGCCACGCCAACCCCCTAAAAAAGATCTCTTCGAAGAGTGGCGAGAACCCTACCAAAATCAGCCCTACAACCAAGGTATCAACTGTAAATCCATGAGCCGACGAGGTGAGTCGCTGTGCGGGTTGGCTTATTGCGGTCTTTATCGAAGGCGATAATGCTTCAAGCGGTAGATACAGAACTGGTATAACGACAAGTTGAAGGCCGACGCCCACAACTATGCCTATGACAAGATCAAGTGGTTTGAATGAAATGTGGAAGATCTCCACCAGGGATCGGCCACGCCTCCTAGCTACGAGAAGTGGAGCGCCAAGAAATCCTAGATAGACACCCAACGAGGAGACGACTAACTCTCCGGTTGAGATCGTCGTGGTCGATGTCACGTTATCAGCTAGGAGGTAGATGATTGCAAAAACGTTCGAAGCTACGAGTGCTGCCGCTAGGCCCCACAGGGTCGAACCAATCGCCTTTACCTCGCCAAAATCCTTTTCATCCAAAGTATCCATCAGATAAAACCCTACATCCTTGCCGCAAATCGGGCACCTGCAACCCGTGTTCGCAACAAGTTACGAAGTCACAATAAAAGGCAATTGAAGATTTTTACTTGACATTCGCCACAAATTGAACTAACCACGCCCAAAGTAGCGTTGATATAGATAACATACCGGAACACCTCGCATAGATTGGATGTATGAGCAGACAAATGCCAGATATGAAAAAAACCGGCCCAAACGGCATGAAGCGTGCCCAAGGAAACCAAGAACAGGCCTGGAAGTGGCTGATTGGCGTCAGTGTGGCTGTCATTTTCATTTTGATTTTGACTTTGAACGTCCTAAAGGCGACTCCATCGACAGCACTAAATTACTCCACATTCCTAAAGGATGCCTCGAGCAAACAAGTCGCGACCGCCGTCGTCGATAACACCACTGGGAAGATCACGGGCACATTCAAAGACGGTACGTCCTATATGGTCAATGGCCCCTCCCCTTCGGTTCCAAACGACCTAACGGCGTTGAGAAACGAAGGTGTCCAGCTCGACTTCGGGACGTCATCCTCGTCATTGCTCACACTCGCGATTACTTGGCTCGGTCCCATTCTCCTTCTCGTACTCCTCTTCGCCTTCCTAAATCGCAGGGCGCAGGGTCAGATGAGCGGAATCATGTCAATTGGCAGATCGCGTGCGAAGGTTTACACGACAGAACGTCCGAAGACAACATTCGATGACGTAGCTGGCTACACCGGCGTAAAGCAGGAGATAACTGAGGTCGTTGACTTTCTCAAGAATGCTTCGCGATTCAAAGAGATCGGCGCTCGCGTTCCAAAGGGAATGCTGTTAGTAGGACCACCAGGAACAGGAAAGACTCTACTAGCCCGAGCAGTCGCTGGGGAGGCTGGGGTACCGTTCTTGTCAGTTACTGGCTCAGATTTCATGGAGATGTTCGTAGGCGTTGGCGCGTCTCGCGTACGCGATCTCTTCCAGACCGCACGGAAGCAGGCACCGGCCATCATCTTTATCGACGAAATCGACTCCATCGGCCGCAAGCGCGGCGCGGGCCTTGGTGGAGGCCACGATGAGAGGGAGCAAACCCTCAACCAGATGCTCTCCGAGATGGACGGGTTCGACCCAACTGAAGGAATTGTCATGATCGCGGCGACAAACCGCCCTGACATCCTCGATCCAGCCCTTCTCCGCCCAGGAAGATTCGATCGCCAAATCGTAGTACCTCTCCCCGACCTAGAGGAGAGACTCCCAATTCTGAAAGTTCATAGTCTTGGGAAAAAGATGTCCAAAGACGTTGATCTCCAACTCGTAGCACGTGGAACTCCCGGGATGAGCGGTGCAGACCTTGCGAACCTCGTGAACGAGGCAGCACTTCACGCTGTTCGAAGAGGCGACAAAGAGATCCACATGGAAGACTTTGAAGCGGCTCGTGACCGAGTACTTATGGGACAACGCAGAGACAGCGTAGTACTCTCGGATTCGGAGAAGGAAAGGGTTGCCTTCCATGAGGGCGGCCACGCCGTACTCGCCTATCTACTTCCCCACGCCGATCCAGTGCACAAGGTCACGATCCTGCCAACTGGAATGGCCCTAGGCGTCACTCAACAACTCCCCTTGGAAGAAAAGCACATTAACTCTAAGGACTACATCGAAGACTCACTCGTCGTCCGTATGGGCGGTAGAGCGGCTGAAACGATCATCTACGGCGACCTCTCGACCGGAGCCTCGAACGACCTAGTGCGAAATACCGAGCTAGCTCGAAAGATGGTTCGTGAATGGGGAATGAGCACGGAGGTTGGTCCCATGGCGTGGGGAAGCCAAGAGATGGTCTTCCTTGGCGACGACCTTATGCACTCCCGCGACTACTCCGAGCAGACGGCACGGATTATCGACATAGAAGTCGAGAAGATCCTCCGCGAGCAAGAAGACCGAGCCATGGTACTACTTACCAAACACAGAAGTGGTCTAGAAGCAGTCGCCAAGGCGCTCCTTGAGCGAGAGACGATCGACGGTGCTGAAGTTGGCAGATTAGTTGACGTCGCATATGGAACAAAAGTCCATGAAGACGACAAGACTAGGTGGGTTCCAAAGATCGACTACCGCAGCGAGCAGAGCGCCAAAACGGTCGAAGCAACCTCAACTGAAGAGGCCGAGGCGACTACAGATGCGAACTAACCAGTAAAAGAAGTAGCGGGCACGCCAGTGCGCTTTCCGCGAAAGAACCGAAGTGAGTAATTCGACCCGGCAAATCAAAATGCCGGGTCGAATTCATTTAATTCCTAGAATTTTTTCGCCTAGAACACTTGTTCGATAAAGTGTTACACCCTTGTGACATACTTGTCTACATGAGAGAACAACTTTCACTTTTCGAAGATCATCAAAATGTCGACAATGACAAGGTCAAGCACCTTAAAAACTTGCGGCACCTAAACGAAGTACGACGAATTCTCGCATCAACCCCAAGCTACGAAGAGAAGCTAAGGCTGAACCGCCTCACGGCGTCGATAAGCCGCGGCGATCGCCAGATCGCTTCTTAATCAATCCGAAACAAATCGTCGGGCTAGAATCGTTATTAGAGAGATTGAGCCTGTATCGAGAAGTGGAAGAGATGTCGAACGTTCAAGGATTGAAAAGACGACGCATCATAATCGCAACTGAACTTGCGGGGCTTACTCACGGTACTACTAGAGCTTCAATTGAGTTATTCGAAAGTGGCGTAGCCACGACTACAAGAATCGTCACTGTTGGCCCGTGGGCCAACTTCGCAGCTCGTCACTTGGCATCCTTTGACTGCGGAGTTGCCCTCTGCTTCACGTCGGAAAATAGACTCTTCCCCCTTTCGCCGATCACCGCCTCACCCTCATTAACGGATGGACGAGGATTTTTTCCAGCATCGAGAGCCGAATTTTGGGAATTCGCTGAACACGGTGAGGTGCTACGTGAATGCAGAGCACAAATTGAACGCGCAATCGATCTCGGCATAAGACCAACCCACATATCATCCCTAGACGCCGCGCTCGTACTTCGCCCAGAGTTCTTTGACGTCTTTACCGAAGTTGCATCGGAGTTTGGAGTCGCTCTTCATCCGGGACAGTCCACGACCATTACCAATGCGGGATACTCACCTCGCGAAATCATTGCCGAGGAGAACCTCATAGCAGCCGATGCGGCACTAAATTTTACGGATTTGAATCTGAACTCTACGATTGAGGCACTCATGAGCTTCGAAAAAGCGCTTGAGAACATAGCCACTGATACCTGTGAACTCACGATTGAGGCGGCTATAGATAGCCAAGAGACTCTAGATATCTTTGGAGCCGAACGCGCCGCCTCCCAGCGAATAAGCCTTGAGGCACTTACATCAAATCGAGCGAGGCACCTAATCGATGAGTACCAGATCGAGACCATATCGTACCAAAGGTTGATAGAGGAGTCATCTCCAGAGGACCTCTGAAACGAAGATATCAATATAAAGGTCAATTGCAAGAAGAAAATAACTTTTACTTGCAAATGTAATTGAAGTAGGATTTCAACTAAGCAACGGGCTTAGTTGCCAAAGTAATAAAGGAATAGACAAATGCTCGCAGAAGTTATCGGAACCGATGCCTTAATCGTACTCCTAGTCATCGTTGTAATCTTCGGTGCATCACGACTTCCGAAGATGGCTAGGTCGTTAGGACAAGCTAAGTCGGAGTTCGAAAAGGGTATCAAAGAATCAGATCCCCAAAATACCGACACCAAAAACCAATAGATTCCTTATTCCAAGTAAAGACCTGGGCTGCAATACTGATAAGCCGCATTCTAGGTCACCGATTTGTTGCAGGGCTCGTAACGGTAGTTACCCATGTGATGAGTAGCCTACCTAAACCGTCCGCTGAGGCGTGTGCAAGCGTCTAAAGCATATCGACGTAGACACCCACGCTTAGCCGCACTTTCTGTGGTCGCTCAGATAGAGCAGAATGCCTTAAAGAGATAATGGGAAGGAGCAGGCTCCTTCCCATTATCATTTGGTCAATCTATATTCTTGAGACTCAGAACGAAGTGATCTCTAAGATCGTCTTTTGTAGCTCACGGTACTCCGCAGAGTTTGTAACGGGTAGAAGCGACATCAGCTTTCCGATGTTTCCTTCTACCTTTATCTTCCCTTGCATGAATGCGGCGTTCGCATCGAGCTGCTGCTTTTGAATCTTGACAGCGTCTTCGTAGCTTTGAATCAACGTGATCTCAGCTCCGTCCAGTTCGCCTAGGTCGCTCTCGACTAACTTTCCGTTCTCAACTATCCAGTAGTAGTTGATGTCTTCCCCATCGGGCACTTCAACAACGTACTGAATTCGTGCAGTAGCCCCAGCGCGCTCTGGTTGATCTGCAGCCAGACGAACAACTTCATCAATCCACTCTTTAGAAAGCCACTTCAACAACGCAATCCTCGTTTCCACCGGATGGATTCCGGCCATATTCCTAGTCGAAGACCTTCTAATTACGAGGGTGGGCTAAATACCGCACCGTCTCCATCTTCGAACCTTTTCAACAATATCAAACCAGCTAAATAGCCGTGACGGTAATCGACGAAAGGTCGATACTAAATCTTGGATCCCTATTCGAGGCCAGCGAAGAGATCATCCTCAAAGCCACCGAATTCGTATCCCCTCGGCGCCTTAGCTAAAAATAGGTCCTCCGTAGGATAGGCCTCAGCTTGCTCATTGTCGGTAAGTCCAAACCAAAATGGAGATTCTGGATCGATCTGGGTGGCATGAGCCCTTAGGGCATCTGACTTGACTGAAATAAAGTCGCTAATGTCGATCTTGGTCGTCGCCTCATAGTCTTGCTTGGCATCCACAAACCAACCATCATCAAATGGCGACGCTTTGCCTACTTCAGCAAACTTCGCGTGAAGGGCTTCGATTCGGCCTTTGGTCCATATGTGATAGTAGATCTTGGGAACGTCGTAGGCCTCAAGGCCCTCGATCTCAACGGTGAAATCCGCTGCTAACTCAGCTGCGCGCATCGTAACCTGATAGACGCGGATATGGTCTGGGTGAGGGTAGCGATCCTGTATTTCGGGATAGGTAAGAATAACAGACGGTCGCTCCTTGCGAATGATCGCGGCTAACTTCAACGAAGATTCGTCGAGGTCAATATTGCAGAATGCATTTGGATTTGCATTAGCTTCGCTCTCTGCCATGCCAGAGTCACGATAACCAAGTGAGATCGCGACGTCGTAACCGATTACCTCAATCGCTCGTGCGAGTTCGGCCGACCTGATTGATCCGAGATTTTCCCGTACCTCAGGACGATCCATCGCCTTATTCACGATGTCGCCCTCCTCGCCACCGGTGGCGGTAACTAGAACGGTTCGAGCACCATATTGCTTCTTGTATTTTGCAATTATCCCAGCGCCCTTCGACGATTCGTCATCGGGGTGAGCGTGTACGGAGAGTATCGTCTTTGTCTTCATACATTAAAACGTTATCGCCGAAAAAGAATGAACCGCCCAAATTTACCTCATTCAAGGAATTTAGACGGCCATTGTAATGACATTGAAACATCTATCCATCGCCCGTACGTTCAAGTACCAACGATGGATAGATGCCAGATTATTGTTGGAATAACATGCCTAGCGAATTAGCCGAGGTTAGCTGGAACCTGTGCCTCCACCGAAGCGTGCGTCGTTACAGGCCCATTTACGTTGGTAACGTAAATCGGACTCGTTGACGTAAGGGAACCACTCGCACCAATCTGCATCACTTCAGCCCCTAGGAAGCCAAGGTGAGAGGTTGAAGAGTATCCGAGCGGAGTGAGTCCCGGTCCTGTAAATGACCCTGCTTGGGTGTTCATGGCGTTGATTAGCGACTGACGAGTTGGGTTTTGCCCAGCCGCCTTGATCGCTAGTGCCGTGTAATAAGCCATGGACATTCCGAAGATGGTGTTTCCATCGAATGGCTGGCTCGCATCGTACTTATCGTGGATGGTCTTGAAGAGCGCCGTCCAAGGATCGGTCAGATCTGTAGGAGCTGGCAGGTATGCAAGAGTCTGCATGCCTGTCAGAATGGAGGCTCCGACCTTACCCTTAGAGAAGTTCGATACCAAACCGCCAAGGGTATAGGGATCTGCCGACACCGAGGATGAAAGCAAGGTTGGCTGGAAACCCGTTGATGCCATAGCTAGAAGCGCAAGGGCCGTTGCCGCAGGGATCGTTAGCAGTACGACCACTTGTGCGCCGGCGGCTTGAAGGGCTGCTACTTGGGTACCAAGGCCATTTGTCAGTGTGGTTGGGTCGTATGGCTGTGCCGATACGATTTGACCACCCGTCAAAATCTGCTTCAAGCCCGTAAGACCGCCGCCACCGAAGTCGTCGTTCTGGTAGAGAACACCGATCTTCATTCCGGCATACTTAGAGGCGATGTAGGTTCCAAGAACCTTACCCTCGATGATGTAGTCGGGTTGGAAGCCGTATGTATAAGGATGTACGGTTGGTTGGTTCCAACAGTCACAACCAGAGGCTACGAAGAGGTCTGGGACCTTATTTGTATTAAGGAAGTTAACGACTGCTTGGTGCGTAGGAGTACCCAATCCTCCAACGATTCCAAAGACGTTATCTTGAAGTACCAGCTTTTGAACAACCTGAGTCGTGTTTGCAGGATTGTAGCCGTCATCTTCGTACTTGAGCGTAATGCTACGTCCATAGACCCCACCATGAGCATTCAAATAGTCAAAGTAAGCCTGGGCTGCAGGTGCTATCTCAGAGTAGCCAGGCGCAGCTGGACCAGTTAGAGGCTGGTGAGATCCCAGAAGGATACTCGTAGCGGTTATTCCCGGTGCCGACGCCGTATTCGCCGTCGTTCCCCCACTCGACGATGAACCCGATGATGATGACGATGATGAGCTTCCACAAGCTGCTGCAATCAACGAAAGTGACGCAGCGGCAACAGTTACTCGAAAGCGCTTCGAAAAGTGTGAGCGCTTATTCCCCATTTTTCCCCCTTATTGTTATCGATGCACCAAAGTCTCTTTGGCCGTTAGGCCATATTTGCCATTGGTGCTAATGCGATTTCACTACAATAATCGAAAAGCTCAACAAATGCATGTAACTATCGATTATTGACTCTTGATGTCGCAACTTATCCTTTGGTAGCCCTCTGTCTACCTCGACCACTGATAAGCCCCTTGAGGCGCATCAGGATCCCTTGGATACCGCCAGGTGCGGCTAATACGATCACGATAAGCAAGATACCGTAGATCGCCAACGCAATATTTGCCGCAATGCCCTGATTCATATTGAACTTTTCGGTAAGCGTCGTAGCCCATTGTGGAACATAGACCATTACCGCAGCGCCCCAGAGGGCCCCGGCCATCGTTCCAATTCCACCGATGACCAATCCCGAGAGGAGCGATATTGAAAGAGTTACCGAGAATGCTCCTGGCGACACGTTCGAGGCGACTAAAGCCAGCAGTCCACCACCAAGGCCAGCTAGTCCCGATGAGATTGCGAAGGTAAAGACCTGGGTTCGTTGGACCGAGATGCCAGCAAGGCGAGCAGCTATCTCGTCGTCTCGTACGGCCCGCATGTCGCGACCGATACGTGAGTTCACAAGATTGGCGACGAAGATAAATGCGATAACAATCACTATCACGTCTATCACGGCTAGATATTGTTGTGGCGTGAAGTTAGCTCCGAGGAATGCCGGAGGAGATGGCGGATTGATCTGCAACCCCTGGTATCCACCGAAGAGGCTTCGATACCGCGTAGCAATATCGGGAACTCCTAACGCTAGTGCGAGGGTAGCACCAGCGAGGTAAGGACCCCTTAGACGAGCAGCAACTAATCCAAGCACACCACCTATGGCGGTCGTAATCAAAGTGGCCAAGAGCAAGATGACACCCAAGGGCAGTTTGGTATGGATCTGAAGTAGTGCCAACGACCAAGCGCCAATAGCCATGAGGGCGCCGTGGCCAATTGAGATCTGACCATTTTGCCCAATCAATACCGAAAGACCAAGGATGGCTAGAACATATGGCCCAACTTGTGAAAGCTGGTAGTTGCGATAGGCCGAGAGGTGCCCTGAGAGGAAGAAGAAGATAACCACTGCAACGATCGCGAGTAGCAGATTCCTAAGGATTGGAACGGGAATCAACCTCTTTAGCGAAAGTTTAGATCCGCCCTCAATAAGCGTCTCTTTTTTCACCTTCGTCTCCTCCGCCTTTAAATCGATCTCTTCAACGCCCATCTAGACCCTCCTCTCCGCAATCGACGAGAAGATACCCTGGGGCCTCGCCATTAGTACTACTACCAAGATCACGAATGCGCCAGGATTTTCAAGGTCGGAGCCAAGGTAGCCACCGATGAGCGATAGCGATATACCCATAACCAAAGCGCCGATGAGAGCACCGACCGGCGAATCGAGACCTCCGATAATTGCGGCGGTAAAGGCAAAGACTAAGACCGCATCCATATTGTTTGGAAACAGAAAGACTCTAGGTGCTGCCAGCATTCCAGCAACTGCACCGGCGGCGCTAGCGAGAGCCCAACCGAGGGTAAGCATTCTTCCTACCCGAATTCCCAGAAGGCGAGAGACCTCAGGGGCAAATGCGGAGGCACGCATCATCATACCGAGCTTGGTGTATTGAAAGAGATAGACAAGAGCTAGCAGAAGTACCAGGACTGCGACAAAGATGTAGATGTCGAAGGGTGAAATCCCAAGCTTTACCCCACCGGTCTTGATCTCGACCAATGAGAAGTGGCTTGGAAAGTTCCTCAAGTTGGCACCCCAAATAACCCCAGCGAGGGCTTCAAGAGTGATCAGTACACCCACCGCTACGATGACTGAGCTGATCGGAGTGCCCTTAGCCGCCTGTCGCATCAAAGTTCTCTCTATTACCGAACCCATAATGAATGCGAAGACAATGGCGAGGATGAAGGCCAAAAAGTATGGCACCTTCCTATCGATCAATGAGGCAGCGATATAAGTCGAGAACATCGCCATAGCGGCTTGTGCAAAGTTGACAACACGCGTCGAACGCCAGATCAGAACTAGTCCAATCGCGACAACTGCATAGATCAAACCATTGCTAGCTCCGATGAGAAGTAGCGTGATTAGCTTGGTCAATTTCCCCCCAAGATAAAACTGATAAAAAATGTAAAAATTCTATAAAAGACTAAAAGCCCAAGTAGTGGTGGCGTAAGTTAGAGTCACTCATGACCTTCTTGGCATCATCGGCCACCACGACCTCACCAAGAGATAGCACTACAGCGTCGTCAGCGACCGAGAGGGCGCTTCGAGCATTCTGCTCGACCAGCAGGACCGAGAGGCCCTGTTCGTCACACAACCTGCGAAGAAGAGCCATGATATTCGAGGTAACCAGCGGTGCGAGTCCAAGTGACGGCTCATCGAGTAGTAGTGTCCTTGGCTCAGCCATCAACGCCCGCCCAATTGCTAGCATCTGCCTCTCGCCACCCGAGAGTGTAAATGCTGCCTTTTGAGCTCTTGGCTCAAGTGGAGGAAAGAGTTCATATACCCACTTAATCTTGGACTTTACATCCACGTCACGCTTCCACACCGCCCCCAATCGAAGGTTCTCTTCGATGGTCATCTCTTGGACGACGCCCCTACCCTCAGGAACGTGGGCAACTCCGCATCGCGCGATATCTTCCGGGCTTTTATTTACGATCTCATTACCATCGACTGAAACATTGCCATTGGTAGCTTTGACCAAACCCGAAAGAGTCCTAAGCAAGGTCGTCTTACCCGCACCGTTCGCACCGAGTACTGCTGTAATCTTCGCTCTATCTACCTTGAGCGAAACTTCCTTGAGCGCTTTTACAGGCCCATAGCTAGCGCTCAACTTTTCAATAACCAGCAACCATTCCCCCCGGTTCGCCAAATTCTTATCTCTATAAATGAATAACTAAAGTTATCGAATTTTAGTTAGTGTTGACCTCTTCACCAAGGTACGCTTCGGTGACCTGTGGGTTCGAGCGAATCTCATCTGGCGTTCCCTCTGCGATTACTCGACCGAAGTCAAGGACCGTAATGACGTTGCAGACGCGCATGACCAGGTCCATGTGGTGCTCAACAAGAACGATGCCCATCTTCTCCGATAGCTTCAAGATAAGGTCTCCGAGCTCATCCATCTCGTCATTACTCAAGCCCGAAGCGGGCTCATCGAGCATCAGAAATCGCGGTTCAAGAACTAGAGCACGTGCTAGAGCTACCTTCTTTTGAATGGCGTAAGGTAGCGAAGGTGGCATCCGGTCAACGTATTGACCAAGGCTAAGCTCGTTCAACTTCGAAAGTGCATGCTCCCTAAAGATTCTCTCTTCTTTGACTGGACGGCCGAAGCCTAACATTCCAGCGAAACCCTTGGTCTTACCCGTTGAAGTCAGCCCTATCATCACGTTTTCAAGGACGGACATACGCGCAAAGAGGCCAAGGCCCTGAAGTGTTCTGGCGACACCATACTTACTCAGCTTTTCAGGACGATGCGAAGTAACCTCTTCACCAAAGAAAGCCAACTTACCTGAATCGGCCTTAACAAAGCCCGAGACCACGTTGAAGAGTGTCGTTTTCCCAGCTCCATTGGGGCCAATTACGCCGTGTACCTCACGCTCTTTGAATGTTGCGCTCACCCTATCTAGGGCTACGAGTCCGCCAAAGCGTACGGTAATCTCCTCGACTTGCAGGCTTGAATTTTCCATAGCAAATAATGCCACGTGAACCAATAAATTGCACCCCATAAACAAGATTTAAGTGAAATTGTTCACAAAAGTACTATTCTCCGATCCGCTGGGGCGAAGATTGGCGAATTTAGGTTCTTGTGTTGAAGACCCCATAGAGCGATCACGAACATTTACGAAACACTTTCATGTGGAAAAGTTGTTGATCTCGTAGTCGTAACCCTCATCATCTACTATCTCATGTCCAACCGTATCTAATTTAGATGAAATCGGTCATAATTTCGTTGTATGTTGCAACTACTTTGATGAATCGAATGCTCCTCTCAATTAGCCTGTACCAGAGAAGATTCTTGCCTAGTCACAGCCTCGATGAGGTATTTGGCTGGCAGGTAAAGATGATTAGCACGAATTAGATATTTGAAACGGTTGTAGTAAAACAAGTTGTCGACTGAAACTTTGAAGAAGAACTCCCCTATCGGTGTCAGCGCCACCCTCTACGCAGTAGCAGTTTGGGGTTTTGGTAATGTACTCGCCAATGTAATCCCACTTCCCGGCCCCGAACTCTCCTTCATCCGAATGGTTATGGGAGTTGCAATGGCATACGTCTTGCTAAGTGCAACTAAAGGCAAGCTAACTAGAGACGGGATGAGAAAGAGCCTCTTTGGAGGGCTCTCCTTTGCTGTAAACTCCGCGGCCTTCTTTACAGCAGTTAAATACACTTCGCCCAATACGGCAACGATCATCGGCACCCTCCAGCCCTTTCTCTTGATGCTGGTATCAAGTCGCCTCTTTGGTGAGAAGGTAGAGAAGAAGGCGATCCTTGCCGGCTTCATAGCGATTATTGGAACCTCTATTGCCATCTTTGGTGCGCCAAAGTCAGGTCACGATACCCTCTTCGGAGACTTCTTGGCGGTGATCGCTCTCATTTCGTATGCCGCTTACTTTATATTTTCTAAGCAAGCCAGAAAGAGCGTATCTACCCTCGAGTATCAGTTGGGCCTACAGATTTGGGCGACGATATTCTTGCTTCCGCTGGCCCTGTTTTCGCACACAAATTCAGTCCCCACGATCTCGACCTTCGCACTTGTCCTGCTACTTGCGGCAGTACCTGGTAGTGGCCACTTCGCCTTCAATTGGGCTCACAAACACACAACCCTTGTCACGGCATCGCTTCTTACCCTAGGGGCCCCAATAGTTACGATTATCTTCTCGTACATAATGCTTGGCCAAAACGTCTCTATCTTTCAAATTCTCGGAACCGCGATCACCATCGTCTCGCTCTCCTTTGTGGTCATCTCTAGATCTTCAGTAGTAGAGGAGTAGCTCGGGCTTATCTAAAGTCCCGTGACATTGAAAAGATGTCTATCTCTAGTGATGCGATCCTCTTAGCTACGACGTTGATCACATTCGACTTAGCTTCAAGTTGACCATCGATTACCAATGCGCTTGAGGCTCTAACAACAGACCGATACTTATCCCAAGTGGCAATAGATACGACTACATTAATCAGTCCACTCTCATCTTCAATGGATAAAAATGTGACTCCCTTAGCGGTAGCCGGCCTCTGTCTATGGGTAACCACACCCGCGATCCTAACGAACGAACGGTTTCTCGCATCTTTTAGATCCTTAGCTGCGACCGCTCCAATTGAAGTTAAGTAATCTCTGTGGTAGCCGACTATGTGCATCTTGGGGGTGATGCCATAGGCCTCTAGATCCATATAGCTCGCCTCCATCGTCGATGGTTCTTCGAATGAAGGCGCCCTATCACCAAGAACCATACCGGGAAGAGCCTCTCTCCCTCGACCTGCCAAGGGGGCAGAGACCCAAATGGCTTGGCGTCGATTCAATCCGCCCGTAGACCCACTTGCCGGTAGTGAGTCCAGAGCTCCCGCTTTAGCCAACGACTCCATCTGATCTTTGTCTATATTGACCGCGATAGCGAGCTCCTCAATAGAGCCATATGGACCCTTATCTGCGATCTCTTGTGCCAACTCACCGCCGATCTTACGGATGGAAGAGAGGCCGATCCTTACATGTGGCCCCCTCTTCGCATTCTCATAGATCTTCCATAGGTAACCATCTGCCTCCAGGGTCAGCTCCCTATCTCCCTCGGCCTCCATAGGTTCAAGGCTGGTCTCACCCTTAGAGAAGTTGACGTGGGGGCCAAGTACTCCTACCCCATGGCGCTTAGCATCCTCGATCAGCGTCTCAGGGGACCAAAAACCCATCGGCTGAGAGTCGATGATCGCAGCCACAAATGCGCCAGGATAGTAAAACTTAAACCACGCCGAGACATAGACCAGGTACGCAAATGAGGCTGAGTGGCTCTCTGGAAAACCAAAGTTAGCAAACGCCTTTAACTTAGAGAAGATCTCATCTGCAATATCGCCTACGATGCCATTCTTCTCCATGCCCACATAGAAGCGCTCCCTCAGCCTCTCCATCCTCTCAGTGGAGCGCTTAGAGCCCATAGCTTGGCGCAACTGATCAGCATCTGAGGGGGAAAATCCACCTACATCTATGGCCATCTGCATGAGTTGCTCTTGGAACAAGGGAACACCTAGCGTCTTTTTGAGCGACTTCTCAAGGAGTGGATGAAGGTAAGTAACCTCCTCCTCGCCATTTCTCCTACGAATATAGGGATGAACCGAGCCTCCTTGAATGGGACCAGGCCTAATAAGGGCAACCTCAACGACTAGGTCATAGAAGCATCTTGGCCTAAGTCGAGGCAAAGTCGCCATCTGCGCCCTACTCTCAACTTGAAAGACCCCTACTGTATCGGCTGCCGCCAACATCTCATAGACGTCGCTATCTTGCTCCAAAAGCGCCAGGTCGACCTCTACACCGTGAAAGTGCTTCACGAGATCGACCATACGGTGAAGGGCTTCCAGCATCCCCAGACCCAGTAGGTCGAATTTGACTAAACCCGCAATGGCACAGTCGTCTTTATCCCACTGCAAGACGCTACGGTCGGACCTTCTCGCCCATTCGACTGGACAAACTTCGACTATTGGACGGTCGCAGATGACCATACCTCCGGTATGAATTCCAAGGTGTCGCGGTGCCCTGTCGATACTTCGAGCAATATCAGCCATCTTTGAGGGAATCTCAACCAGTGGCCTACCGCTACGGTCCTTCGCCTCAAGAAGGTCACTAACTGACTTATACCTATCGATACTCTTAGACCACTTTGAAAGCACCGAAGAGGGATAGCCAAAGACCCTGCCAAGGTCACGAACTATAGAGCGAGAGCGATAGGTTATGACATTTGCAACCATCGCCGCTTTGTCACGACCGTACTTGTTGTACACGTACTGGATTACCTCCTCTCGAGCCTCGCTCTCAAAGTCGACGTCGATATCGGGAGGGCCGTCACGCTCAGTCGAGAGGAACCTCTCGAAGAGGAGGCCGAGTGAAACTGGATCTACATTTGTAATTCCAAGGGCGTAGCAGACCGCTGAATTTGCCGCCGAACCTCGCCCTTGGCAGAAGATATTTGACCTCTTTGAAAATTGAACGATATCCCATACGATCAAGAAGTAACCCTCAAAGCCGAGACGTTCTATGATTTCGAGTTCATATTCAATCTGCTTATAGGCTCCCTTTATCCTTTCGTTCGATCTAGGGCCATACCTCGTCAATGCACCATCGTAGGTAAGTTGCCTCAAGTAGCTAGCCTCACTTATTCCATCTGGACGCTCAAATGAAGGCAGCTTGGGGGCAACCAACGATAGGTCAAAGGCACAGAGATCGCCGATGTCGTAGGCATTTTCTAAGAGGCGCTCGTATCTTCTAAATCTCCGATACTGCTCCTTTGGTGAGCGAAGGTACGCAAGGTGAGAAGGGGGAAGCCACCCTTCTATCTCTTCGAGAGTCCTATTTGCCCTAATTGCAGCCACCGTGGCAAAGGTGCGGGCACCAGTCGATCGAGCATAATGAACGTTATTGGTCGCAAGAACATTCAATCCAGCACGATCTGCAATCTTTATAAGTTCATCATTTCTTACTTCATCTACTGGATCTCCATGGTCCCAACACTCAATTGCAAAGTTATCCCTACCGAGTACCTCCCTTAGTCGAAGAGCCTCCTTCAGGGCAGCCGAAGGGCCACTTTCGTAGAGCGCCTGCGATATCGCCCCCTTGCGACAACCGCTCAAAAAGTAGATGTCGTCGAGGTTGCTTCGAGAAAGATCATCGAGTGTCAAGACGAAAGATCCCTTTTCCCTATTTGCCATATGCCCCTCAGAGATCAGACGAGATAGCTGTCCATAACCCTTTGGCCCCTTGGCTAAAGCCACTATGTGGCTGCCGCTTGGATCTTCGACGTTGTCACGCGGTCGGCCACTATTTAAAGTGAGCTCCGCACCAAAGACGGTACGCAGAGGGGTTCCTTTGGCAGCGGAGGAGAAGGCGACTACGCCATAAAGGCCATTGTGATCCGTCAGAGCACATATGGGAAGGTCGAGTTCAACAGCTCTCTCTACGATCTCGACTGGAGATGAGACGCCATCTAAGAAGCTGAAGTTGGAGTGACAGTGCAACTCGGCATATCGATATTCATAGGCCATACATATATTTTATCGAACATATGTTCGATAAGGAAGAGTGAAATATTTATCGTAAGATCCCAAGGCCTTAGTCGATACGAAATGACACACGTACGTGCTATAAAAGAGGGAGGCTACCAGACGGGGTTGAGTTGGAACTTTTCAAAGGAATCAAAGAGAAGCACGATTACGAGCAGGCAAAGGCTGTGGTCGATGCGTGGAACCACCAGCATGAAGAGCTACAGAAGGCTCTGAATCTGATTAAGCAGGGTGGAGACTTTACAAATAACACTCTGAACCTTCAAAAGGGCGAAGGGGTCTACATACAGGTCCACAACGTATCGCTCCTAGGGGATGTCAAGTCAGCCGGCCACTACGTATCAGGCCACCAAGGTATCTCAATACCCATAGGCTCCCTAGGAGGGAGGTCTGTTCGCTACAACGTGGGGCGATCGAAGGGCCACTACGAGGCGGGCGCCACCCATGAAGCGGGGGTAGATACAGGGCAGTTCTACATAACTAATACCCGAATCATCTTTGTCGGCACAAAGAAGACCACGGTCATCCCAATATCAACGGTGATTTCGGCAAATGTAGCAAGCGGAGCCGTTACCGTATCATCGAGCAAGCTAACAAAGACCCTTCGCGTCTGGATCGGTAGCGAACTCGAAGAGTGGGTTAGCGAATGGATCAAACTTGCCTTAGCTGTAAATAGCGAAGGCAAGGACAAAGTAGCAGAAGACCTAACCAATCAAATCGTTGAGCTCGAAGCAGCTAAACCCAATGACCCCATCAACCCCAACGGTGCCTGATCCCACGAGATAGCTAGAACTGCTAGTCGTAGATGGCCTCAAGGTGCCACTTGGAAGCCTCCATTACTGCATTTAGCGCAACTCCATCACGACTTACAATCTGGACTCGAGCTAGCCGGCGGCGGCGAGCATCATCCCACCATAGCTCGTTCATGGGCCATGGCCCCAAAATACGCTCGATCTCTCTCTTTTTCCACCCCAAAGACGGAACGGAGAAGAACTTCGGGCTGCATGTCAACTCCCCGCCCGAACTAACACCAACTACTAGCCCACCCTCTGATGTCATCTCCATCTCAACCATAGGATCAAAGACCATCGATGGTTTAACGTTGGGAACTTGGCCTGGCCACGGCGGAGTATCTTTCGCACTATCTCCCTTTGGCTCCTCTTCAAAGAGGTCTAGTTGCCAGTTGAGAAGCTGGAATTGGTCTCTAGGAGATCTCCCCGCTCTCTTACGAGGGACTTTGATGGCGCCATCTCCTACCTTGTCTCTAGCCCGTTCTATGGCACGCAAAACCCTATCTTGAGGATGTACAGCCACCTGATATAGGTCAAGTTGGACAAATGGCGTCGAAGTGATCTCCATGACTTCAATATCACAGTAGATAACTCCAGATCTTGGAGGATCCTGCCCTATCGCAGGATTCTGCCACCCCTCCAACTGCCTTCTGACATAACTAATCAAAAAAGATGGCGAAATTGGAACTGAGCTCGACCAAACCCTACTGATGGCCTCCGTGGTCTCGGTCTCAAAAGAGATCCTGACTCGAAGAGGATAGATACCCTCGTTCGTTAGGGACGAGAAGAAGTCGTCGACCTTAGCTCTAATGGCAAAGGATATAGCTTGGCTCAAAGTCTCTGGAGGATCTAGGTCTATACGAACATGGTGGCGCTTTTTGACCTCTCTAGCCTCGACTAGGTCACCGTCTACCCCTCGAGCTAGCTCATAGAGGCGACTCCCGACCTTCCCAAAACGCTCCACCATCAAATCTCTTGGGATATCTAGGATCTGACCCACGTGGTTCACCCCGACCTTAGACAAGGTATCGACCTCCCCCTCATCTATCAAGATCCCAATTGGAAAGGGGGCGATAAATTCCCTAGAGGACCCGGCTTCAACGACGGCCGAGAAGGTCGATGCCACCTTGGCTACGAATGGACCGTCTGCTAAACCGACCCCAAAAGAGAGGTTCGAAAGCAGCTCAGAGACGAGGTGGTAGCCTTTGGCGGTAGTTGGGGGTTTGACAATAGAGGTAGCGCTACTGCCTCTAGATACAGATAGCTCACTTAAGGCATCGATAACTTTAGATAAAAGAGCCTTCTCCCCACCAAAGTAGCGCGATGGTCCTTTTACATTAAATCCACATACTCCGGGTGAAAAGACCTCGACCTCCGGACAAAACGACTCAGCTACTGCAACTACCTCTTCAAAGGCTGCCATATCGAAGTCAAAGTCATCGTCGATACAGATGAGATCAAAGGAGGCAGATGCAAGGGTGATGGCTCGATCACCAATAGATACGCCTAGCTTCCTAGCGGTACTCGTAAGAGCAACAACTCTTGCATCCTTTATGACGACTGCCGCTTGATCATCTGGGATCGACCTCGACAGAAAGGGCCATCCACGATAAGAGATAACCAGAGTCCTTGCCAAAGGCTTGGTCTCTAATTCAAATAACTCTCCTCCGCTAAAAGATCTCCGCCTCATAGCCCAACCACCGACTTGGATCTGACATTAGGCCACTTCGCAGAGTCGGCTTGAACGACCAAAGACCTGTTAGATACAGGGGTCGAACCCAAAAGTTCCCATCTACTTGCCTTGGTCCATATTGAAAAGTCAGCCCCGTAAGGAAGATGGTTTAGCACCGATGTACCACTGTAAAGATAGACAAGTATCGACTTAGAGACCCTTGCCCTATTAGCCAAGGAACGAGAGTTCTTATAGTCGATATCCCTGTTCAGGGAAAGGACTACGATATCAAACCCGTCTAGCAGAAGAGAGGCCGCCTCAATTGCTTGATTTGAGCCACACTCTACAACTAGAAGGCGGCGCAGATCTATCCCCATATCGGCAGCTGCACCAAAACCCCAACTATGGAGACCAACCAACCCAACAAAACTTCCCCCTGATATGGCTTGGGATATGAGCGAGAAGATCATAGAGGTTGCACCGCTGCCAAAGTCGCCGTAGACGACCCCCACTGAACCGCGCTTTAGAGATCCACCTGGGAGTAGATCTCTAAGATGACCAAGGACATCGATGCGCTGATCCATGAGAAGGGACGCTGGCTCTACAACTCCCTGCAACTTAGTCAGATTGGTAACCTTCATACCTAAATTATATCGAACATATGTTCGAGAAATTTAGCTGAGGCTCAATTACTTTGCGACCTTGCTCCTCAGATAGGCAAGGGACTTATCGGCATGAAGGCTCATATTCAGCTCAGAGGCCAATATGAGTTCGACCTCCATCGAAGGAGATATCACAAAGGTGTGACGCTTCACTGGGATGGGACCAAAGCGCCTCTTTACTCCAAAGTCTGAGGCCACCTGCCCATCTATGTCGGCCAAGAGTGGGTAATCGAATGAGTTAGTAGTCGAAAATTCAAGTTGCTTAGCGACCGGATCGGCGCTGATGCCAACTCGTTTGGCTCCAACCTCTTTGAACTCTGCGCTCAAGTCTCTAAAGTGGCACGATTCGGCGGTGCACCCCTTGGTCATCGCGGCAGGGTAGAAAAACAGAACCATGTAGCCACCACCTAAATTCTCACTTAGCGTAAATGGCTTACCGTACTGATCTAAGAGGGTAAAGTCCCTTACCTTATCTCCTACTTGCATAATACGATCCAATCTAGGATTGCCAAAGTGGCTCTTCAAAGAAGGAAGCAAGAAATAGAGGATAATTATTTCAATTCGCCACAAAAGACCAGCTAGAGATAGTACCTAGCTATAGAAGCTCAGATGTGGCGCCATCCGACTCATAGTTACGCCAAAGCTTCTCGTACTTGCCGCCGCGACTAATCAACTCTTCATGCGTGCCATCTTCAACCACCATGCCATCTGCCACAACGAGGATACGATCGGCCAAAGTAGCACTCTGAAGACGATGAGCGATCATGATGGTGCTCACTCCGTTTGCAACCTTCGTAATCGCATCGGTGACGATCTTCTCAGTAAAGAGGTCAAGGTTAGCGGTAGCCTCATCGAGGATGAGGATCTTTGGATTGGCCAGATGAGCCCGCGCGAGGGCGATCAATTGTCGTTGGCCAGCAGAAAGCGAACGCCCTCGCTCGCTAACTTGACAATCAAAACCATCTTTCAGTCCAGCGATAAAGTCATATGCACCCACCGCCTTAGCCGCAGCGACTATCTCATCCCTAGTGGCGTCGGGGCGAGAAAATGAGATATTGGATGCGATTGTTCCAGAGAAGAGAAAGGCCTCCTGCGGAACGTATCCCACTCCAGAGTGGTAACCCTCTAAGGTAAAGCGACGGAGATCAACCCCGTCAACCTTGACTACACCTGATGCTGGATCATAGAAGCGAGCGATCAACTTCACTAAGGTCGACTTACCAGCACCAGTCTCACCTACGACCGACACCATCTCACCTGGAGGAATCGTCAGGGATAGATCGTGCAAGGCTATCTTGTCACCGTATTTGAATATAACATCGTCGAAATCGACCTCTCCTTCGGTGACTCGATGGGCATCATCAGCCTCATCAAAGCTGAGCGAGGTTTGAGTATTGAGCAGATCGTCGATACGGTCTCGTGCAACCTTTGCCTGCAAAAATGAGTCAAAGGTCTGCGAAAGCTGCTGAACCGGAGAGAAGAGTTGATCGAGGTAGAGGGTAAAGGCGATAACCACGCCAATCGTCACCAAGTGGGCGTGGATCAACAACGTACCGTAGTAGAGGACCGAGGCCGAGGCGACCTCTGATAGCAATAACAAGAGTGGAAAGTAAATCGCAACGAGTCTCTGCGAAGCAACTCTTGAGTCGCGATAACGTCCAGAAAGGACCTCAAAGTTTTTGCTATTCTCCCTCTCCATTCCAAAGGCCTGCGTTACTCTTACGCCAGTAATTCCCTCCGCCAAGTTGGCATTTACCTGAGCCACGCGCTCTCGCGAAATGGTATAGGCCCGATTTGACGCCTTTGCGAACCACATCGTCGCAATCGTCATAGGAATAAGTACCCAGAGACCTGCAAGAGCTAGCTTAAAGTTGCTAATGAGCAGCAGTCCACCTACTGCAACAAACGAAAGGACATTGACGATAAAGCTCGTTACGCCATTCTGCAAGAGATCACTCATCGCATCTAGATCGGTTGTCATACGCGTCTGAATTCGCCCGGAGAGCTCAGACTCGAAATAGTCAAGACCGAGGCGCATGAGATGGGAGAAGATCTTGATCCGAAGGCCATAGAGGATCTTTTCAGAGGTAGAGACAGCAACAACCACTTGGACATATTGCACTACCGAGTCGACGGTGTTGACGATGACATATAAGGCGGCAACCACCAAAATCGCACTCGAAGATCCCGCTATGACACCTTTATCTATGCCACTCCTTACCAGCGATGGTCCAACCAATTGCAGCAACGTATCAGCAATTAGGAGAAGCGCCGCCACCGAAAGACGTCTAGAAAAAGGCCTCAGAAACTTAGAGAATCTAAAGCCACTCTTCGACTCCTCTAGATAAGGTGCTTCATCCAAAGGAGACTCAAAGGAGGATCTCTTCTTTAGTAATCCAACCGCATGCGTATCTTCCTCGACGCCAACAGAAGGTCGCCTGCTCGTTCCCATAGCTAGGGCGACTTGCTGAGCCTCGATGTCACCTTCGTTATCTACAACTTCTTCGATTACAAGATCGAGTGACTCATCAGCGCCAGAGACCATCCGTCGAAATAGCTCGGAGGTTGCAACGAGGCTATCGTAGCTCCCATCGGCCACTACCACACCGCGATCGAGAACCACTATTCGGGTTGCAAGTGAAAGCGTCGACTTCCTGTGGGCCACCATCAATACTGATCGGCCTTTAGAAAATTCGACTAACGCCCTATTGATCTCGGCTTCGGTCGAGACGTCTACCGCTGAGGTAGCATCATCGAGGATCAATATGTCTGGGTCAGTTATAAGTGCCCGCGCTAGCGAGATTCGCTGCCTCTGCCCACCAGATAGCATGACCCCATTTTCACCGACCAATGTATCAAAGCCATTGGGCAAACCTTTTATAAAGTCGAGAGCTCCGGCGCGTAGAGCCGCAGTTTCGATCTCAATTTGCGAAGCATCCGGTCGACCAAAGGAGATATTTCTCGCAACCGAGTCAGAAAAGAGAAAAGTATCCTCAAAGACGACGCCGATACGACTTCTAAGATCAGCGATAGCTACGTCTTTTATATTTTGACCACCCAAGGATATCGTTCCTCGCTGCGGATCGTAGAAGCGAGGTAGAAGAAGGGCAAGTGTCGACTTTCCCGAGCCACTTCCGCCAACAATCGCTACAACTTCGCCCCGTCCTATCTCTAAGTTCAAACCCTTCAAGATCGGATCAGCTGGGTCGTAGCCAAATTCCACGCCCGAGAAGCTAATGCGGTCAAAGTCACCGTTTACAACCTCCGCGGTGGCTGGGTCATTCACCAATGGATTAGCGTCGAGGACTTCGAAGACACGACTAGCTCCTGCTCCTGCCCTCTGAATGTAAGAGATAAAGACACCGAGTTGGCGAATTGGCGAAGCGATCTGAACGATATAGGCGAAGAAGACCAAAAAGGTACCGATCGTAATAGTATGCGAACGCGCTAGGTAAGCGCCGACTAACAGGACTCCACCTTGAACTGCGCCAACGATGAAATTGAGCGTCGACTGCATGGTCGCATCCTTCTTCTCAAGACCAAGGCGTGACCAGAAGATCCCCCTCGCCCCCGAGATCAAGGTGTTCGTTCTGTCTCTCTCTCGACCAAAGCCCTTGACGACTCGAATTCCGGTTATCGACTCTTCGACTACGACCGAAACTTCTCCGGTCTTCTGTTGCACCTTGGCAGAGGCTCCGTAAAGGGGACGACGAAGTCTATTTGCCGCCACCGCAACAGTTGGAACCATCACTAGCTCTACCAGTGCTAACGGTAACGAGAGGCTAAACATCACTACAAGGCTGATAACGAGCATCACTAAGTTGCCAGCAAGCATTGGCAAAAACGATAAAAACCCCTGTACGAGTCCTACGTCGGAGTTGGCACGAGACATCAACTGTCCAGATTGCATCTCGTCATGGTGGGAGAAGTCCAACCTTTGGAGGTGACGAAAGAGATCCACCTTCAACTGGTGCTGAACGTCGAATGCTAGGCGTCCTCCAAAGAATCGTCGCAGGAAAGAGAGGCCAAACGTAATAAATGCCAAAGCAATGACGATTACCACAAGGGTTGCTACTGACGACTTAGGGTAGGTGAGAGTTCGATCAACAATCGTACGTTCGTAAAGCGGGATGATCACTTGGCTACTCATACCAAGGATCGAAGCGCCATATGCCAGAAGGAAGTTCCTCCTGTTAGATAAGACTATCTTGGCTAGGCGCCTAGCCCATTTAATCGAGACTTCACTGTTCACTTCATTAGCTGAAATAATTCATACCTCATCGAGTTTTCGAATACGAACGACGGTTTAAACAGTTGAAAATACCTCTTGCTTCCCGCCTGTCACGCAACAAAGTTGCTTTCGTCAGAAATTTATAGCGACCCTCAAGCTGAAGATAAAGCCAAATCATGAAGAATCTGCGAGCCGGCACGAAATAAGGGTAAACAACGAGCCTAACCTGCGACTAATGGATGCGACCCTTAAACGTAGGACAAGGAACGCAAAGAGAAGAGGTCCATCAACGCATTGTGACGAGAGAACATAGCGCACATATTCCACCAACCGCAAAACTCCACCAATACAAAACAAGGTCACGGTCACTGCAAACTTCACTTTGACTAACACTTCAAACCCGATGCAGTTGATCGAAGCGAGAGTCCCGACCGAGTGGGGTAAAACAGGCGCCAAATATAAGGTCGCAATAATTGACACCTTAAAGGCATTTGTCGGACCAAAATCAGGTCAAGGTTCTAAGTGCCACGACCACTGTTACCTAATTGCATTGACCGACCTGCATCGAAGCTGAAGGAGCAAACCAAGAGTCGAATCGATACAAATTCACTGCCTAAGTAAACCAGAAGTTCAAAACTATAAGGAGTTGTCCCATTATGCACAAGGAAAAAAGGCCGATAGCGATTGGTCCAGCGAGGATCCACAATCTCTTGAGGACCACGTAACCGATGGGGTAGATCGCGAACACTTCTCCAAGAAGGCGCGCGAGGGCCTCGGTTGATACAAATGTTCCGAACGTTGTAATGACAGTACTGTTTATCACTATCGTAGAAACGACCGCGAATATAACCCATTCGAGAGGAATCCCAAGCAAAGATCTCTCACGGATCGCGAAAAATAGATACGCGATGACGATAAAAACTACGATCAACGCGGTTAAGTCGTCGATTACCCACGCGGTAACCATGTTTTTATTTGTAGCGGGCAATGGAAGCACCGAGAAATGAATACGACCGGTGACAATATTGACGATATTTGCATAAAGACCCGTGAATGGAACGACGGCGTGACGGAACCAATTTTTCTGTGCAACCAAGTTCTCTAGAGGATTGTTGAATCTACTCCACAAATATCCGGCGTAGAGAAAAGATCCGGTCTCGCTCAAGAGCCCTATCAAAACCGCCCGAAAAAATTTCCTCTCTCGCAGGAGATACCCCAAAGCAATACTTAACCCAAATACCGCTCCCACTGATCCAGTTAGACTTGCTAATCCCGCAATGGCCGCCCCAGCAAACGGGTGCTTCTTCACTATTAGAATCGCCGATAGCGCACACAGTAAGACTGTCGTAGATTCGCTATAAGCACTTACAGAAAATACCGAAGCCGGAGCAAAGGCGTAAAAGACCGCTACTACCGCTCCTCCAATTTCGGAGGTAACTAGCGAAGTTGCAATATACAACGCGATTATTGAAGCTATAAAAGCGGACCAGTCAACCAGAACGGCGACGGTATTAATACTTGTATTCGCACCGACTAGCACATGAGCAAGCCTGATAAGGAGCGGATAACCGGGATAAAATGCGGTTGACTGAATAGAGAAATATCCGTGCTGAGCTATTTGAATAAACCAGCCGCTATCCCAATGCTCGAAGATTTTCAAGTTTCCACGGTAAATCGCGACAAACGGACCCGACGTTAGCGTCGACTTGCTCATGAAATCCATTAGAAAAGCGACTAAAATTCGCGTAATTCCTACGATAATTCCGAAGATTACAGCTTTTATAAGCGAGCTCTTACCTTTGCACATGCTCGCGAAACTTTCACAAATACTCCGAAAACTTCGCTCGGGAACCAAATTCTCAATTCGTTGAGAATCAGCATGAACATCAGCGTCTTTGAATTGCACGTAAATACTATAGCCAAAATTCCTACCTCGTAGGATTGGCACTATCGGATAACTCTTTGTCACAAGCAACAACTTGTTCCAACCAAATCCATGATCGAAAGTCGCTACGAGAGATTACTCCAAGGTGATATTGACTTAAGCTTCCATGCGAGGTGAACCTCGGTGGTTTAGCAAAGCCTCTTTCAGAAGCGTTATCGACACTGCTTTACCATCGAGTTCCGCATTTTTAGATATCGTGAAAGCTCCCTCTTCACGAGTGAACGCTCTACCGCTTCTAGCCGACCGGCACCTATGGAGCACGAAATGGGTCCGTAATCTCACAAACAATCTCCCTCAATCCCCAACTATCTCTCCACAAGCCGATTGAATTGCCAGACGTGAAGAACAAATACTTAAATCACAACTTCACCGCTGAACTGATAACAGCATCAACGCTTCGTGATTCTCCTCGGATTTGGCCAACGAACTGAAAGATCCCGCCTAACCAATGGCACGAGTTGCAACATCGCCTACCAATCAAGAATGTGAAAATGAGGTGGAGCACTCGTCGATGGCGGCTTTTATCCATAAATCACTTACACAGAATCCAAAACTTAGATAGATTTGAAGAAGTTCGCAACCAAACCATGTCGATCGGAGAGTTAATGAACTTCGCATTTTCTGAGGAGCAAGAGGAGCTTCGCAAATCCGTGCGACGGTTTATGGAAGAGAAGTCCTCGGTAAAGACGGTTAGAAGTCTCATGGAGAGCACTACCGGATACGACCTTGACACCTGGAAGCAGTTGTCAGAGCAACTTGGACTTTGTTCTCTTGCCATACCTGAAAAATTTGGAGGTGCCGGTTTCGGTGCCCTCGAAACGACCGTAGTCTTTGAAGAGATGGGGAGAGCCCTCTTCGGCGGACCTTTCTTCTCAACAGTCGCAGTAGCTGCGAATGTTATCCTCTCTTCCGGCGATGAGAGTGCATGTGAGGAGTACCTTCCATCCATTGCAGCCGGCGAAAGCTTGGCCACTTTGGCCTCGGTTGAGGCAAGCGGTTCCTGGGACCTAGAAGCAATTGATACAACTGCAACCAATGACGGGGGCACATGGAAGATCAATGGCGAAAAGAGATTCGTTCTTGATGGCCATAACGCCAATTTGATTCTTGTGACTGCGAAGACAGAGAAGGGCGTCTCGCTCTTTGCCGTCAACTCAGGTGACGCAGGTGTGACCACAACTTTGGTGGAGACCCTCGATCAGACTCGCAAGATGGCAACGGTCACCCTAAATGGCGCAACGGGACGATTGATCGGTGACGAGGGCGAGGCGATTGAAGGCATCGAGACTGGCCTCGACCTAGCCTGCGTAGCATTAGCCGCAGAGCAAGTCGGCGGCGCCTCGAGATGTCTCGATATGGCAGTCGACTATGCAAAGGTGAGGATCCAGTTCGGAAGGCCAATTGGTAGCTTCCAGGCAATCAAGCACAAGTGCGCCGACCTGCTCCTAGAAGTCGAATCTGCAAAGTCCGCTGCCTACTACAGCGCATGGGCAGCTAGTGAGATGAACGAAGAGTTCAAGATGGCTGCGCCGCTAGCTAAGTCCTTCTGCTCTGACGCCTACTTCAAGGCAGCAGCTGAGAACATCCAAATTCACGGTGGCATTGGATTCACCTGGGAACACGATGCTCACCTCTACTTCAAGAGAGCAAAGTCATCCCAACTACTATTCGGTGACGCAACCTTCCACAGAGAGCGTCTCGCAAGCCGTATCGGTCTCTAACGGGATTTAAATGTGAGTTTGCCGAATACGACTTGTGTTCGGCAAACGCCATGAAAGTGTTATATCTCTTACAGCCGGGCTCGAGCGGAGCTTTACTGCGGATATCCTTTCAAGGCAATCTCGGTGCATAACTGCAAAGATCCTAAACTCCGCACATTCAAAGATAGAGCGGATCATAATCATTAGAATTGAATGAAATTCCAGCAAAGCGCAGTCACTCTCGACTGCGCTTTGCTATTGCATAAATTGAAGGCAAAGATATAGGTGCCCACGTTCGTTGACGCACACCATCGCCGAAGTTAAAAAAGTGAGATGATCAGATGACAACAGAAGGCCACTACCACGAGGTACTCTCGGAGCTATCACCGGCGGTCAAAGAACTCCGATCGATGACCGGTGAAACTTGGACCGCATTTGCAAATCTCAATCGAGCGGCAATGGCAGAGGGTGCCATAGATAGCGCTCACAAAGAGCTGATCGCTCTTGCAATTGCGATAACTCGAGAGTGCGATGGCTGCATAGCATCTCACGCACGGGGTGCCGTTAAAAAAGGTGTCACTCGCCAACAAGTAGCAGAGATGGTAGGAGTCGCGATCCTATTGAATGGCGGGCCCGCTACGGTCTATGGGCCGCGCGCCTACGACGCCTTTGTCGAGTACGAACAGGCGATGCGAGGAACTACACCGCAACCCTAGAGCAACAGGGCTTCAGGCGATGTTCGTTACATGATTGCATTCGACCTGCATAACGCCAAGGGCTAGATTAACTAGGTGTAGATGAACTCATCGACATGAAAGGTCTCAATTGCACTCAACGATAACCAGAGGAGAGACCTCTCTCACAATTTTTACCGCCGATGAGATAACCTTCGACCAAGGCGAGGGGCTTCCTAAGCCCGTCTCCCTCATCATCTATGGAGCCCCCGTCGCTCCAAGACCGGCTTCAGTGACAGTTGACTTTGTCAATGAAAACTTCGCAAAGAGGCTTTCGAGTGCAACTAATTCAATGGTAGTCGTGGCCAACCTATCGGGAACCGCCGATAGTGGAGGCTACTACACCCCCCTCACTTGGAAAAAAGACATTGAAACTCTTATCGAAGAGGTGAGCAGGCAGTTTCATGGGGCATTTGTACACCTCATTGCCTTTGAATTAGCCGGCACCGCAGCCCTTGCAGCAGCCGTACAAAATCCTCTAATCCAATCGATAGTTTCAGTCGGTATTACCACCTCGCCGATACCATTTTCGCTAAGCGTCTACGAACTCGCCGATCAAATAGAGGCACGGGGTGTGAGAATATCCTCTTCAGTAGAGCAGATCAAGCAATGGAACTTAGAGTTCGAAGCCATCGACCCATTCCTCTCAATCCCACTATTGAAGTCGATTCCGTGGCTGATCATAACCCAACAGACTAACGACGAAGAGATCTCAAGAGTTAGGCGACTCACCGATGAATTAGATGGCCACAGCGAAGTCCATACCATCATCGGCACCGGCGAGACTCTTCGGGCAGATCCGCGAACATTCGCACTAATTGTGGGGTGGCTTGCACGCGCCGACGAAGACTAAGAGGCTTACTTCTTAGGAGGTCAAGCCTCCTACGAAAGAATCGCTACCTAAAAGAACCGCGCAGCTGCAATAACAGACATGAAGGGTTGAAAAAACCTAAGCCTTTTACTTGCTTACAGGGAGTCGATTGCGACCCTCAATCGACTTGCAGCAGCAAAGGGGTCGTCGCTATCGGCGATGTAACGGACCACAACGAAGTGACGTACTCCAACTTCACCCAAAATTAGTACCTTATCTGGATCAACACCACCAGTTACAAATACCGGCTGACTACTACGAAGTACAGCATCTTCTACGTATTCAATACCCGTACCTTCCCTTTGGGGCTTTGTCGGAGTTGGATCGACCGGCCCTGCAGAGATGTAGTTTGTCCTCTCTTGGAGAGCACCAATTAGATCTGATGTAGAGTGGGTCGACAATCCAACCAAAACTTCACTGCCCAGAAGTCGCCTACAATCTTCGACAGGAATGTCACCTTGTCCAACGTGAATTCCATCGACGCCCGACAGCAATACCAGGTCTGCACGGTCATTGATAAATAGAGGAACCGAATATCTGTGACAAAGGGGGAGAAGCTCCTCTGCCAGCTTCAAAATATCCCTAGCCTCTCGCTCCTTCTCCCGAATTTGGACTACGTTTACCCCTCCATCGAGAGCTTTTGCAACTATTGAAGGCGTATCCTTGCGAATATTTATGCAAAGGTAAAGGTCCCGGGCGTCCATCTGAAGTGCCACTACTTTTTAGCCGCCTTCATAGCCTGCTTAAAGTTGCGAACTTGGGTCATGGATTCTGCATCTATGATATCGGCGACGCTCATAAAGGTTCCCTCATTACCAAATGGATCACAGGCTTGCTGCCACCCAGGAACTTCAAGGCCGACTTGCTTTCCGAGAAGCGCAATGAAGATCCTTGCCTTGTCTTTGCCAAATCCAGGAAGGCTGGTCAACCTCTTCATCAGATCATCGCCGTCTTTAGCCTCTCGCCAAATGGCTCCGGCGTCTCCGTCATAGGTGTCTGAGACGATACGAGCCACCTCTACAACCCTCTTTGCCATCGACGCTGGAAAGCGATGGAGTGCCGGCTTCTCGCCGAAGACCTTCTCAATCTCTGCCATGTCCATATCTAGGAGGTGCTGCGGAGTGAGTTCTCCACCGATGCGCTGAGCTAACAGATGTGGCGCAATAAAGGCCCGCTCCATAGGGATCTGCTGATCGAGTACCATGCCAACCAAGAGTGCGAACGATGACGAAGCCAGAAGATCATTCGCCTCGTCGTTCAAAGCGATATAAAAAGCCATCGTTTCCCTTTAAAATCCGAGCGGGACACCAACTTTGATGCCCCGCTTCAATGCTAGATCAACTACAACCGTCCAACTATCAGATCACAGTTGCTGGATTTGGATGCTCCGGATTCACACCTAAGTCGGCGATTGCCTTCGCTACAGTCTCGCTGCTGATCTTTCCTTGTTCCATAAGTCCCGACAGGACAGCTACGACTATCTGAGGAGCATCGATCTCAAAGTAACGGCGCAGGTTCTCACGCGTATCGGAACGTCCAAAGCCATCAGTACCAAGGGATATAAATGGTCGGTCAGTCACAAAACGGCCGACTTGATCTGGAACAGCCTTCATAAAGTCCGATACCGCTACAATTGGCCCAGTTGCACCTGCGATCATATCCTCTAGATAGGAAGTGCGCTTTGTCGCAGTTGGGTGCAGTCGGTTATACCTCTCGACTTCGAGGCAGTCTTCCCTAAGTGCCTTATACGAAGTGGCAGAGTAGAGATCGACCGAGACGCCATAGTTTTCTTGAAGAATGGCTTGGGCGCTAACGGCAGCCGTCCAGGCAGATCCAGAGAAGAAGACGGTAGCCTTCGACTGATCGCCTTCCTGATCGAGGCCACCTTGGTAGAGATACAGCCCCCTTACAATTCCAGCCTTGACCTCTTCAATTGGCATTCCAACAGGAACCGCAGGCATCTGGTAGTTCTCGTTGTAGAGGGTCACATAAAAGATCTCATCTTTTTGCGCCTCACCATACATCTCTTCAAAGCCATGCTCGATGATGATCGCCATCTCGTAGGCGAATGCGGGGTCATAAGCACGAACGCTTGGAACCGTTGATGCAAGCACCAAGCTATGGCCATCATCGTGCTGGAGGCCTTCACCATGAAGTGTGGTCCTACCAGCAGTTCCACCAATCAAAAAGCCCCTCGCACGAGCATCGCTCGCCGCCCAGATTTGATCACCGGTTCGTTGGAAGCCAAACATTGAGTAGAACATGTAAAACGGAATGGTCGCCGCTCCGTGGGTTGAGTATGAAGTTCCTGCCACTTGGAAGGTTGCCATGGATCCGGCTTCAGTGATGCCTTCCTCTAGGATCTGACCGCCCTTGCTCTCTTCGTAAGAGAGCATTAGTCCTGCATCGACCGGTGTGTATCTCTGCCCCTGCGAAGCGTAGATCTTTACATCCTTGATCAAGGACTCAAGGCCAAAGGTACGAGCCTCATCGGGGATGATCGGAACGATTATCTTTCCAACTACATCATCACGAGTCAAGTTCTTGAGCAACTTCGCAAATGCCATAGTCGTAGAGACCGAGACGCGCCCTGATCCACTGTAGAACTCTTTGAAGTTCGACTCCGATGGAATCAGTCGGGGTGTGTGGTGAATCGTTCGCGCTGGCGAATTACCGCCTAGTGATTGACGTCGGTGCATCATGTACTCATAGACCGGCGAGTCAGCAGAGGGCCGAATATACGGTGGAAGCTCAGCCTCAAATGCGTTATCTGGGATCTCTTTATCGAGATCAAGTGTCTCGCGAAGTTTCAGGAGCTGATCACGCGACATCTTCTTAATCTGATGTGTGGCGTTGCGCGACTCAATTCCAGTACCGAGCGTCCAACCCTTCACAGTCTTGGCAAGGATCGCCGTTGGAGCACCGCTATGCTCCGTGGCTGCCTTATACGCAGCGTACAGCTTCTTGTAGTCGTGACCACCGCGAGGAAGCTTGACGAGATCGTCGTCGGAGAGGTGCTCCACTAACTTGCGAAGACGTGGATCGGGTCCAAAGAAGTGCTCACGAATGTAGGCTCCGCCTTCGGTTGCCAGCTTTTGGTACTCTCCGTCGCAGGTTGAGTTCATCTTGTTGAGGAGTACGCCATCTACGTCGCGAGCCAAAAGCTCGTCCCACGCACTTCCCCAGATGACCTTTATGACATTCCAACCGGCGCCACGAAGAGTCGCCTCTAACTCTTGTATGATCTTTCCATTACCTCGAACGGGTCCATCGAGGCGCTGTAGGTTACAGTTGACAACCATCACTAAGTTGTCGAGCTTCTCTCGACCTGCGAGTGACAGGCCAGCTTGGGTCTCTGGCTCATCAAATTCGCCGTCACCGACGAACGACCATACTGTTGACTCCGAGGTGTCAGCGATCTTTCGATCCTGAAGATAGCGATTGAAGTAGGCCTGATAGATCGCAGTTAGAGGACCGATCCCCATCGAAACCGTCGGGAACTCCCAGAAGTCAGGAAGGCATCGTGGGTGAGGATAAGAGGGAAGGCCGTTCCCATTGGTCTCCATACGAAAGTTATCGAGTTGCTCCTCTGAGAGGCGCCCCTCAACGAAGGCTCTGGAGTAGATGCCAGGAGAGGCATGGCCTTGGAAGAAGACTTGATCACCAGCGCCTCCATTTCCCTTCCCTTTGAAAAAGTGGTTGAACCCCACTTCGTAAAGGGTCGAGGAGCTCGCATAGGTCGCTAGGTGGCCGCCAATACCTTCCGAACGCATATTTGCCCGTGTAACCATGACGGCAGCGTTCCAACGAATGTAGCGGCGAATGTGGCGCTCCATCTCTTCGTCGCCTGGAAACCAAGGCTGCTGCTCCGGAGTGATCGAGTTGATGTACGGTGTAGATACGGTTGCTGGAAAACCAACCTGAGAGGCGCGAGCTGCTTCGAGGAGACGCATAAGGATATAAGAAGCTCTGGACTTTCCGCGACCGTCCACTAAAGAGTTGAATGAGTCGATCCATTCAGTGGTCTCTGTGGGGTCGATATCTGGAAGTTGGTGTGAAAAACCGTCAATGATCATAATTTGACTTTAGGCATACTTTTATCGACTTGTCACATTAAGGCTCCAAAGAGTGATATTTTGAAACGTTTGGCCCTTGGAATATAACGAATCTTTACTAAGGCGGTCAACTTCCGGCTCACCTAGCCAATTCGATGGCAGAAGAACTACGGCAAATTCAACTTCGTCACCGGCTCACCTAACAGATTCTTAGCAAACCCATAAACGCCAGCGGCGGCGTTAAATTCAACCAATTTCGAGATGCCGGCGCGATGGAACTTGCCACGTCTCCTCGTGTCCTCTTGGATCCAAGACCATTCCATGGGTAAAGAATCGCAAATAAGCCCATAGACATCGCCGTAATAACCTAAATTGAAAGACTATGGATATACGTGGATTTTCAGCAGTTGTAAGTGGAGGAGCATCTGGACTAGGTGCTGCTACCGCCCGGAAGATCGTCGAGGCCGGCGGATTAGTAACAATCCTTGACCGAGATGGCGAAAAGGCCAAAGCATTAGCTTCAGAGCTCGGCGGAGGCACAGAATACGTCGTAGCTGACGTCTCGGACGAAAACGAAGTACAGGCCGCTATCGACGTCGCCCTCGGTCACGGCCCGCTACGCGCCGTAATCAATTGCGCCGGCATTGGCATAGCCGAGAGGACGATCGGAAGAGATGGAACGCCGCACAGCCTCGCTGCATTCGAGCGGATCATCAAGGTCAACTTGATCGGAACGTTCAACCTCCTTCGCCTCGGAGCATCTGCGATCAACAAGAGTGAGCCTCTCGAATTTGGTGAACGAGGAGTAATAATCAACACCGCGTCGATCGCAGCCTACGACGGCCAGATTGGCCAACTCGCCTACAGCGCCTCCAAAGGAGCAATCGTCGGAATGACCCTTCCCGCGGCACGTGACCTGTCGGCCGCCGGAATTCGCGTAGTCACGATTGCACCTGGAATCATGGATACTCCCCTCTTGGGACAATTACCCGATCAGATTCGAGAGATGCTTGCATCTGGAGTCCCATTCCCACACCGCTTAGGAGTTCCAGACGACTTTGCATCTATGGCAATGGAGATTATTCGCAACGGATACTTGAACGGCGAGGTCGTTCGCCTCGACGGTGCACTGCGGATGCCGCCCAAATAGCGAAGCTACAGCGAGCTGAATTTACAGCCGAGCACTCTCGCTAAACCGTCAGTTGACAACCAGGGTCTTTGAGAAGAGATGTCGATGCCTGATTGGCATTGATATCTCTTCTCTGTTAAGACGATCGTATTTGACGATATCTGCAGTTGACGAGTTGAGAAACGATACATCTTCCTTAGTCAAAGCAGCGGAGTGCGAACCGCCGAGGCGAACTAAGGGACGACTCTTTGGTGGGACTTTTAATTTTGTCCAAACCAAAATTAAATATACGGCACACCCCGATGTATGATCGTCAGATCACCGAAGTAAAAAGGGGGTCTCGGTGGAGGCTTTTACGAAACTCTTTGAAGATGGAACCGCTATCGTCCACCACTGCGTAGTTGGAGATCTCGACAACAACGTCTACATAGTAACCTCGAAGATAAACGGAGAGTCGGTTCTGATCGACGCTGCTGACGAGGGAGAGTACCTTGAGGAGTTCGCACGGAAACTCAATGTACGCACCATCCTCGAAACCCACGGCCATTATGACCACATAGGTGCCGTAGAGCACTTGAGGGACGCGGGCTTCGAAGTCGTAATTGGCAGGGAGGACGCCTCTTTGCTTCCAAGTTATGACCTAATTGCAAACGATGGCGAGGCCTACGAATTTGGCGGTCTCAAAATAGAAAATATATCGACGCCAGGCCACACTGAGGGATCACTCTGCTTCTACCTTCATGGCACCAACTTTTTGTTCTCGGGCGACACCCTCTTTCCTGGTGGCCCTGGTGCAACTCACTTTCCCGGGGGAGACTTCAACAAGATCATGACCTCTTTGACAGGCCGTCTATTTGGCCGCTTTAACGACGATGTGATTATTCTTCCGGGCCACGGCCGACATACGACATTTGGAAGTGAAAGGCCTCAGCTAGAAAATTGGGCACTAAGAGGGTACTAATCCTAGATTTCACTTATCGTTCACCTAACGCTCTATATAGTGTTGGATGAAAAGTAAGGGCAGGACAATGAAAAAGTCATCGAATACCGCTATCAACACGATCTTTCAGCGCCGAAGCGTCGGTCGCCTTTCAATACCCGGGCCTAGTGAGGCAGAGCTCATTACGATCCTTCGTGCCGGTGCTAGCGCACCCGATCACAAAGTCACGCGACCCTTCTGGTTTACAGTCTTTGAGGGAGAGGCTCGTGAAGAGTTTGGTGACGTCTTAGTCAACGCTCTCATCGACAGAATGAAGGCCAAGGGCGTGGAGCCTACCCCCGCGCAGTTGAGCGCAGAGAAGCAAAAACTCACGCGCGCACCATTGGTGATCGCAGTTGCGGCCAAGAAGAACCCCGACTTCAAGCTTCCCGATCAAGAGATCATCTCAGCGGGCGCAGCAGCTGCTCAAAACATGCTTATCGCCGCTACCTCATACGGCTATGGTTCGATTTGGCGAACAGGTGAAATGGCTTATGACCCTTCAATCAAGGCTGCCCTCGGCCTAGCAGAAGATGACTACCTAATCGGCTTTGTCTACATAGGTTCTTACAGGGACGGCGTCGCACCAGATCCTAACGATCCATCGATCGATGAGCTCGTTCGCTCGTGGTAGAGGTATTTACACTATCGCGGTAGTGTAAATAGCGAGGCGTAGCCACTAGCATAGAATCCATGAGCTCACCTCTTTTCGAACTACGAGATTTACACGTCGCAACCGAAGACACCGAGATCCTTCACGGTGTCGATCTGGTCCTACCAGAGGGTGAGATCCACGCTCTTATGGGTCCCAATGGATCTGGCAAGACGACACTTGCCTCGATCCTCATGGGGCACCCTGAATACACAGTTACAAGGGGATCGATCCTTTATAAAGGTGAAGATATAACCGAATGGTCAACGGATACCCGTGCGAAGGCAGGAATCTTCCTTGCATTCCAATATCCAGAGTCGATAAGCGGAGTCTCGGTAATCCAATTCCTTCGCCAAGCGGTCAGTGCTCGTCGCCAGAGCGACGTATCAGCTATTGAAATCCGCTTCGATATGGCTGACTGGATGGAGAGGCTCGGAATGGATCCGAGCTTTGCGGAACGACACCTCAACGAAGGCTTCTCGGGTGGCGAAAAGAAGCGCAATGAGATCCTCCAGATGGCCCTCCTCAACCCTGACCTCGCGATACTAGACGAGACTGACTCCGGTCTAGACATCGATGCGTTGCGGGTAGTCTCCAAAGGTATACGCGAAGTTCGTTCTTCGAACCCGAAACTCTCGGCGCTATTGATTACCCACTACCAAAGATTCCTCGACGAAGTCGCTCCAGACCAAGTTCATATCCTCATTGATGGAAAGATAAGAGCCACCGGTGGCATGGAGATAGTAGAAGAGCTCGAAGTTGCGGGGTACGAAAGGTGGAAGAATTAAATGACCGAACTCCTAACGGCCAACCGAATTGACGTAGCAAAGGTGAAGGCCGACTTCCCAATCTTTGCCAATAATCCTGGACTTGTTTACCTCGACTCCGGCGCATCTTCACAGAGGCCAACAGCCGTCCTAGAGGCCATGGATAACTACTATCGCTTTCACCACGCTAACGTTCACCGCGGCGTCTATCGCTTAGCTGAAGAGGCTACAGAGCTCTACGAGGGCGCCAGGGAACGCATAGGTCGCTTCCTATCGGCAGCGCACCCTAGTCGCGAGATTATCTTCGCAAAGAATTCAACCGAGGCGTTGAACCTAGTGGCCAATTCACTCGGACGGGGATACCTACGCCAAGGCGACAAGGTCGTCCTCACCAAGATGGAACATCACGCCAATATCGTTCCATGGCAGATGCTCTCACAGTACCTAGGTATAAAAATCGAATATATCGATGTAGATGACCAAGGGGAGTTGATGATCGACGACCTCGACTCGATAGTCGACGGCGCCAAAGTTGTCTCACTCACCCTCACTTCCAACGTTCTCGGCACCGTCACGCCCTTCACCGAGATTGCACTGGCGGCTAAAGCTGCGGGCGCAATCGTTGTCGGCGATGCTTCACAATTTGTGCCCCATAGGGCAATCGACGTCACCACGATCGGCGCCGATCTAATAGCGTTCACTGGCCACAAGATGTTTGGCCCCACTGGCATTGGAGTATTGTGGGGTAAAAGTGAGCTTTTAGACCAAATGCCCCCATTTTTAGGCGGAGGCGACATGATCACCGATGTCCGCCTCGACGGATTTGTCGCTAACGAACTTCCGTATAAGTTCGAAGCGGGTACCCCACCGATAGCAGAAGCTATCGGACTAGGTGCAGCCGTCGACTACATGAACTCAATTGGGATGGATGCGATTGAACATCACGACCGAGAGATATCTAAGTTGGCATATGAGAATGTGAAAGAGGCCTTTGGTAGCGAGATACGGATCTTTGGACCATCCGATCCGTCAAAGAGATCTGGTTGCCTTTCGTTTGAATTTGAGGGCGTACACCCTCACGACGTGGCACAAGTCCTAGATCAAAACCTCGTTAACGTAAGGGCTGGACACCACTGTGCTAAGCCGTTAATGCGCCACCTAGGAGTAGCTGCAACCGCTAGAGCCAGCTTCCACATCTACAACGATGAAGCTGATGTAGACGCCCTAGTAAATGCACTAAGAGAGACGAGAAACTTCTTCATCTAAGAAGAAGTTTGGACCATTCACAAATACAGGATTGGACGGTAACAAAAAGATGCAGGGCCTCGAAGATCTCTACAGAGAGATAATTCTTGATCACTACAAAAATCCCCGTAACTTTGGAACCCTAGAGGTGCCACCAGCTCATCAAGCTGACGGTTACAATCCACTCTGCGGGGATGAGATCTCCATCTACGTAAATTACGATGGCGAGACCATTACGGAGATCAAAAACGCCGGACAAGGTTGTTCGATCTCGAGGTCATCAGCTTCGTTGATGACAAATGCCGTTAAGGGTAAAACCATAGCAGAGGCGCGAGAGACCATAAAGACCTTCAAGCGGCTACTACTCCTCGAAGAGGATCAGAGAAATAGCGAACCGATGGAGATCGATCTACGCAAGTTAGGCGAACTAGCAGCCCTTCAGGGTGTATCAAAGTTCCCCGCAAGAATCAAGTGTGCAACCCTAGCGTGGAATACCTTCACCCAAATCATCGACGAACTCGAGCAAAATAGTTCCACATCTGAGGGATAAAGGGGCCTAGTCTCAACCCCGTCTAAGGCAATTGGCCTAGCCGGAAGGCAAACGGAAAAATGCGCCACCTCACTAGAGGTGGCGCATTTTCTTTCAGGGGGCTTCAAAATCAACTCATCCGACACGAAGCAAATTCTGCCGAACCCTACAAGTGCTAGTGGTCAGTTCGATTAACCACTTTGGTTAGATAGTCCAACGTCAAAAGAGTACGTCGGCAATGCGCTGAGGTTAACTCAACCAGCACATAACGAAAGCATCGAGGTATCTCTGCCACATCAAAGTAGGCGAAATGGCAGAGGTGACAACTAACCCTGCGGTATTACCTTGCCGTTTGCGTCAGTTGGTCGAGCAAAAGCAGCAATAAAATCGCGGGCCGTCGCCTCAAAGTAGCGCTGGGGCGGACGAAGCATATTTACAACAAGGTCGCTACCGTTACTCGGAAGTGCAGGTCCATTGTTAGGTGGATTGAAGTAGAAGAAGTTAGTCCATGAAGAGTTGATATCCATCTCCATCGCCCTAACCGCTCCAGCCCGAATGAGAACGTTAGCGAGATCAGAGACGCTTAGCGATGCTCCAGCCGCATAGAGGATTGCGCCATTTGCGGTAACGCCTACGCCAGAACGCCAAACTAGAACTTGATTTCCAACCGTAGCGCCCCATTGAGCAAAGTTTGAAGAATTTACAGATGGATTAACTTGACCATTGTCAACGATTAACGACAAGTTTTGGCGAACAGAGACGACGTCTGGAGTTAACGTTTGATCGCGGCCCCATTGAACGACGTTTGCAGTTCCATTCTTATAGACAACGAATGATGCCGCCCCATTGACAAGTGGATAAGCCATCCTGCCCTCTGAGTACCATCCACCTTGAGCATCCTGCATTCTAAAGCCGGCGTTGAAGGCGGCTACCAATGACGACTCTTGGGACGAAGAGAAAGGCGCCATATTTTGCCATGGTCCCTTACCTGGTTCTTGAGCTCCGGCAAAGAGCGTAAAGGAGAGGAGATTCGGATCCATCCATGCAACTCCGGCTACCAATGAGGTGTAGACGGTCGAGGGGCGCAGTGTCGTCGTATACAGCCCAGCTACGCCACCGATCGTCCTGCCCTGAGGAGACCAGACTCCCTCACCAGGAAGCGCTGGTGTAACAAAGGGAGTGAGGGTCTTTGGTGGCGTCAAGTGAACAGGTCCCGACGCAACCGTTGTCGTAGTCGCAATCGTCGGCGCCTTGATCGCACCCTTGGGAGGCGCACCACCAACTGGTGGCTTATGGTGGGAGTACCAGAAGTTTTCTACAAATGCGACAAAGCTCGCACCGCCGTGACCTCGAATCCATTCAACGGCCGAGACGCCGACACCGCTGGTTCCTGAGTTCAGTACTGCCCCACCAAAGGAGTACGAAAATCCAATCATGCCGACTATCGCAAATGAAACGATCGTGATTCTAAAGTAACGTGGGCGATTGCTACGAACATTATAGGTCCGTGCACCCCTATTTCGCTGAATTATATCTGTCATAAACCTTTGACCAAATGTAAATTTTTGTCCACTATAAGTTAGTCCGCATATGTGATGTTTTGCTGAATGTCCTCTTCATCGACGTCATCATAGGCTACATCAAGAGGCAATCTGAGAATGAAGTGAGCACCTAGCAACTCTCCGACCTCGTCTGATACCTCAATTGTTCCGTGGTGAGCCTCAACTAGACCAGCTACGATCGATAAGCCAAGGCCAGAGCCACCTGTCAATCTCGCTCGATCTTGCTCAGCTCGGTGAAATCGCTCAAAGACCTTCTTGCGAATCTCGATTGGAATTCCCGGTCCGTCGTCACAGATACTTACCTCTATGAAGTCAACACTTTCAACTAAAACGCGTCTCATTGCTATCGAAACCGAGGAGGCGCAGTGGCGTGCAGCATTTTCCAAAAGATTACGGATTACCCTCAAGATTTGATCGCCGTCGGCGCTTATACGTGCTGCAGCAATATTGGTCAGAACTTCCACGTTCTTGTGAAGGCGTAGTCGCCTAACTTCTCCAAGGATGAGCTCGTCGAGATCAACCGTCTCGAACTTAGGCTTTAGCGCTCCCTCGTCCATCTTTGCAAGCGTCAAGAGGTCACTTACGATACGCGCCATCCGATCAGCCTCCTCTAGAGCTGCATTCAACGCGATGGGGATCTCAGTCGCCTCGGGGTGTATTAATGCTATCTCTAGCTCGGCACGGATGGTAGCTATCGGAGTGCGAAGTTCGTGTGAGGCATCTGATACGAATTGCCGCTGCCTCTCGGTGGACGACTCTATTCGATCGAGCATCTGATTCATAGTATGAGCTAAGGCTTCGATCTCATCGTCTGTCGACGGCTCGAAGACTCGGCGGTGAAGGTTGCTCCCACTTATATCGTCGACTTCGCTTCGAATTTTTCTTACTGGCCTTAACGCTGCACCAGTGAGGAGATACGACAAAAGTCCTACAAAGATGATAAGAAGGGGGAAAAGTATCAGTAGCGAAGTCGAAATGGTGTGAGTTGACTGTTCCCTCGAAGAGAGTGAGGCCCAAACCAAGACAAAGACCGTCGGTTGCGAAGCGATACTTCCTTGATTATTGTTCGTCGGTGGAGATGCGTCAATCCGAGTTTCACTTGGGTCACCTGTTGGAAGCTTGCCGGTTATGTCATCGATGTGCACTACTTGGAGGCCATCGGCAGAGATCGGAAGCCTCTCTCCAACCAAGACACCGTTGAAGTCTCCTTTGAAGCGACCGCGAAGGACCGAGAGGTTACTGGTTGAAAGCATCGTGACTTGGCTCGTGGAATTTGTAATTGGAACAATCGGCGTAAGACCAGCAAAGTTTGCAGTCGATGCCACCACCTTGCCTTGTGCATCTACAACCTGAACACCGAGATCGCCACGGGGTGCCGGAAGTGGATTTACAATTTCCCGTCCCTTTAGTAGCACCGAGGCTGTAGATATTTCGGCACGAGCAAGGTTCAAAGCACCCTGATTGAATACGTCGATCACGTTTTTGACGAGGAATAGCCCGGCCACAAAGAGGGCGATCGAAACGACCAGCACGGCAGCGATAGTCGTCCTCCATCGCACTGATCTAAGACGCATGAATCTCACGAAGTAATTTCCTAGACGGTCGGTCACCCCATTGGGTTACCTTATAGATGATACTTCGGCTAGCTGACAAATAAATTAAACCCAAGTTGACGGCGAAGCCGCCTTGGGTAAATTTAGGAGATTACGTAACCGGCGCCTCTTATGGTACGAATGGTCTTCGTTCCAAAGGGTTGATCTATCTTTTTGCGCAAGTAACCCACGTAGACCTCCACGATGTTGGAGTCTCCCTCGAAGTCGTAGTCCCAAACGTGCTCTATGATGTCCGCCTTGGTCAACACCTCCCCCTTGCGCCGAAGCAGGAGTTCCAAGAGCGAAAACTCACGAGAGGTGAGTTCAATGGAGGTGCTCCCACGAAATACACCGTGGCTCGCAGGATCTAATGTCAAGTCACCGACAGTCAATTGCGTGGGCCTCGAGGTGCCACTACGCCTCAACAAAGCGCGAATACGCGCGAGTAGAACTGTGAAGGAGAAGGGTTTGGTGAGAAAGTCGTCCGCACCTGTATCGAGAGCCTCCGCCTCATCTAGCTCCCCATCTTTAGCAGTAAGCATCATGATTGGACACCAGATCTCGGCTTCGCGAATTAGGGCGCACAGCTTAAAACCGTTGATACCCGGGAGCATGATATCCAAGATAATCACGTCGTATGGGCTCTCTTTTGCCAGTTTTAGGCCAGTAGTACCATCGTTTGCAACGTCAACCGCAAAGCCTTCTGCCTGAAGTCCTCGTCGAAGCGCATCAGCCAATCTAACTTCATCTTCAACTACGAGTATGCGCAACTTACCTTGGTTCTCCTAACACATTCGCCCACTTCATCTCAGTAAATCATGAAAGTACGCCGTCCGATAAGTCTAAGTTAGGCGTTGGTCCTTGACTCATCGATAGAAAGCATACATATCAACATTCCCAAGTTTCACCTCAACAGGTACCAAAGTAGAACTGATCTCCACTAACACATCGATTCGACAAAGGTAGCAGAGTGGATATTTCAGCCTTTATTGAATGCTTCGCTTTAGAACTGACATGTGACAATCCTTTGATCAAATTGCAAGAAAGGGTCGCTGTAGGTAGTCAAAGGGTGACAGTGGCCAATTCACATTGGTCGAAGAGAGCCATCGAAGAAGAACGGCCTTTCAGAGGCCACCTTTCCAGTTTGAATCACTTCTGCGTAAATCAACCTTTACCTCGATGGAAAACCCGACCACATTTGCCCCACTCGTCGATGCGGCATCGCATTTCATAGTGAACTTTCTATCATTATGTCGACTGACGGCGACGAAGGGCAAAACAAAAAATGCGCTAGACGCGCACTAAGTAAAAGTTGCCCTCTATAAATCGATGCCATCGACAAAGTAGTACAAGGAGATACCGAAAACAAAATCATTGCCAACAAATTCAATGCCCTCGACTTCATGCAGCTTTCGGGTCGCCGTTCAACAGCTGACATTAATGATTAAACCAATCCCGCTTCGTTTGCATCGTGACGAGCAACCATGAAGCAGCAAGGACCGCCTCGAGAGGAAGTTTGAAATGACAACGGTGTCCACAGAGGCAAAGTCAACCCAGACATTTGTGGAACTTGCTGACAACTTAGTAGCAGGATTCGACGTTGTCGAGTTGTTGACAGAATTAAAAGATCGTTGCGTAGAAGTTCTCAAAGTAGGAGCTGCCGGGCTTATGCTCATTAGACCTGATGGCAAACAAGAGGTAATGGCGTCCTCACCGGAATCCATTCGACTTTTGGAACTGTTCGAACTCCAATCAGAGGAAGGTCCCTGCCGATACTGCTTTCGCTCTGGGTTGCCTGCCATCAACTAGGACCTGTCCCACACTGGCGAGCGATGGTCTCGATTCTCATCCCAAGCTCTAGATGCCGGCTTTCACTCCGTTCACGCTTTGCCAATGCGGCTGCGAGGGACCGTCATCGGCGCTCTAACACTTTTAAATGCAGAACCTGGGGAGCTAAAGCAAGGATAAGTACTATCCGAACAGGCTTTAGCTGACGTAGCAACAATTGCAATTCTGCGACACCAAGCCTCCCACGAAACTCAGGTCCTCACAGAACAAATCCGTAACGCCCTCGACAGTCGCATCGTAATCGAACAAGCCAAAGGGGCAGTAGCGGAGCGGCATAATCTTACAATGGAACAGGCCTTCTCGACGATACGTGCCCATGCACGCAACCACAATCGACTACTCATCGAGGTGGCGACCGACATGTCAATAACTCCGTCGTCATTACCCACTTTGAATCACCCACACTAAAACAGGCGACTGAAGGTAACTACCGCTAACAAACGGCACTCTTTTAGATAATCCTTGCCAAACTCCAGCATCTATGGTATAATTACTGCTACGAGGTTGCCCAGACCCTGCTTCCTTCGACCCAGCCAACGGCTAGGCGTGTCGGAGCGGAGACAAAATGGATTCAGCATCAAAGGTACTCATACCCAAGGGCGTGGATGCGACCGCTCAAAAAATAATCACCTTTCAAAAGCTTCTCAGTTCTCCACGGTCGATATCATCGGCTATCACCGAGTTCTCGATCCATGAGACATCAATATGTCTGGGCTAAACGCTCGACTCTAATCCCTCAAAAACCTAACAAAGGAGAATACTTTGAGCGTCACAAACAAAATTAAAAACAAGATTCAGCAGTTGATAGGTAAAGCAAAGGCGAAGGTCGGCGAAATCACCGGCAACAGGAGCCTACAAGTGCATGGAAAGTCCCAACAGGCTCGAGCTGACATCAAACGAATCGCCGAAAAGGCAAAGGACGTCTTCAAAACCTGACCAGGTTGACGATTCCAATCGAAGGTCAATTCTCTTTACTTAGAGAGGAAAGGAGAAGTCATGATTCGCACGTTAATTGGTATCGCGATTTTGGTCATCCTGATCATAGTCATAATTTCGCTCGTTCATTAAAGTTTTAGGTGCCCATTCCAAAGACCCAATCGGGAGATTACGCAACCCATTTGGCGTAATCTTCCCCTAGTCAAACGCCGTGAGTG
>JAKAZZ010000045.1 GCA_021826315.1 Actinomycetes bacterium
CGTTATCAAAATTTGGCTCTGCGGGGAGTTGCAAGTCACAGAGCCCTTGGAATCGATATTGCCAGGGTAATATGTGGAGAGATGAACATTTCCCAAACTTGAATTGCAGGACCCGCCGGGGTTAATAATCAGGTGAGGCGAAGGTCCTCCCGGCGCTGTCTCGTATCCAACAGGACTTGCGATACTCCGGAATGTAGGATTCAAACTAGCGTGATAGGTGACTTCCGTGACATATGGTTGGGCCTCGGCGGCCCAGCTTGCAGGTAGAAGTAAGCTCGAAGAATTCGACACTGTGGTGTTTTGCACTATAGAGCTAGAGGACTGCGCGGTACTCGCCCACGCAGGCCCTACCGCTACCAACACAGTCATAGTAGTAATCGTCCCAACAGCAACAGATACTCTGCCAAATGTCCTAAACTTCCTCAACGTTCCCCCTTGATCGTTGTTTTGTCTTGGGCCATCCTGCAATTACGCAATGAGCGAATCACCCACTCGGAACCATACTCCCCCCGGGGGGGGTGGTGTCAAGCAAAGTGCAGCGATTTGAAAAGAATGGCCTTATCACCGAAACACGTTGGTAACGGTTCAATCCAAGGGCAGCTACGAAGATATCCACGGCAGACGGCGCTCTTCCAAGACGCTCAAGCAATCTGTACCATCCGAGATAGTTCGGTAGATTCTTGGTAGCGACTGCATGAAAACGGATACGCCAGAACTTCTTTCGAGAATCGTATGCATTGACGTTTTGTACGTGATAGTTGCCTTCTAGTACTCGTAAGTTCTTGGCGAGGTTGATCTGCTTGTGTACGACTGAAAGCTGTGAAATAGCTTTCGCTAGGGTCTTTGAAGCATCGGTGCATACTACGGTGTCTTTGCAAAGTGGGACTCTAACAAAGATCGAATAACGCTAGAGGGACCTATCGTCGATCAATACGAAGTCGATTGTGTTACCGTTACGGTCCATACAGACGAGTATCGGAATCGAAATGTTGCAGTTCTCCAGAAATACCGTTACGCCACTCCAGGGTTATCGCAATCAATCTCCAAAAATACCGTTACCCTTCTCTAGGATTATTGCTACAAAACTCCCGAATTGCCGTTACTCGTCTCCAGAAATAACGGAAAAGGCACCCACGTGTAACAGTGATATAGCCAAAATGAATATCAGCCCATCGGCGCCATGGCGATTCGCCACGTTGATTCAAATCCCGAGCTATGACGAAAGAATTCGTTTTTTCCCTAAACACGCTTCAATATAGGCATTGGTAACCAAAGTCGCAAGTAAAAACTCTGGCCACAAAAAAGTTAGAGTCGCCAACATATCTAAAACCGAGGGCGCGGAGTAGGTAGAAGGCGACTCTATCAAAACAATTTATCAAATCGGACCTGGGGAGCTTCACTCCACTAAGTGAAGGGATCGGTCGCTTCGATTCAGAGAAGCTCCTCGATGTTCGCCAACTACGCAGATGTCTTCGATACGAGCGCCGTACTTTGATGGAATGTAGATGCCAGGCTCGATCGAAAAGGCTGCAAACGGACCGAGGGGCTCTTCGTTGGTTACAACCAAGTAGGGCTCTTCATGCTCTTCGATTCCGATACCGTGACCCGTTCTATGGATAAAGTACTCACCAAATCCAGCATCTGCGATCACATCTCGAGCAAGGGCATCACTTTGGGCACCACTCATCTCTGAACTAACCAAAGTTCGCGCTCTCTCTTGTGCTGCCTCTAAGACAGAGTAGAGCTCATTGAAACCCTCGGAGGCTCCACCGACCACGACGGTACGGGTGGTGTCGGAGCAGTAACCCACCTCTTCACCGTAGTTATAGAGTCCACCGAAGTCGAGAACTACAGAGTCACCGAATTCGATCCGACGATTCGAAGGCTCATGGTGCGGGCTCGCTGAATTTGGCCCCGATCCGACGATGGCAAAGTTGACCTTGCTCAGCCCCTGGGCAACGAGACGTCTAGAAATCTCATCGGAGATCTCCTTTTCGGTCTTACCAAGGAAGGATATTTCACCGGCGAAGATCGATTCGGCGACATGGTCTGTGATGTGTGCTGCCCTAGCTAAAAGCAGTAGTTCTACTTCGTCTTTTTGGGACCTGAGTGGCGATATCACCTCGGAAGAGGCGACGTAACTCTTTGCCGATGGCATCTCGGCTTGAAGGGATAAGAGAGCACTTGCCCACATTCGATCTGATACGGCAACGCTTTGAGCAGAACCAACCAAACCACTGACGATGGAGAATGGGTTGCCCCCCTCTTTCCATGGCAAAAGCTCAAAGAGCTCCGGCATCTCACGTACCCTAGGCGCCTCCAACTCAGGCACTACGAGAGTCATCTTGGCATCCTTGGTGACAACCAATGCGGTTAGACGCTCTAGCGGCATCGCCTCGTAACCACAGAGCCAAGGAAGGTCAGCCCCAAGGGATAGTATAAGAACATCAACTGCGCGCTTTTCCATCTCTGCAATAACAGATTCGAGACGGTTGAGCCGTATCGATAAAAAAGCATCGTCGTTATATTTGCCAAGGGCAGCTTTTACTGCATCCTCATCCACAAGACCATCGAAGTCGAAGCTCATACTTTCCTCTTTTTGAACCTTCCTATAAGTTGCCCACGCTACCCAATGAGAGCAGCCTAAGGCTATTGAGCACGACGAATACCGAGGAAAACGCCATGGCCAACCCCGCCAGCATCGGTGAGACTACACCAAATATCGCTAAAGGGATAGCAATAACATTGTAAATGAAAGCCCAGAATAGATTGCCCCGTAAGACATTGTTAGTCTTACGAGCTATGAATATTGCTTCGGCTACTCCCGCTAGTGACGGGGATAGAACGACCACATCGCCCGCCTCCTTGGCAAAGGCACTTCCATTACCCATTGCGACGCCTAGATCAGAGCTTCCAAGCGCCAAGGCATCGTTGATTCCATCTCCAACCATTGCAACCCTCTTGCCAGCGCTCTGCAAATTGGCCACAATCTCGCGCTTCTGTTCAGGAACAACGCCTCCGAAAGAATCTTTTATCCCGAGTCTCTTAGCCATCGTACCTACCGCAGTAGGAGTATCGCCAGAGGCGATCACCACGTCGATACCCATCGACTTCAAAGCAGCTAGCGCTTCGCTTGTGTTAGTTCGAAGGGTGTCATCAACTACCAGGTAAGCAATAAAGGTACTGTTGCGCGTGACGAAGATGGTCGTTCCACCGTCAACCTCAGGAAGAAGTAGCTTGCATCCTTCATCGGGCCGACGAGCTTCCCCAAAGACGAAGAGTGCGTTTCCAACCCTGTAGAAGTCGCCATCAATGACTCCCTCGAGGCCGGATCCGAGGTGACTTTGAAAGTCAACTACCTTGAGGCGATCGTAGTTACCTCTGTAACGACGAATTGAGTTTGCAACTGGATGACTTGACCCCTCCTCAAGAGAGGCGACAATATCCAAGAGCCTTTGATCGTCCTCACCTTCCGCAACGTGGTAGGCAACGACATCGAAGACACCGTTTGTCAAGGTTCCCGTCTTGTCGACAACTGCAGTATCGATCTTTCCGGCCCGCTCCAAAACTTCCGGTCCTCGTATTAAGATCCCAGACTTTGCAGCCCTTGTAAGTCCAACCATAGTTGCCATCGGCGTCGCCAATCCCAAAGCACATGGACAGGCGATAACTAACGTGGCTACCGAATAGACGACACTTCTAGAAAATGACGCTCCCATGGTCATTCGTACAACGAGTTCAATTACCGCAATCGATATGACTGTTGGCACGAAGATCAGAGAGATACGATCGGCAAGGTGCTGTATATCTGCCTTCTTACCCTGAGCCTGCTCGACACGAGCTGCAATCCGAGCTACGAAGGTATCCTTACCGACCTTTTGTGCCTTTACCGTGAGATGCCCCTCTACGACAACCGCACCAGCAATAACGTCATCGCCAGCACCCGCCATCTTGGGTTCGACCTCTCCAGTTATGGAAGGAGACGATATGAGCGCGCTACCATCAATGATTAATCCATCCACTGGAATACGACTACCCTCACGCAATCTAAAGGTCATACCCTTAGAAATTGTCTTCGCTTCGACGCTCGTGACCTCTCCATTTACTTCGACTTCGACAATATCGTCATCGAAGTTCACGAGTTCGCTAAGGGCAAGACGACTCTTGCGCTTTCCTCTAGCTTCAATGTAGCGACCGAGAAGGATAACCGTAATTATCACTGAGGCTGAATCGAAGTAGAGGCCACCAGCACCACTACGAAAGATATCTCCGAGACCAGCCATCGCGCGGTAGGTCGAACTTCCGTATCCTCCTGCCAAAAGTTCATACGTTGAAAATAGAAACGCAGAGAGGGTTCCTACCGACACCAAGGTGTCCATAGTCGCACTCTTATGGCGAAGATTCAACCACGCACTTTTGTGAAACGAAATACCGAAGTAGAAGACGACCACTGCACTTGCGGCGAAGGCTACGTACTGCCAGTAACTAAATTCAAAGACCGGGAACATGGAGATTGCAACGACAACGATCGATAAGATCGCAGATGCGGCGAGGTTCGCTCGAAGTTTCAAGACCTCCGAATCCGTCCCTACGACGCTTCCAAAGTCATTACCATCGCCTATAGAATCCGCATCGTAACCGATCGATCGAATCGCCTCAATCAGATCGAGTTGATCAACGGAGCCCTTTCGGACCTCTACAAACGCCCGTTCCGTAGCGAAGTTAACGCTTGCTGTTGCTCCATCTATCTTGTTCAGCTTCTTCTCGATACGAGCCGCACAAGAGGCACATGTCATTCCTTTGATTCCAAGATCGATATGAACGATCTCTTCCCCGACTGCCCTCACAGGTAGACCGCTCACGCAACTACGACTTCGTAGCCTGCTTCTTCAACGGCCGCAACAATGTCAGCGTCGCTATATCCTTCACCCATTACACGAAGAGTCTTTTCGTCTAAGGATACCGAGACTTCGTTGACGCCGTCTACCTTCTCAACCTCTTCAGTTACGGCGTTAACGCAGTGACCACAGGTCATTCCTTCAACTTGGTAGATCTTTTCTGCCATCTCATGTTCCTTCCGTACCCTCTAAAAACTGCTTCTAAACCAAATTATACGCTCAAAGAACGGCTAAGTCAGGGGTCAAATGTCACAGGCTATCAAGCTACTCAACCGAAGTTAGACGCGAGGAGTCGCTCGCGCTCTTGGCGTGGTATGAACTCCTGGTATTGGGTGAAGATTCGACATGACTAAAACCAAGTTCATATCCATAGTCACGAATCTCAGCAAACTCACGGGGGAGGTACCACCTAGCAACTGCGGCATGCTTCTTTGTTGGTCTCAAGTATTGCCCCACGGTCAAAATGGAGACTCCAACGCTTCGAAGGTCACGCATAGTGGCCTTTACCTCATCAATAGTCTCGCCAAGTCCCACGATGATTCCCGACTTGGTTACCAATCCATGGTTGGCCGCCCTAGTCAACACAGTTAGGGAACGTGCATAACTCGCCTGAGGTCTGACGGCCCGCTGAAGACGAAGTACCGTCTCAATGTTGTGATTTAGAACCTCTGGCCATGCATCAAAGATGATCCTTTGGGAGTCAATATCCCCCTTGCAGTCTGGGATAAGTACCTCTACCTGACATCCGTTGCGTCGTTCTTTGATCGCTTTGATGGTATTAGCAAACGCAGTTGCCCCTCCATCACTAAGATCATCACGCGCTACGGCAGTCACCACAGCGAAGTCAAGGTTCATCTCATCAACTGCAATGGCAACGCGACCCGCCTCTTCTGGATCGATTGGCAGTGGCTTATCGGTCTTAACGAGGCAAAACGAGCACGACCTCGTGCAATCCTCGCCGTTGATCATGAAGGTTGCAGTACCTTCGCTCCAACACTCGAAGATATTCGGGCATCCAGCCTCTTCACAGACGGTCACCAATGAGAGCGATCGCATTGTGGACCTTATATCGTTGAAGTCGTCACCCATCTTCGCGTTCATTCGCAACCAATCAGGCTTTCTTGAGCGAAGAGTAACTGCTGTCGAAGCGTCGACCCCAGCACTTGCCAAACGACGATCCATCGTACGATCGCCCGCCACCTCAAGAGGAGCGACTCTCTTTACTTGGGATCGAGAGTTATCCTCGACAGCAACTTCGTAGTATCCCTCTCGCGAAGATGTGCCGTAGAAGTTTGATTTGTCGAATTCAAAGATGTCAGGCGCTATTGAAGCAACTCTCGCAACCACATCTTCAAGCTCAACGTTTACTCCCTCTTCGGCCATAGAAGTAACTTGGTACTCGGATATTCCACATGGGATAATGTGGCCGAACATCTCCATATCAGATGCCACATTAAGAGCGAATCCATGCATGGATCGTCCCCGAGTAACGCGAACTCCAATAGCAGCAATCTTTCGAAGGTCGCCATGGATAGAGTTCACCCACACACCGGGGTAACCCTCGTTTCGAAAGGCCGTTACTCCGAATGTTGCAAGAGTATTGATTATCGTCTCTTCGATTCGATTCACAAACCGAGGAATTGCATTTGAGTTCGAATCGACGTCCACTATGAAGTATCCGACAAGCTGTCCTGGACCGTGATACGTAACGTCGCCACCACGATCGACTTCGACAACGGTTGCCCCGACTGAGGCAGGATCCACCAAGATATTCTCTCGTTTGGCGCGTACGCCCATAGTGTAAACGTGAGGATGCTCTAGGAGTAGTAGGTAATTATTTGTAGAGTGTTCCATCAATCGATGTTGGAGGTCGAGCGCCTCAGGGTATGTAACCTTCGACAGCCATCTAACTTCAAGCATGGGTCCTCCTTGGTGTGCACATAAGAATTTAGCGGGGAAAAATTCGCCTTGATTAAACGAAGAAGCGCTATGAAAAATAGCCTACCCGAGCAGGGGGGCTAAATTCCATAGCGCAAAGTCACTATGGGACTAAAACTCTTGTGCCCAGTTCCAAGTTTCGATAATCTCTTTCATTCGAGCCAAGAAGGCCGCAGCATAGGCGCCATCGATAACACGGTGGTCGAAAGCGATGGTCAAGATTCCGACCGAATGGATCGCTATGCTCTCGGAACCGTCAGGAAGAGCAACCACTACTGGCTTGCGCTTTACTCCGTCAGTGGAGAGGATCGCAACCTGTGGTTGATTGATGATCGGGTAGGTCATAAAGGTGCCAAATGGTCCCGGATTCGTAATCGTGAATGTTCCTCCAGAGAGTTCATCGGCATTCAGACGCTTCGTTCTCGCACGAGTCGCCAAGTCCCGTATCTCCCGAGCCAATCCCTTCAAACGCTTCTGATCGGCATTATGGACCACAGGAGCAATTAAGCCCTCTAGTTCCAGGTCAACCGCTATTGAGAGATTCAAATCGCGATGGACGATGAGCTCATCTTCGCCGACCGAAGAGTTTAGATACCTATACGTTCTGAGCGCCTCGACTGTCGCACGAGCCAAGAATGGTAGATAAGTAAGGGTAAATCCCTCTTCCTGCTTGAACGAGTCACGCAAGAGATTACGAACCTTTTCAACGCTCTCGTAGTCAACTTCAATTGAGACCATGGTGTGCGCTGAAGTAGCCTTGGAGCGAACCATGTGCTCGGCTGTTCTACGCCTAATGTTGTTGAACGGAACAACCTCATCTCGACTCGAAGCTGAGATGGGTGCATATGCTACCGGTCGAGCTGATGGGGCTTCCGCCGGCAGTGGACGAGGAGCCACGACTGTTGGTGCGACCTGAGGAGCTGGCACCGGATCTGAGACGGGTGCAGCAAATACAGGGGCAGCTGGTGCGGCAACAACTTGTGCGACCTGAGGAGCTGGCTCAGCGACGCTAACAGGAGCTACGGGTGCCGACTGGGCGATGGAGTCAAGGTGGTTCAAGACATCAGAGCGAGTAATGCGACCACCTGCTCCCGTGCCTACGATCTGTGATACGTCCAAGTTGTTTTCATCGATGAGCCTACGCACGACCGGCGATAGAACGATTCCCTCAAGATCTGAGCGCGTTTCAACTACTGGCGCTGGAACAGGTGCTGGCGCTGGGGTAGGAGCGGCGACAGGTGCCGCGGGCGGCGGCGTTACTACCGGAGGCGAAACTGGTGCCGGAGTTGGTTCAACGACCTGAGCCTCAACGACCGGTGCTGGGGCTGGCGCTGGGGCGGGCGCAGCATCTGCACTCTCCGATACAACGGCGAGTACCGTACCAACCGAGACGGTGTCGCCCTCTTCTGCCAAGATCTTGGTTAGATACCCCGAGGCGCTAGAAGGAACCTCGGAGTCGACCTTATCGGTCGAGACCTCAAAGAGGACTTCGTCGATGGCAATAAAGTCGCCAACCTTCTTTAGCCATTTCGTAATTGTTCCCTCGGTGACCGTTTCACCGAGTTGTGGCATTGTAATTTCAGCCAACGTGAAGACCCCTTCCTGTGAGTGCTATAACTGTCTCGCCAAATGTTTCGGATAGTGTTGGATGTGGTTGAATGAAGGCTGCAACTTCGTCGACGTTTGCCTCCCAGTTCACAGCTAGGTACCCCATACCAAGTTGCTCAGTGACCCATGGACCCGCCATGTGAACACCCAAGATTCGACCTCCGCTGCCGTCCGGATTTCGTTCGGCGACGATCTTAACCAAACCCTCGGTTTCGCCGATAATCCTCGCTCGTGAGTTTCCTCCAAATGGATCCTTCTTTACGACTACGTCGTAGCCTGCAGCCTTTGCACCCTCTTCGGTGAGGCCGGCGAAAGCGACTTCTGGATGGGTGTAAATACACCAAGGAACATTTTGGTAGTCGACTGGAAGAGTCTTCTCACCAATGATCGTCTTGATAGCCACGATAGCCTCGGCAAATCCAACGTGAGCCAATTGGGCCGTTGCGACCAGATCACCGATTGCGTAGACGCCAGCCTCGCTGGTGCGCATCATGGAATCGACTTCAACAAACCCTCTTGGGTCGACCTTTACCGTTGAAGCACCAGTCAAGAGATTGTCACTATACGGTCGCCGACCGATGGACATAATGACCTTTTCTACGTGCACGCTATTGCCATCTCCAAAGAAGACGTTTGCTCCGGTCTCGGTCAGGACGTGGCCTGTGACGGAGACACCAGTATGCATCGCGATTCCTCGCTTACGGAAGGAGCGAACGACTACGTCGGCCACATCCTTATCACAACCAGCTAGGAGGGATGGCAGGGCCTCAATAATGGTCACTGAAACACCTAGGTCGCTCATAAGTGATGCAAACTCACAACCAATTGCGCCGCCGCCAATAATCGCAACGCTCTTGGGCAGTTCACGCATTGAGAGCACTTCATCTGAGGTGATAATCGTTTCGCCGTCGATATCGAATCCCGGAATAGTTCTGGGTACCGAACCCGATGCCAAAATTACCGAATCACCAACGACCTCTTCACCATTGCTCACAACAACGCGACCGTCACCGTGATAGGTTCCCGCACCCTCGACAATCTCGATCTTTCGCCCCTTCATGAGGCCCGAAAGACCCTTCCAAAGCTGGTCAACGACCTTTTGCTTTCGGTCTTGGGTGATCGAAAAGTCGATTGTCGGCTCAGAGGAGAAGATGCCAAATTCCTTTGCACCAAGGACATTTCTGTAAGTTGCTGCGCTCTCTAAAAACTCTTTTGCGGGAATGCATCCTCGATGGAGGCACGTACCTCCCACCTTTTCCTTTTCGACCACGCAAACACTAAGACCAGCACTTGCACCATACAAGGCTGCCGCATAGCCACCTGGACCACCGCCGACTATCACGACGTCATAATTTTTCGCCGTCGGAATCACCTCCGCACTCTCTAAACATCATGAAACCAAATCGCCACTTATTCCATTTCGGTCAAAGTGACCACTACTTTCAACTCATACTTTATGTTGAAACATATACGGATAGCAAAACAGCGTCGGCTTACGCAGTATTTTGTTCAAAAAGAATCATCTGACCATCTATAAATCTACCCATTGCAAAACCTTCGGAACCATCCATAGATGGGCGCGCGAAAGACCAACTCCTCCGATGGATTGCGGACAGACCATAGATGTCAATAGATGCACGGTGTCGAGGGGAAGGATATCCCATATTCGATGCGAAGTTCCAAAATGGATACTCTTCATCTAGGCCAACCATTATTTCATCGCGAAATACCTTAGCTACGATGCTCGCACATGCGATAACAGCATTTCTACGATCACCACCAACGATGGTCTCTACCGTAACGCTAGGCATCTCTAGGTAGTCATACTTTCCGTCTAGTAAAAGCAGGGATGGAGGTTTGACGAAATCAATACTCGACATTGCTCGGGTAGCACCGTTAGTCAGAGCTTTAGAAAGACCAAATTCGTCGATCTCGCGATGCGATACTGAGCCTATTCCGACTTCGAAATACTCAGAGATCAGCTCAGTCGCGCCCTCCCGTCTCTTTTTAGAGAGCTTTTTAGAGTCATCCACTTTTCGTTCATGGTGCACGTCAAAGAAAGATGTCAAACCATCAATTCGAATCGCCGCAGCGCCAACGACGAGCGGACCCGCCCAAGAACCCCTTCCGACCTCATCGAATCCTACAATCCAATCGCTAGGAGAAAGACGGCTCATTATTTCGTGTGACGTATCGTCGATCATTGCAAGCCTTCTACTTATTTGCATTTATGATCGCCGAAGGAAGCCTCCTGATTACGCTTAGATCGACCATACCTATATCTTTGAGTTCTCTGGGCTTTAGCGGCTTGGCGGTAAATAGACCACTCTCAAGTGCTACGTCGCCGACTACGCGGGTTGCAAGTGTTGTCCCTGGAGCTGCAATGTTTACAATCCGCGATGCCGTGTTTACGACAGATCCGTAATAATCGCCGTCTTGGACAAGAACTTCTCCATACGAAAGTCCACCTCTAACATTACTTATCTGAGAGTCTCTCGAATAGTACTCAGCGAGCTCTAAAGCAATCGCGCACGCCTCTACCGGTGACTCCACGACGAACATCACTTCATCGCCGATCATCTTTACTACTCGTCCGTTATGTCGCGAGACTACCTCAAAACTAACCTCTTCGAATCTGCCGACCACCTGAGATAGTTCATCTATAGATAGCTGCTGCGAGATGACGGTAAAACCAACGAGATCTAAAAACCCAACCGCTAAAGTACGTAAACCCACGTCCTTGGCGCCGCTATCAATTGCGATGAGTGCGCGCGTTGAAGCGGCGTGAAGGTGCCTTAGCCATGTGTAGACGAGGAGTTGTGGGATAGTGGGCACTGTTGACGAGGAGTACCTAGTAAATCGATCAGCGAGAGTTATGGGGTCCGACGATATCTCGTCGTCTTCTATATCTTTAAAGGCCGAGGAGGCTACGATCTCAGCCTCAGCGAAGCGTGCCATCGATGAGCCCATGACCCGCGCAAGCTGCAAAGCCGAAGAGGTCGAGATGTTGCCCTCTGAGACTATTGCCTTTAACGAATAGGCAGCATCGAGGTCAACCTCGGTAAAGATTGCTTCGTCATCACGAAAGTCTCGGAATCCGAGTGCTCGCCACAGGCGACGAATAATCGAGGTGTCAAGTTTTACCTTCTCGGCAATTTCAACCGCGGTATATCGAACCTTCGATGAGCCAAGTAGCTGATCAATTGCCAGGAAGTGCAAGGAACCGTCTGCGGCCGCCGCATAGATTTCATCGTCGTGAAATCCACGTTCACGCATCAATTCGAGCAATCGCTGCGGCACAACGTGCTCCTCCAAAACCCCACCCCCTATACTACCTAAGATAGCGACTCCTTAGATTCAAACGAATAGATTCCATTACTTTTATGCTCTAAGTGTTACCTATGCTGCATGCCACAACTTTCACCGACAACTCCATGGATACTACGAAAAGGCTGATCCTTATTCCAGTTCGTAGCTTCGATGTTGGAAAGAGTCGACTAGCAGGAATCTCCGAAGCCAATCGGCGGCGATTATTGACAGATCTCGCCCAAGGCGTAATCTCTGAGCTAGCAACGATCTCTAGGCGTGTAGTTGTAACTACGTCTGACGAAGTGGAAGAGTGGGCAAGCGCGTTGGGTTGCCTAACATTGACGACTTCGAGCCCCCTCAATGTCGCACTTAGCGAGGCACTTGAAGAATACGGAAGCGAAGGAGGCTACGGCGTTGTGATGGGAGATATTGCCCTACCGTCTAGGAGCTCTCTTGCTGCAATAGTTTCAAAACCCACGCCGATAGTCACCTCCGATCGACTCTATATCGGAACATCAATTCTTACGATTCCTACGAGTGAAAGAATCGACTTCAAATTCGGAAACGGTTCATTCAAGTCACACCTCACCGAAGTCATAAAACACTTTGGAATTGCTTATGCTGGATCACCGACCAAGGAGACAGTCGACATTGATAGCTTTGAGGATCTACTGACGCTCCAGGGTGACAAGACTCTTTCGCCGACTGAACGTTTAAGGATTGAAACGATGATCAAATTGACCAGTCAAGGAGTGAGAAATGACCTCTAACTACTACGGCGATGTACTTAGCCTACGTCCACCTTTACCGCGACCAAATAGAGTGCTCGCAGTCGGGGCACACTTCGACGACGTCGAATTTGGAAGTGGAGCAACTCTTTCCAAATGGTCCAAGGAGGGTACCCAAATCGAAATCCTCGTCATGACCGACGGATCTAAAGGTACCTGGGACGATCACCAAGACGGACACGCCCTAGCACTAATACGCAAGGAAGAACAGTTGGCATCGGCAAGAGTGATTGGCGAAGGAGTATCAGTCAAGTGGCTGAATTGGATCGACGGAGAACTAAAACACTCGTCGCGAACGATTGCCCAAGTTGCCTCGGAGATTAGGAAATTTCGACCCGATGTAGTTGTAAGCCACGACCCATGGAAGCGATATCGCCTCCATCCCGACCACAGAAACTGCGGACAGATCGTTATCGATGCTGTAGTTGCCGCACGTGATCCTCACTTCTACAGGGAACTTGGAAAACACCACAGACCCAGTTCAGTCCTGCTCTTTGAACCAGATCAGATAAATTACGTTGAGGAGGTAGCTAGCGCCGATATCGAAAAAAAGGTACAAGCGTTGCTCTCCCACAAGAGTCAGCACCAGACATCAATGGAAGATAGGTCTGGTGAAAACGATCTCTTAGAGATGACCCTAACATTCGCACGGCGAATAGGTAAAGAGTATGGCTGTGAATTAGGGGAGCCATTTCACATAATTGATGACGTTTAAAAATGTCTGCCTCACTTAGTGAAAAATGAGGCAGACCTATCACTGATAATTCAAAATGTCGAAAGTTATTCTTTCACCTAGTTGACCAGGCGAGTGCGGCCCTCCCAGTAAGGCGCCCTCAGCTTGAATTTTTGCAATTTTCCAGTCGCGGTTCGGGCTAGCTCGTCCCGAAACTCAATTGTCGTAGGGCACTTGAAGTGCGCTAAACGTTCACGACAAAAGTTGACAATGTCCGCCTCTGTAACCGAAGAGTCAGGGCGTAGTACAACTAGCGCCTTGATGGTCTCCCCCCACTTTTCGTCTGGAACACCGATAACAGCAACCTCTACAACTTGAGGATGTTGGAATATGATATCCTCAACCTCGATAGACGAGACGTTCTCGCCTCCGGTGATGATGACGTCCTTTTTACGATCCGAAATCGTCAAATATCCATCTTCAACAAATCCCCCGTCGCCGGTGTGGAACCATCCACCTTCAAGGGCATCTGCGGTAGCTGTTGGATTATCCCAGTAACCCTCAAAGACTTGGTTACCCTTGACCAAAACTTCTCCATTTGAATCTACGTGAATACGTGTACCAATCACCGGACCACCAGCACGCGATAGCAATTTGGCCCTCTCTTCGAGTTCGAGGCCATCCCACTCACTACGATGCTTATTGAATGTAAGAACCGGTGAGGTCTCAGTGAGCCCGTAGATCTGCATAAAGCGCCAACCGAGTTCCCTCTCGATACGTTCAATGGTCTTCGACGGTGGTGGAGCTCCCGCGGCGACAATTCGAACGAGGTCTCTACCAGGAATTTCAACTCCAGCTGCACGACGCTTCTCGGCAGCCTGCAATACGGCAGCCCAAACCGCAGGAGCACCGCACATGAAGTTGACACCTTCGACTTCAATTCGACGCAAAATCTCTTCGCCATCAACCTTTCGAAGAATGACATTTCTGCCACCCATTCCCGTTATGGCGTATGGCATTCCCCACCCATTGACATGGAACAACGGAAGCGTGTGAAGATAGACATCTTCATCAGTGACGCCGGCGTGCCATCCAAAGATAGCTGCATTCAGCCACATATTCCTATGCGTAATCTGAACACCCTTCGGTCGGGCGGTTGTACCGGATGTGTAGTTGATGGAGCAAGTGAAAGATTCATCGGAGGCCCAAGGTTTTGGACCTACGCCATCGTCAGCTAGCTCGCCAAACAGATGTGCGTCCTGAACACCATCCATTATGATCTTGGACTTGACCGTGATAGACGCAAGGTGTTCCTCATAGTCGGGATCAACTAATAGGACCGAGGCTCCGGAGTGTTCAATGATGTAGGTTACCTCTTCTGGAGTGAGTCGAAAGTTGATCGGTACGATCGTTCTCCCGAATCCAGAGACGCCATAAAGCGAAACAATCATCTTCGCTGAGTTTGGGCTAAAGATTGCTACTCGCTCTCCCTGCTCAACCCCCATATCTTCGAGCGCCTTTGCCATATTCCTAGCACGACGATACAGGGAGAGATTAGTTATCTCGCCCAAGGATCCCGGAGCACTCGGTTCATCTACAATTGCAATACGATCGGGATAAACGAGAGCAGCTCGCTCAAGATAGTCAAGTACGTTTAGTTCAACGCGCAACCCATTCCCCTTTTTACTCCGCTAGATACAACAACCGTCAACCAACTTGACGCCAGTACCCAAATACACCTCGACCGTCGCCGAGATTGATAAAGATTACTTCGAAATCCTAATAATTTCAAACCATCCCTAGCTGATGTAATAACAATATGGAGGAGTAAGACAACCTTTTACAGAGAAAGCCCGAGCTCTCGCTCCAGCAAACGATCGCGCGGGGAATCAAGCCTCGATAGGGTGCCTCGATTCAATTCGTGAAGCTCATCATTTTCCAGATACGAAAGGCCAACCTCTACGAATTTCGTGACTTTTTCAGGAGAAATACCTTGAGGAGCCCCTAGGTACCTCCTTTTCTCAGCAACCAAACGCGACAGTGTTCTTACGTTCGCAACAATTCGAGATCCATCAGAGGCGTCGGCGCTCTGGCCAAGGCTGCCAATGTCGACAATACGTGCGATTCGTCGATTTAAAGAACTATCTCCCGAGGTAGATACGGAGTGCGTGAGAACATTTGAAGTCGCAAGATGCTCAACCATGTCGACGACGGATTTGCCCATATTGTTCGAACCAATTGGTCCTTCCGCAGCACTATCGCGCGGTGCATTTTCATACCCTGTGCCAAGCAATCGAATCGCTCGTTCACCGAAGGTAGCCCGCCGTAGAATTTGGCGCGATATCGGGAGTGGTTCAACCCTCATACTTACCTCTTCGTCGCTGTTGATCGATCGACAGATCTCACCTTCTCGTTCGCCCACGACTTCGCTAATATGGGAACGAGTAGCTGAACTCCGAATAAATTCGCTCGTTGACATTACGCCAAAGGCGTTGAAGGCTACCGATTCACCACAATCGCTAAGTGTGACCTCTTTTCTCAAAGGATGGATCTCGCAAAATGAGAGATACTTCTCTTTCATGGTCACACTATTGTCACCTCGAAATTGAGCCGAACTAGCTTCAAATGAGCTTTCGTCTAATTTGCGAACCCTATCGCCGATAGCTTTAGATATAGCCGAGCGAACCTTGTCATCTTCCACAACAACCCGCTGCCGCTCGTGCTGGTCAGGATATATCAGCCCACCACATATGACTGTGCTCGCCTGTCCATCGACAACTTCATCAATGAGAGATCGAGCGGAGGGGTGGAACGAAAGTCGCTTTGTTCGCTCTGCCGCAGAATGAGGCGCTCCTTCAAAATCCCGCCCATCAAAGGTAAGTGTCAAGGTCGACCGTTCGCTTTCGTCGCGTAGTTTGCCATCGATAGTTTGAAAATCCTGAAGAATTTCCTGCCTGATTGATGCTCCTCTTCCAATTGCTTCGCCTTCTCGATAACGCCCTGAATCGACGATTACCAACGTCGAAGAGGAAAAATTATCGAACTCAATGACTCCCAAAAGCGATGGCAGTGCCGTCGCGGAGGTGACTACCATAACTTCTTTTTCCTTTAGCTCTCGTGCGTTAAATCTGTTGAAGTCGATCGATGTCGCCTTTAAGGAGTCTCCCAGGGTCTCGATTCGATCTTGACTAATGGACAGTATGCCAACTCCCCCTCTAATCGATCTCCTAAGTAGACCATCTAGGGCAATGAGATCTTCTGCAGCGTTAGAGCGCACCTTCAATATCGATCCTCCAACTTGTTCGAAGTGGGAGAGATCGTTTGCCAGGGTCTCCTCTTCCACGACTTTGATTCGCTGAACAGGATCGCAACCGAGATCCTCTGTTGGAGTTATCGAAAGTCTCGTAAGCAACGGATTTTCATTTATGATCGGTCCGAGTAGTGCGCCTCGAACTCGTTCTCGAGCATGAAGAAAAAAGTGGTCGAGACCACCTGTGATTGCTCGGTCCTCAAGGTGCTTATAGACGGCTGCGATCTGGGAAGCTAGGGTCAAGTCGACGGTAGACGCCGGTGATAAAGATGGACTTCTGGACAGTTCAGATAATTGCCACATCTCGAATACTTTGCTAATTTCGCTGAGGTCGCCTTTATCTTGGCGGCTCGATCGCTGAGCGATACGCCTCGAACGAGGAGTTTGAAATACATCAAAGAGAGCGATCTCTCGACTACGCCTTGAAAACAACTCGTGAGCTTGAGGGCAGAGTGCCAGCTGCGATGGACGCGCAATGACTTCAAGTATCTCTGGACGCGCAAGGTACTTCTTGAGCGCAGTGAGGTAAACGATGTCGGCGTACTTTGAGCCATATGACAGGAGATCATAGGAAAGGGCGTGAGCCAAACCCTCTACCGAGATTGAATTAGGGATAAGTATGTGGCTGTGAAGATGGGGGTCCCTAGAGCGAGAGAGAATGTGAGTAAAGGCGATAGGTTCCAACACTCCTTTGCGCCTAACACTCACACCGCCGCGAGTTACGTTGGCGAAGTTGAATTGACTTTCTAAGGTCATAAGCGTCTCATCTGTTGCCACCATATGTGCAGCTAGGACCGCCTCTCGAACATGACGGTCGCCAAAGGCAAAGAGAAGGGAGACGACCTTCGGTGCAGCCGCAACAGCCTCAATAACTCGATAATTTCGTCGGTCATTGGAGGGAGTATGAAATCCTAGATTTATTACCTCGCCCCTCCGCGCGGACTCGAAATCGTTCAAATAACCTTGGTAGTCGTCGCGCGGAGTAACTTGTCGAAAGAGGGCATCCTCTTCCTCTTGGTAGTACGAGAGTGCAACGCTCTTACGTTTCGAAATTAGAAAAGCCATCGGCCCTCCCCAGTTGGAATTTACAGGGAAAGGTCCGATGGCTTTTAAGTGAGTGGTGGCCTTGTGGCTACTTCAGAGAGTCGGGGGCTTCTTCAAGCACCGCGAGAATCGTCTTAGCAAACTTTAGCGCATCTGCTGGTCTGATCTCAAGCGCTACCCTGTCAGTTGCTGAGCCGTCGCTTTTTAGAAAGTCAATATTCAATGTATGATCGTCCATGGCGTGAACTGGATGATCAAATGAAACAACCACTTCATCGGAGGAGAACCAACCGTTGCGCCCCTTTGCGGAGCCTTTTATCTCAACTTTTTCAACGATATAGGTGCACACAAAAACCCCCTAAAGGTTTTCAGCAAAGAAGTCGCGGATTAGCTCCCAGCCCCGATTTGCAGCTTCCACCCTGTAAGAGGGACGATCCGTTGCAAAGAAGCCATGGCCAGCGTTTTCCATTGTATGAAACTCATGGACTTTTCCTAACTCCGTCAAGATCTCATCGAGACGACCAACCTCTTCGGGAGACGGATTTTGATCTTCAACCCCGAATAGTCCAAGTAGCTTGGCAGTCAGATTTGGAGCCTGATCCGCTATCGCATTCATTCGAACTGGAAATTCGGGTGCTGGATTATTTACGATGAAGGCGCCGTAGCAGTCAACAGCTGCATCAAATTCGATGTTGCAGGCTGCAAGAAACGTCTGGCGGCCACCAGAACAGTACCCAATAACCCCAAATTTTCCATTGGACGACGGAAGCTCTGCTAGGTAATCCTTCGCACCTTGCACATCGCCAATTAAACGCTCATCAGGAACTCCGCCATTAGCCCTTGATGCGGCGGCGGCATCGTCACTATCAGCACTTGGTGCCTCACGGTAGTGTAGATTTGGACAGAGAGCGTTGTAACCCATCGATGCAAACCGAAGGGCGATCTCCTTGGTCGCGCGATCGTAACCTGGCATGTGGTGGATAACTACCACATTACCTCGCGATCCTTCGGCAACCGGGATAGCCAGGTAACCCTCTATTTGATCGCCATTTGCACCGGAGAAATTGACCGTGCCACCTTTGATGTCAATGTCCTTCACTGACTCACCTTTCGAAACTACAAGAATTATTTACACTTCAAAACTAGAAGCAACTTTCGTCTTTGTGACTCATCCTAAAGTCGCATTTTCCTTCAGAGTATCTTCAAGCATCGCCACTGCGCCAACCTGTAAGTGGGAAGGGTTCGCCACCGCGATATTTCCGTTGCTGGCTCCTACTAAGTTGTAAAGCCAGTTGGGGGAGGCGACATCTATAACCACGATCTGCCAATTCTCATAGGTGCCTACCACTCGGTAGCTAGCGGTTCGAAGCTGCCAAAGGTGATCGCGGTGCACGAGAATTGTGACTTCTACGACGCCACTTGAATCTGAAAAGTCAAAGTCGTAGCCACTCACCTTTTCAACCAAATCTCGAGAGGGCCAAGCTTCGACTTCAAACTCCTCAACCGTACCCATTCTGTCGAGACGAAATGTCCTCATGGCATTTGCGTCGAAGCAAAAGGCATCAAGGTACCAAGCTTCGCCCCTCGCTTTGAGAATTACTGGAGCCACCCTTCTGAGTGAATACGACCTACTTGATATCGACAAATAATGAAATACAATTCCTTTACGATCCGCTATCGCCAAACGTACAGGTTCGACTTTGCTTGCACCATCAAAGTCGACTGACACTAACTCAACATCGGATAGGTCCAACTTTGATGCTTTAACGATCTTGGTAAGCGCACTCCGCAACGGTTCAACGACCGCTCCACCCACCGATGAAATGGTGATTTGAGCCGCAATCATTGCAACTAGCACCTCTGCGATTGAGAACTTCAAATTTGAGACGAACTGTTCATCGATGAAGGCAATGACATCGTCTCCCTCAATAAAGACGTCAATCATCGCGTCTGGAGTATAAGGAGGAAGCCCACAACAGGCGAGCGTCTGTATGAAAGGGATAACCTGTTTTGGCGTTATGCCGAGCAGTTCAGAAATCTCGTGAATGTCAGTACGACCATTTCGATATAACCACGGAAGAAGCGTGGCCGCTCGCTGAAACTGTTCCACTCCTGACGTGCGCTTCCTAGTCGAATCGATTTCAGACTTTGTACTTTCATCAACGCCATCCTTAGCACCTTCAAGCTCAATGGCCATGTTCGACACTTTGACTTGAAAGTCAAGTGAAGCCTTCAATGATTGGGAAATGTAGCGCTTGTTTCCGCCGTCAAGCATTGAAATAAGTTCACCGAACTCCATAAAGAACATTCTGAAGAAGTAACGCGAAGAAATCGTCGCCTTTGCGTGCACGAAGTCATCCGATTGCCCCAGAACTTCTAACTGTGGAAGTCGCTCAATGACGAGTTCAAGGAGTGTTGGCGGAATCTCTAGGTGTATCTCGAAGGCATCGTCGAACTTTATCTGTGATGGACTCTCTGGTAATAAGGTATCCGGGTCAAAGTCATTCGACCTGACGAAGTGGCGATCTGTGCGAGTGACACCTCCGTCAAATAGATCGGTCCGAAACGTCTTGAAAAGTTCGTAACCAACCTCGCGACCGGCAACAAACCATGCACCATATCTAAAGAGGAGGCGGTAGGGTTCAATCTCTCGTCTTCGTCCGTTGTATTCACCGACGATCGTCACGTCGCTCCAAGTAGCTTCAGCAATCTCGACGATGTTAGCATCCGACGGCAACGTCGTAAAGAAGACCTCCCGCCCTTGGCCGAAGAGTCCCAGCTTTTTGACTGCATCCGAACCCGAAAACGATCCAAATTGAACGGTAGCCATAGCCAAGGACAGGGCAATTCCCTCGTCGAAGGTCAAATCTAGGGTAACCTTGGACGAGTTCGGATCGCTTATTATGTATCCTTCTCGACCCTCTTCATCCTTAACAGTTTCAATTTCGACGCCAATATTTCTAAGATCACGCTTCGTCCTCTCAAATGCCTGACGATTCGCCTCGTTATTTCCACTAAATCCATCGACGTCGTTGAGGATTGAATCGATCGTCACAGGCGATCGAGCATTCAAAAGACGCAGATAAACGTTCACTAATCGGGTAAAAGAATCTTGTGAGGCCATACGTATTTGATGCTAATTCAGAGCAGATGACAAAATGTCACAAAAGTTCAAGCGGAGAGGACGAACACGGCTGTTCGTGTCTCGTAAGGCTGTACTACATTTCGTGCAAAGTGCGATATTATCGTGGGGGGCAAGCTGTCTAGCAGTTGCGCGGGTCGTCAAGGAGGGAAGCGATGATTGAAGGCATCTCCTTCGCTCCACATGCAATATCTGTGGTGATTTCACTCTTTGCGATAGCAGTTGGCCCATATGCAATCAGGAGAACTGGTCGAAACATTGACCTCAGAGAAGCCTCTTCTCTCCTTGCCAGTCCCGAATTAGCTAGCGATGCCTTCGTTAGGACGATGACACGGCGACAAGCAGTCCAGTTCCGCGTTGCAATCCTCCTAGCCTTTTTAACGTTCGCATGGCCAATTGGAGATCTGGCTATGCGCTACTCGCTGTTTGCCTACCTAATGAGCAACTCCCTACTAGCTATCATCGCCCTTCCTCTTTTCTTGATCTCACTTCCGAAGTGGCTTCTAAATGTGTTAACACGCCATCGCTACATCGATCGAATCCTGATGTCATTGACAAGACCGATTGCATCGAGCGCACTATTTTCAGCTGCATTCATCGCATCAATGGTTCCATCCGTGGTCTCCCTAGCGACCTCATCGGAGTTAGCCTTCGTCCTCGAAAGGTTAATACTGCTCTTTGCTTCACTGATAATGTGGTTCACAGCGCTAAATCTTCTCCCGGGCACAAGGGGACTATCGCCACTTGGGAGAGTTGCATATCTCTTCGCCCAGTCACTGATACCTACATTTCCAGCTCTCATACTCATCTTCACTCGCCACTCCATCTATCCCCACTTTGCCGCTGGAGCTCACATGATTGGCCTCGATCCAGTCTCTGACCAGCTCGCCGCAGGTGGTGTTGTGAAGGTAATTTCGATTGCAATATTTTGGTCAATGGGCGGATACATTCTGGCAAAAGCAAATGATACCGATGACGAGTTCTCAAATGTCGCCGATTCCACGTGGCACGACATAGAACGCGAGATAGAGCGGGGGGAACACGGTCGCTAAAGGCTACCGCCAAGGCCACGACTAGGCTTTAATAGTTCACAAGTCGACTAGTACCTGACCTATTTCGGCACTTTTTTGGAGTTTGGATTGCCTACAAGAGATGACCTGCGCAATATTGCAATTATAGCCCACGTCGACCACGGAAAAACAACGCTCGTA
>JAKAZZ010000006.1 GCA_021826315.1 Actinomycetes bacterium
TTGCAGCCCCTCTAATCGAAAAGCCTTCTTTATTTACCGCAACTCTGATATTCTCGTAGAGTTCCACTCTTAGCATCCTTTTTCTGTCTTTTGAGTCGTTTTTCATAAACTCAATGATAGGAATTAATGTGTCTAAGAGTGGGGCCACTTGGTCAAGCTAACTGGGGCCAGTTTGGTCCGTTGTTTCCAATTCGATACAATCGACTCATCGATTCGGATGGTGCCGAGTGCGAGATCACAATCGTTCCAACGGATTGCACAGGCCTCGCCCCTGCGCATGCCAGTGGCAACGATGATGCGAAGAATACAGCTGATGCGCGGATCTAGGCTTTGGGCTGCAACAAGTAACTTCTGCACCTCATCAAGTGATGGAGCCCGCACTGGCGTGTGAGACTCAATCGACCAACCAGGCATCTCGGTATCTGCAATTGGGTTGGGCAAAGCCCCACCGCTCCACTTGCGAGCCAATCGGCACGCTCTTCCGAGTACTGCCCTGACTTGGCGTACACTTGCCTCAGCGAGTCCTTCATCTTTCAGACTTCGCAAGTACTTCTCAACGTCATACGATGACAGCGACGAGATGCGCCTTCGATCAATGGAGTCCTTGATCTTCACCTTCCATAGACTCTCGTACCTGCGCGTCGTGGACGGAGAGAGATCTGCCCAGCCATTGTTGCGCCAAGCAACGATCGCGTCGTTGATGGTGGTCGTCGAGTTCCACTTAAATTCGGTCTCAACGATTGGCGCTGGTTTTGCCTCGTGCTCAGACACCAATCTGGCAAGCTCTCGTTCGGCCTGGCGCTTCGTACCGCGGAATCGAACATAGCGATGCTTGATTTTTCCGAGGCTGTCTCGACCCATGAACACACGCAATTCCCAGGTGTCCGGCTGGGCCACAAGCCGCATGCTTCCTGCCATCGATTCCCCCAACTTCAAACCCCTTGATGGGTTTTCTGTTGGGATTATCGTATCACAAGTAAGGCATATAACCTCTGAACTGGTGGGCCCACCGGGACTCGAACCCGGGACCAAGGGATTATGAGTCCCCTGCTCTAACCGACTGAGCTACAGGCCCGAAAACATACTAATGTAATTTGCCTCAAAGTAATCCATAGTTTTACAAATCAATGAGTTGAAGACTCTCACCAATTCGCATTATCCTCAATATTCAATGATTCTTTGCGCCGACGTAGGTGAAACGTTCGAGGATAAGTCAGTGGGATTCGACTCTGAAGTCATACCCTTCGTTGACATCGCCAACATTGCCTGCGGTGGTCATGGTGGCACTTACGAAAGCATCACGACGGCGATCGAACTCACACGAGAAAATGGCGTCAAAATCGCTGCCCACCCCTCTTATGTCGACCCCGAACACTTCGGCCGACGATCGATCGATATCGAATCCAAAGTGCTGAAAAAACAGCTCAAAGATCAGTTCAGCTACTTGTGCGAACTAACCGGTGAAGAGCCAAAGCTGATAAAAGCCCACGGTGCTCTTTATAACGATATGTTCAGCAACAGAAAGATCGCTCAAACTTTCCTAGAAGCCTTCGAAGAAGTTGCGGACGAAACAACCTTCATCGGTGCGCCGCGGAGCTCACTTGAAGGCTTATGTATAGAAAATAACATCGCCTTTATGAAGGAGGGCTTCGCTGACAGACGATACTTAGATGACGCATCTCTCGCTCCTCGTACGCAGGGAGGTTCACAGCTAATCGACATCGACGAGATCCTAGAACAAGTGGCGTCGATCGCTAAGGCGTCGACTGTCGTAGCGGAATCGGGCAACAAGGTCGACCTTATCGTCGATGTCATCTGCTTTCACGGTGATCACCGACCATCGATCGAAGCGCTTGCCAAACTATTTGAGATGCGAAATGAGTTCCAATAGCGGTGGTGTATTGGCCCAACGTACCGCACCAATCTAAGAAAAACTGCCCTCACCTGAATCGGCACTTCAAGATCATCCAATCATTGGGTACGATTGAACCTGACAATGCTTAGAGCTCGACAAGTTAGCCCTGAACTAATACAAGTTGACGGACTAACTAAAGAGCAGATAGCCAATGTGCTAAACCACCGGATTACGCCGTATGTACTCAACTACTACGCCTTCGGCGACCAGGTTCTCATAGAGTTCGACACCAACGTCGCGTTGGAACTGATGGTAGATGTCGTATCACGATCAATCTTAAGCAGTCCATGGAACGTCGATGAAAATAAATCCAACTCCGCCAACGTTCTCAATAACCACGAAGCGAATAACAGGCGACAAGAGCATTCGATCAGATTCCAACTCGATGGAGAGGACCTCAATGACGCAATCGTTCAAGGCATAACTATCGATGCGCTAACGAGAGCATTAGAGGAGACAGAGTACCAAGTAGAAGAGATCGCCTTCGCTCCAGGGTTTCTCTATTTAAGCGGCCTACCCGACAGCTGTCATCTTCCACGTCGAGCGACCCCACGCCCCCTTGTGCCACCAAGATCTCTGGCTTTGGGTGGTCCGTACGTGGGAATCTACTCGCTTGCATCGCCCGGGGGCTGGAATATCGTCGGCACCATCATTGACCCAATAGAAGAGCTAGTTATTGGCGGCACCATCAAGCGGGGCGACAAGATCAGATTCATTCGCCAAGATCGTTCTGACGACAAAGATAATAACGGTGTATCCCTATCTGCTTTCAAATCTGATGCAACGAGAGGCAATACGTACGAAACTACCGAGGCTGCGCAGGTAGAAGGTATACAGTTGGCTAGTCGGTCTGGCACTGAGCATTTACACGGGTTAAAAACCCTCGCTGAGATTACGGAAATTACTGGACAGGCGACAGTCCAAGGCGGTTATCGCGACCACCTTGGACCAGTCGCAATCTCCCGATCCGGTCCTGTAGATGCCGCGCTTTTGCAGATCGCGAATCTCGCAGTTGGAAATTCTGCAGAGTTAGCCGGGATCGAAATCGCTCTTGGCTCATCAATCGAATTTCGGGTGCTCGTCGACTCTCACATCGCCTACACGCGCGAGTCAATCGGAGTGTTCGTAGAGGGCCATCAGCTATCGCCTATGTGTGTAGTCCCGGTCAACGTGGGAGAATCGGTTCGGGTATCAAACCCTTTCGGTGGAGATAGGTCGTATGAATATCTAGCCTTCGGAGGTGGCATCTCCTCCCAAGAGGCAAATTTAGGAGAAGTCCAATCCTTTGACACCCTATCTACGATTGGTCAAAGGATTGGAAAGACCACTGTTCTTTGTCGCAAGCCGCGAGAGGGACCACTTAGATCCAATATCGTCTTCAATCGCACGATTGGGGAAACCGCATACTCCACCCAACTTTCCGAAGTTACTGACTTCACAAATTCGTTTAGCGCCAGCAAGGTGAAAGTAGAACCGGAGCTAATTCAATTGACGCTTGGACCAGATGACGAGCTGTTCACAAGCAAAGATATAGCTCGGCTAAGTAGCACTACCTTTTCCGTCACCGGTAGAAAGTCGCGAAGCGGGGTGCACCTCGAAATCACGCCAAAGATCCAATTTTCACGAGCCCTCGCTAAGTCACATCCAATTGCCGCAGGGGCGCTACAGATCAACCCGGACGGAAATGGCTTTGTCATTGGCCGCGACCACCCTGTATCAGGTGGCTATCCAGTGATCGGTTACTTTTCCAAAAGCGATCTCGTAACAATCATGCAACTTCCACCCGATAGCAGCTTCTCAGTAAAGGCGACACTCCCCACCGATCTAAGCAGCGCCATTACAACACGCCCCGCAACTACTTCGACCGGCCCCGACGCCCGAGTAATCAATGAGGACATTATGAATCTTGCACCACCCACAACTAATTCGAATAGAACATTGGACTTAGCCCCAGAAGACATCGCTAACAGTTCGAAACCTAGGGCTACGGCACGCTATGCATATCACGTTGTTGGATATCTGCCTCTTGAGGAACAGGTAAAACATTAGTCCCGCATAGATTACATCCCACGAGGCGGAAACCTTGTGTCCAACTGAATTCGCTAGTCGATTCGGCCTCACTTATCAGCGAAACCTTTCACCTCGATGCCAATCCCCAAATGAGATCCGGTCAGGTGTAACACGTCGACCCGGGCTAGCCGACCATAGTTAAGCCACAGGCGACCGTAAAAAGCGCGAATACCGAGCCTCGTATCCAGCAATCTAAGGGCTTGCTGGCACGAATTACTGGGTGTAGTGCGAGATCGACCTTGTCACCATAGGGGTGCTTGAAGAGGCATCGTCGAAGTAGAAGGTCTCGGCTAGATTGCGACCTTGTCCGATTCTCGAGTAGACCACGATCGAGTCGATACCAGAAAGCACCTGAACGATTTCGATGTTGAGATTCGGAAATTGAGAAAGCGCCTTAGCCCAGTAGGCGCTGACTGCTTCTCGCCCTGCCAATCTCCCGCTATCCACGCCGGCGATCCTAACAATCGCCGGCGACACCATTTCAAAGTCGTCATGGAGAAAGGCAAGGATCGCATCTAGGTCATGGTCATTCCACGCCTCAGCCCAGTTTGCTGCAAAGTGCGCTGCAAATGCCGGGTCGATCATCACTCCCCTTTCAAAAATCCTCGCACACAAGTTTCACTATGGTGTGACGCCATGAGAGGTCACAAACCAAGTAACGCTGATTGAACATCCCTTCAAATGGATAACATAGCAAAATTTCGAATCCACAAACTAAATATCGCAAGGTATTTTTGGAGCGAATTCGAAGTGCGCTGCAACTTTGGGGGTGCAATCCTTATCAAGCTAAGACGCAATTGTCACTACCAGCAAACAACGCAGGCTCCAAATCCTATGCAGTCAACTCCGCCATAGTTCGGATAGTAGATAAGTCTCCTCCAACGATCACGGTGGTCACCACAGTTTCACTCCATCGCTCAAGTGAATCACGAATTCGCTCTTTGGGTCCAATGAGAGCTACATCTTCAACCATCTCCATGGTGACCGCGGCTAACGCCTCATCCTTGCGCCCTGCTAAGTAGAGACCTTGAATCTCTTCACACTCCTTTTCGTATCCCATTCGAATAAAGACATCAGCGTGAAAGTTCGTATCTTTCGCCCCCATTCCTCCAACGTAAAGGCCAATCATGGGACGTATCTTGTTAGCTGCCGCCTCCAGATCGTCATCGATGACGACCGGCACGGGACAAAAGACCTCGAAATTCTCGATCGGACTAGGAGCACTTCGCTTGGCGAAGCCTTCGGCGAGCGCCTTTGAGTAGAAGTCATTCGATCGGGGCGAAAACCAGAAGGGGAACCATCCATCCGCAACCTCTGCGGCAAGTGCTACGTTCTTTGGACCCTCAGCGGCTATTGCAATCGGGATATTGGTACGAAGTGGATGTATGGTCGACTTCAACGCCTTACCTAACCCGGCGCCACCCTCATACGGCAGCGAATAGAAGGAGCCTGAATATTGAACTGGGCCCTCTCGCTCGATGACTTTTCGCGCAATCTCGACGTACTCTCTGGTTCTCAACAATGGCTTTGGGTAGGGCTGACCGTACCACCCTTCAACCACTTGAGGGCCAGATGCTCCAATTCCCATGATAAATCGGCCATTGCTAAGGTAGTCGAGCGACATAGCGGCCATCGCGGCCGCCGTTGGCGTCCTAGCACTCACCTGCATAATAGCGGTGCCAATACGCAATTTCGTGGTTTGGGAACCCCACCACGCAAGAGGTGTTAGCGCATCGGAGCCGTAAGCTTCAGCGGTCCACATAGAGTCAAAACCAGCGTCTTCGGCAGCGTGAACCATCTCCATTGCACCCGCAGGAGGCCTAGATCCCCAGTATCCAAGTTGCAGCCCTAACTTTAACTTCGCCACTTCAAACCGCTTTCAATCCAAGACCGCAACCCCATACGACTACGGCCGTAGCCCTAAGCTACCAAATGATCGCTCGCTTCCAAGGGAGTTATTGAAATTGCCCACAAATTCACCCGGGTAGATGTCGCAAATCGACGTTGACTTGGGTATGATTACATATCAGCGCAGCCCCATTTACGTCCCGTTACGGTGTTATCTTTATATGGGCCGTCTCTTTCTGCACGTAGATGTGCACGATCCGCTCAAAGACGACATTATCTAGAATTTGAGGAAACCAATGAAGATTGGCTTGATGATCACTTGTATCAACGACGCTCTGTACCCTGACGCTGCGATCTCTGTAGTCAAGGTTTTAGAACGCCTCGGACATGCGGTCTACTTTCCTGAAGGACAGAGTTGCTGCGGACAGATGCATCTCAACTCGGGTTACCGAGTCGAGGGGATTGAATTAGCAAAGAGGTCGATCGACGTATTTGAATCGTTTGACTACATCGTTTCCCCATCGGCAAGTTGCGTTGGCACAATTCGAGAGGTCTACCATAACGCTGCGGTAGCCACCGGTGACCATAGCTTTGAAGAAAGTGCATCACAATTTGCCCCTAAGGTCTTTGAATTTAGCGAATTTCTAATCGATGTTCTCAAAGTAGAAGATGTCGGGGCATCCTTTCCGCATAAGGTCGCCTACCACCCCACTTGCCACTCACTTCGAGTAACAAAGGCTGGTGATCGGCCAAGGCGCCTTCTTGAGGCGGTACGAAACCTCAAGTTGGTTGAGATGGAAAAAGAAGACTCCTGTTGTGGCTTTGGCGGTGTCTTTGCCCTTAAAAACTCTGATACATCAATTGCTATGGGAAGCGACAAGTTCGCATCGGTCAAGAAAAGTGGCGCCGAGGTTCTCTGTTCGCTTGACAACTCCTGCCTTACCCATATTGGAAGTATTGCAGATCGAATGAAGAGCGGTCTAAAAGTCATGCATCTGGCCGAGATACTCGCACAAACTGGAGATGAAAAGTGACATCTAGGACATTTGACGACCCACGTCCATTTCAAAAGCAGGTAATTGCAGCGCTAAACGACTCACAACTAAGGGCAAATCTAGGTCATGCGACCTCGACGATTCGAAATAAACGTGCGAAAGTAGTAGCTGAACTCGACGATTGGGAGGCCCTGCGAGACCACGGAGCATACATCAAAGACCTCGCGCAATCGCAACTCCCTGAACTCATCCGAATGGTCGAAACAAACGTTACCAAAGCAGGAGGTCACGTTCACTACGCCAAAGATGGCGCTGAGGCCAACGCAATTGCGATATCGCTTACCAAGTCCTATGGTGCCAAGTCAGTTGTAAAGATCAAATCGATGGCCACTCAAGAGATCGAACTAAACAAAGCCTTTGAAGAGGCTGGCCTTGAGGCATACGAGACCGACTTGGCAGAGCTGATCGTACAACTCGGCGACGACCTTCCATCGCATATATTGGTGCCTGCAATTCACAAGAATCGCGCACAGATCCGCGAAATCTTCATCGAAAATATGGGTAAATCGGGAGTCCCGGCCCCAGAGGGATTGACCGATAGCCCTAAGGAGTTAGCGGCAGCAGCTAGGAGCCACCTTCGGGCACGCTTTCTAGAGAGCAAGGTTGCGGTTTCGGGCGGAAACTTCCTAGTAGCTGAGACTGGATCGATTGTGATCGTTGAATCTGAGGGGAATGGACGAATGTGTCTAACCCTTCCCGAGACCTTGATCTCAGTGGTTGGGATCGACAAGATCGTACCCGATTGGGACTCTTTGGATGTGTTTCTCCAACTACTTCCTCGATCTTCCACCGGCGAGCGGATGAACCCCTACACATCTGTCTTCACCGGAGTTACCCCTGGGGATGGACCTAAAAACTTTCACCTCATACTTCTCGACAATGGACGAAGCGACGCTCTAAAAGATCCGGTTGGTCGTGAAGTACTCAGGTGCATTCGCTGTTCAGCTTGTCTAAACGTGTGCCCCGTCTATGAGCGCGCAGGTGGCCACTCATATGGTTCAACATATCCAGGACCCATTGGAGCTGTTTTAGTTCCTCAGATAAGGCGGGGGGCACTTGGTAAACTGGAAAAGTCCCTCCCATATGCATCCTCGCTATGCGGTGCATGCTACGAAGTATGTCCCGTAAAGATCGATATTCCAAAACTTCTAGTAGAGCTTCGATCTCAAAACGTCGACAGCGCCCGAAACGATGGAGATGTATCGGGAGAAAAACTCCTAATGGAGGGCGTTTATACCGCCTTCAATAATCCCCGCTTATTTGTCGCCTTCTTAGATCTAGCCAGAAAAGGTGCCTCTCTCGTTGGTAAGCGACGGATCAATATTGCCCCACCACCCCTTTCAGCATGGACCAAAGCACGTTCACTGCCGATACCAAATGGGGTTTCTTTTCGTGATTGGATGAAGGAGTACCACCCAGAGCAAATCGTCAAAGCTACCAAAAAGAAAAATAGTGCGCTGTCAGCTAAGAGCGCGGTAAATGGTCTTCGTCAAATTGCAAAATTTGGACTTCACCTTGAAAGAGACATTGCTAAACAAAGTCGCAAGTTTGTTGCAACTAACCACAGCAACGAGAATCAATCAGTTGCGCCACTTTCAGATCGCCGAACCGACGGAGAGGCAATCGATTCTTTTATCGCCCCTATCGAAGCGATAGTAGGCTCGAACTTTACAAAACCAACTGAGCCAACCACTGACTATCGTCGCTCCGGATCACTCTCGCACGAAGAGACTATTGAGCTGTTTATCGATCGCATTATCGACTACAAGGCGACCATTACTCGGTGTAGCGAAGGGGATCTACCGACGGCGATCGAAGAGCTTTTGACCAAGAATGGGACGTCATCTCTAGTGGCAGCCCAAGACCTCAACCCTTCATGGTTGAGCAGAGAGACTCTAAAGATCGTGACCTTCGACAATAGCATTAGCAATGATCGACTCGACGAGATCGATTCTGTTGTGACTTCGACTGCCGTTGCCGTTGCGACGAGCGGAACAATCATCCTTGATGGCAGCCAAGGCCAAGGCAGGAGGGCGATTTCACTGATTGTCGACCACCATATCGCCGTAGTTTTTGAAGATCAGATCGTAGAAGTCCTACCTGAAGCAACGAAGCGTATAGACCGTTACGCACCACAGACTTGGATCTCTGGACCTTCTGCTACATCGGACATTGAACTTGAACGAGTAGAAGGGGTACACGGCCCACGCAAACTAGATGTAGTGGTGGTTAAAAGAGGCTAGGCAATTGCGGGCGCAAAGAGCAGTTCAAAATGGATCCCTCGTTATCTAACGAGGGATCCATTGATCTAGCTATTCATACCGACGCACTCCTCCGCCGCGTTTTTGGAACTCTTAATCACCGACGACTGAGGCTGTGTACCGTGACTAACCAAACAGGCAGCATTCGAATGACAACAATCGTTGCTACCTCAGAAAAACCAGTAACGTCGCATCGGCACCAAGCTGCAGTTCCATTGCTGAAAAGGAAAAGGTTCGAACCTATAGTCTTCGTATTGTGAGTACAACCACGTATTTCTGGTGGCGAACTCTCCACACAGCGAGCGCTCGACTCCTGACCTATGACGCCGCATATCTACCAGAAACTGCGCGTACGGATGTTCGATTCGGCGCCACTCCTCCGCCCCATCCGCAAAAGAAAATAGAGCTCTCTTGCGACTCACAAAATATCAAATCGTACGGTCGCCATATATCATAAGGCCCTCCTGGATGATAATCGAGGCGTATTGGATCGATTAGAGATCTCGGCTTGGAAGAGACCCAAGATTTACCATTCAATCTTCGTCATGTCAACTTCGTCAACGACGATCTTTTGGCTCCGTTCCCCCAATTTTATAAAAAATTGCAAAATTTACAAACGATAATTCGCTTTCACCTTTCGAGCAATGATTGGAACGATTGCTAACTTGCCATCGATTAGTGCTGCATGTTTAAGCTTTGGTGGATACGGCAGTAGCTATCGTATGGTGATGGCATAATTTACGCTGTATATACTTTGTAGTATGAAGACAGTTATAAGTGTCAAGATCGACTCTGAAATAAAAGAGGCTGCTCAGGAAGTCGCTAAAAGTGCGGGGCTGACTCTGAGCGCGTTGGTGAACGCATACTTACGACAGGTCGTAGCAACTCGCAGAATTGAATTCTATGTTGCCGAACCAATGTCACCACATCTAGAGAGCCTGATAGCGGAGGTCGAAAAAGATCTTTTAGGAGGCAAGGCCAGTAGGGCATTCGAAGAGGTAGATGAGTTTTTGGATGATCTAAAGAAGTAGTCCGCACAAATGGTCATCAAGTATCTTCCGCAGTTCAAAAAGCAATACAAGAGACTGCCAAATCCCATTCAAGCCCAGTTTGATGAGCGTTTACGCTTATTCGTGGTTGATCCAACAGATCGCCGTTTGAGAATTCATCCCCTCAAAGGAGCCTTTTCGGGATATTGGAGTATGAACATCAACGGTGATATACGCGCTCTATATTTTTTTGAAAATGATGAAATTGTAATCTTTGCGCTCATTGGTACTCATAGCGAACTTTACGGTTAGCCAGAAAACGTACCGAGGGTGAAGAGATCCTTTGCGATGTTTTGGATGCAAGCGCCAAAAGATTCCCGGGCACTCTAGAATCCGCCTTCCGATTCTTTGAACTCATCAACGTTTCAACCACGATAAGCTCGCTTACGATGGCACCCCTAGAGGGGAAATTCATTCGCGCATTAATTTGTCAGAAACTTTCGGCGTGGTGAGGCAAAAAACACAAAAAGGAATGAGCCATCGTAAGAACGCACCATTGCCTCTTCGATTCTCCATCGTCGAATTGCCAATCAATACTCAGCGCTGCCCGTTGGCACAATGTAGTTGTCCCACGAATGCTACGGCGATAGGAATTGCAATTTTTAGACGCGATGCGCTAGGAGAGGTTGGAGGATTTCGCACCACGGTCGTGAGCAGACTAGAAGATTCGGATCCCGCCCCCAAGCTCAATGTTCAGGACTATAAATTGAATTGGTAACTGATCCTTCCTTTTGAACAGAGTGAACGACGAAAAGGGTTTCAACTTCGGAGACGAGATGTTCAATCGCTAAAAAATCGCCTCCGTACCGCGTTGACATCCAAAGACGTGACGAAACGCGACCGACAGGCATTCTTAGCAATTGAGATCACTTCACCAAGATCAGGAGTCCTCGATAATTCGTCCCACGCAGTACGAATTGCCCACACGATTCGTAACCGTTGAACCAATGGTGGTCGGTAAAAGGTATCAAAGTAGAGATTCGAGAAGTCCAACTAGAAGTTCGCGCTGAGTTCCAAGCGACTTCGCAACATCTACGTGGCTTTGACCACCTGCATACTCTGGCTTTCCTCGCAATGAGGCACCCCTTGCGAGGAGTAGCTTTACAGCCCTAACATGCCCTACCTGGCATCCATGCCATAGAGCTTGGTCCAACTCTTCCTGGATATGGGCTTCCTCGCGAGAAATTCCGTGAACATTTACTGCGGCACTTCGCGCCTCGAGCAACTCCTCCAACAGGTCTGTCATGCCGAGCGCACTAGCCTCCCACAGACTACTAACCAGCGCGCCTCGAGCAACTAGAAGCGACGCAACACTCCAACATCCATACCCAATCGCATTTGCGAGAGGAGTTCCTATCGAACCTCCTCCTCGTTCGATATCAGCCCCACCATCAATCAAAACACGAGCTACGTCGACGTCATCGCTACTCGCCGCATAATGGAGCGCCGTCTCTGGCATAGATCCTCCACAATCGACATTGGGGTCGCCTCCGGCTTCAATTAGTAGCTTTGCAATGCTGGGTGCATTGTCAAAATATCCAGGCCAATCCGTAATTACGTGCAACGGAGTACGCCAACTATCTCTCGAATCGTCCGTTTCGATCAGGCGAACATTTGCAAGCGATGGATCTTCGGCGAGGATCGAGGCAATGGCACTTAGATTGCCTTCCTTGAGAGAGATTACTAAATTGATGGCAACCGACTCAGAAGTCAACAAAAACAACGGCTTGTTGCTTTGCACCGACGACTCCCCTCACAACAAGACCACCCTAGCTAATTATCATTGCGAAGAGGAGGCCTCATCGCGATTCGCCGTGGGTAGGTCAAAGTCTTGAACGTTAACCTCGAAAACTCGGACAACATCCAAAAAAGGATATCGATTGCTAACACAAGATATTCAGGCAGCAAAGGGCAACTATAGAGAGGCTCAATACCGACGGTCAGCCACGGGTTCGCTAGTCCTTAGGACTACTAAATCTACCCACGTACTCGGCAAAGCGTTCATGATTATATGGATCCGGATCGTAAGAAACTACGTCAAATGAGTCTGCCACTATCGACCGCACTACCTCGATATCTCTTGACACATCTCCAAGAGATATCAACTGCATCAAACCGTTGCCAAGGGTAGCGGCTTCAACTGGGCCTGCCACCACTACCTTTCCAGTCGCATCCGCCGTAAGTTGACACAAAAGTCGATTCTGCGAACCGCCGCCAACAATATGTACGACATCGATCGATCGTTGAGTCAACTCCTCGATCTCTGCAATGGTGTTGGCGTAAGCAATCGCAAGCGAATCGAAGATACATCGCGCAAACTCAGAGATCGATCTCGGGGCCTTATATCCAAGCCGCTCTGACTGGGTTGTGATTCGCCTAGCCATTGAACCGATACCAATAAATTCATCAGATGCAGCATCGACGAGTGAAGCAAAGGCCTCGACACTGCTTGCGCTAGAAATTAATACATCTAAATCAAGCCCAGTTGGATCGATTTCAAAGTCACGAAGTGTCTCAGAGAGGAGCCAAAGCCCCATCACATTCTTTAAAAAGCGATAGCGGCCAAATGCTCCGAGCTCATTGGTATAGCCACTCTCAAATGCCTCCATTGTCACGATCGGCGAATCAACCTCCACGCCCACCAATGACCAAGTACCAGATGATATGTAGACAGACAGCGAACTTTTATCGGCCGCTGAATTGGCCCCCCTAGTTGGGACGCGACGCGCAAAAGGGACCGCTAGAACCGCTGAGGCCGTGTCATGCGACGCGACAGTATGCACTGGAAGTGACGCGAGGTTTAGCTCACTTGAAAGGTCCTCAGTTAAATATCCTCTAAGGCTTCCCGCCTCAACGATCTCACCAAAAATGCCATCGCCGATACCTAGCTCTTCGAACAGAACACTATCGAGATGGCCATTGGTCATCATCAACTGTGTTGTCGAGAAGTTCGTCGCCTCTGTCGCAATTTCATTGGTCATGAAGTAGTTGAGCAGGTCAGGAATCAAGAGTGCCCTAAGGGAGGTGAGATCAAAGATAGATCTATCCTCAGCCATTAGCTGGTAAAGGGTGTTGAAGCGGTGCAATGCGATCCCAGAGCGTTGATAAAGCTCAAATGGATTCCACCGCCCAAATAACTCTCTCTGCGTCTTTATAGTTCGATCGTCACGGTGGTGATGCGGGAGACTAAGGAGGGGGCCATCGGGAATCACAAAGCCGTAGTCGACCGCCCAAGAGTCCACCGCTATCGACGAAAGCTTCGATGTTTCACTGGTAGCGATTCGATTGGCAAGTGCGATACCCTCTTTCAATCCGCCAAATAAGTGGCCAATATCCCAGTAGAGGTGACCCGCAATGGAGACAGCGCCATTGCTGAATCTATTTGCCAACTCAAGGTTGACCTTGTCTCCATCGAAGCTGACCGCCGAAACTCTTCCACTTGATGCTCCGAGGTCGACCGCGGCAACGTACCTTTTCACCTTCAAACTCTACCTCGCAAACATAAATAAAAAGGGGAGCCCTCCGCCTTGTGGGTGCGCAACGGAGGGCTTTTTTTTGGGGGGGGAATATCGCATCGAAATCACTAATGACCATCAACTGAGGATTCCCAAAACCTGCTATCTACCGAGCAAGTATGCAGACAGTCAATTGCGCTCGATGCGGACGTCTACAGTCTTAGCTAACACGTCCTATCAACGAACAGTAATTAGCGACCGCAACAAGAAGGCAATTCCTACCTCAAAAAGGCATTCGCCACTCCTGAATCCACAGGAATGTGCACTCCAGTTGTCTGTGCTAAGTCACCACCAACAAGAACAAAGATCGCAGAGGCAATGCTCTCTGGAACTACCTCTGTTCCAAGAAGGGTGCGGGATGCGTAGTACTTTCCAAGTTCTGCCTCATCAACTCCGTAGACCGCAGCCCTCTTAGCACCCCAACCACTAGAGAAGATCTTTGAACCTCGAACGACACCATCAGGATTGACACCGTTTACCCGAATTCCAAATTGCCCGAGCTCGGCGGCTAGTAGCCGAACTTGGTGGGCCTGATTCGCCTTAGTGGCACCGTATGCGACATTATTTGGACCAGCAAATACTGCGTTTTTCGAGACGACATAGATTATGTCTCCGCCAATACCCTGATCGACCATAACCTTAGCTATCGCCTTCGACATCAGGAAAGATCCCTTAGCCATAACCTCGCTTTGACGATCCCAATCCTCTTCCGTAGTCTCGAAGAGCGACTTAGAGATCGAAAGGCCGGCGTTGTTTACCAAGATGTCATAGCCAAGATATGCAAGGACTGCATCGACCATAGCGTGATTGATACTCGCACTCTCAGCAACATTCATACCAACGCCTACCGCATTGTCGGCTCCGCCTATCGATGCTGCAACTTCACGCGCGCTAGCGACATCTAAATCACTAACGATCACGTGAGCACCCTCGCTAGCAAGACGACGCGCCGTGGCTGCTCCAATTCCGGAACCGCCACCGGTCACCATGGCAATCTTGCCGCTAAGGGGCTTTGCCTTTGGCATCCGCTTTAGTTTGTCCTCTTCTAGCTGCCAATATTCGATGCGGAACTTCTCAGACTCATCGATGGGTCGATATGTGGATATCGACTCCGCACCGGTCATTACGTTGATGGCGTTGATGTAAAACTCTCCTGCCACTCGCGCCGTCTGACTATCCTTGCCGAAAGAGAACATCCCGATACCAGGAACCAAAAAGATTGTTGGGTCTGCACCGCGCATCGCTGGGGATGTCTCTGTCGCGTAGCGCTGATAGTAGGCGGTGTACTCCTCGCGATACTCTTCGTGCAGTTCCTTCAATCGAGCAACTACCACCTCAAGCGGGGCATCAGCGGGAGAATCAACTATTAGCGGTCGTACCTTTGTACGTAAAAAGTGATCCGGGCAGCTCGTGCCACGCATCGCTACTTCGTGGTGGCCTTCGCGCGATAGAAAGTCCAAGACGACATCGTCGTCTTTGAAGTGACCTACGACTCGAACATCTGTTGAGGCGAGGCCTCGTATTATCGGTGCTAACGCCGCTGCTCGAATACGCCTCGATCCCTCGTCGAGTGGCGCAAATTGAGGAGCTACCTTTCCGAAGACCTCCGACCTACCATTTTCACGTATGTATCGCGCAGCCTCCTCGATGATCTCGATGCTGTTAGCCTCGCACTCCTTTGATGTCGCACCCCATGAGGTGATGCCGTGGCCACCCAAGATGACACCGATGGCGTCTGGATTCTCTCGTGCCACCTTGGCGATCTCACGCCCCAACTCAAATCCGGGTCGACGCCAATCGACATACTTTACGCGGTCCCCAAAGATCTTTTCGGTGAGCTCTCGGCCATTTGCAGAAGTCGCAATGGCAATTCCTGAATCAGGGTGAAGGTGATCGACGTGTGAGCATTCGACTAACCCATGCATTGCAGTATCGATCGAAGGTGCCGCCCCACCGCGACCAAAGGCGCAAAAGTCAAAGGCCGCCACCATCTCATCTTCGTAGTCGACGCCACGATATACGCCTTCTAAGGCCCTTAGCTGATCGACCTTTAGAGCGGCAAGGCCACCGAACGTAAGAGTTCCAAGGTCGCCTCCCGAGCCCTTGACCCACATTATTTCGACTTCACGTCCACTCGAAGGATCAACAACGAGAGCCTTCGCCGAGGCGTTGCCCCCGGCATAGTTTGTATTCTTGGGATCGCTCCCGAGCCTGTTCGCCCTCTCTAGAAGTTCTTCGACTGCCTTGGGAGGAGTATATGAAAAAGATGTCGCCACCTTAAGCACCCCATCCCGCTTGAGTTCCGCCAATGCGACTCTCCTCGATCTTCTTCTGGTAGCCCGATGCCTTATAAGCGGCTATTGGGTCGCGATCCAAACCCATTTCTTCCCGAACTTCAGCTAGGATGCCTCGAACATCGGTGTTGAATGCCTCCTGAAAGATCGCGTTTGCCTCGAGTACTTCACCAGCAAGTTGAGCCTTCGCAAGTTCGGCTCGGTCAACTAGGAGTGCTTTAGCGGTCGCCTCCTGTACATTCATGACAGAACGGATCTCAGCCTGAACTTTGGGCTCGATATTGTGGCACTGATCGAGCATGAACGCTACGCCGCCCTCTGGAGTTACCGCATCCGCGTCCACTATCTCGAACATAATGCGAAAGAGTTGATAGGGATCTGCGCTACCAACCATCAGGTCATCATCGCCGTAGAAGCGGGAGTTAAAGTGAAATCCACCTAATCGTTGAACTCTAATCAATGACGAAACCAAAAATTCAATGTTGGTAGCAAGTGCGTGGTGGCCGGTATCTACTAGAACCTTGGCCTGTTCACCAAGTGCCATGCAATGGATGAGGGAAGTCCCCCAATCGGGAAGGTCCATCGTATAAAAAGAGGGCTCGTAGAGCTTGTATTCAATAAGCATGGTAAGGTCATTGCCCATGTGACTATAGGTTGTCGAAAGGGCCTCACCTAGGCGTTCCTGGCGCGCCCTAATCGAATCCTGGCCAGGATAATTCGTCCCATCGGCGAACCAAAGGGAGAGGGCGAACGAATCTGTCTCGTGTGCAATATCAACACACTCGAGTAGGTGATCAATGGCCTTTCTTCGAATCTTGGGGTCGGGGTTACATACCGAACCGAGGCGATAGTCGACATCTTGGAAGACGTTAGGGTTGATCGCCCCAATCTTGATCCCTAACTCACTAGCGTGCTTAGCAAGTCTGGAGTAGTCGTCGGTCTTATCCCACGGAATATGAAGTGCGACTGACGGCGCAACTCCGGTGAAGCGGTGAACAGTCGCCGCGTCTTCAATCTTTTCAAATGGATCTCGTGCTACCCCAGGTTGAGGAAAAACCTTAAACCGAGTGCCGGAGTTACCATAGGCCCACGAGGGTGTCTCGATTTGCTGCCTCTTTAAGGTTGCTTTTACTGAATTTAGATCGATCACTTTATACTCTCACTTTCAATAACTTTCCACCGCCGATCTTTTAATCGAGGTGAAAGACCTCTTCCACACTCACCATCGCTCCATCGGGAGCACCGTCGATCTCAATAAAGTACGGGGCCATCATCGCCTGCCACCGAGCATTTACTTCGTTGGATGCCATCTCACTTAGGCATGTGGCAAAGTCTTCACATTCGAGGTACCCCGTCAATAGGCCGTCGTTAGTTAGAAATAGTGAGTAGTTTCGCCAACCGGCTTGACTCAACGCAGTTTGCATGTCGGGCCAAACTTCTCGGTGGTGCGCCTTATACTCTTCAACCTTTTTAGGATTGATTCTCAGATGGAATAGGACTCGTTGCAAAACGACCTCCGTCGCCTGGGGTGGCGGGGCGCTATTTAAGGGGTGGCGCCCCGTCACTCGATGGGGAATTTAGAAGTTGAAGTTGTTGATATTCGTCTTGTCGAAGACGTAAGGGGCGCCCAACAAGATCGAGTGGTCAGAGGCGATGGTGTACTTACCCAACTTGCCAGCGGTGAAGGTCTGGCCAGGTGTATTAGTGATCGCCTTACTCGCCAACTCTGCCGCTGCATAGCCAGCTAGGTAACCAAGATTGGCTGGGTTCCACAGCTCAAAGGAGGTTACAGTGCCATCTGCTACGTACTTCTTCATCTCATTCGGAGTAGCAAGGCCAGTTAAGGCGATCTTGCCACGGTATTGAGGTGTATCGAGAAGTGCCGCAGCCGCTGCAATACCTACCGTCGTTGGCGATATGATGCCCTTCAAGTTCGGGTACTGCTGAAGCAAGCCTTGAGTAACCGCAGTAGCAGTGGCGGGATCGTCGTTACCGTAGACGATCGAAACCAGGTGCATATTCGGATACTTGGTAAGCTCCTGCTTCATGTAGCCGATCCATGCATTCTGATTCGTTGCAGAGGCGGTAGCAGAGACGATAGCGATGTCACCAGTTGAATTGATCTGCTTGGCTAGTAGATCGACCTCGCTGGTTCCAATCTGCGAAGTGCTCGCTTGATTGACGAACAGGTTACGACAGGTGGGAGCATCGCTGTCATAGGTAACAACGGTGATACCTTTGGCCATCGCCTGATTTAGGGTCGGACAAAGGGCGGTTGGGTCGGTCGCCGAAATTACCAAGGCGTTAGCGCCCTGAGTGATCGCGCTCTGAATTACCGGTAGCTGCGACGAAGGTGTGGCAGCGGTACCGCTAGTCTCAGATCCAGTCTCGCCCAGCGATTGAAGCGCTGCTAGTGCACCACCTGATTGAACCGAATCGGCGGTCGTAAAGTATGAGTTACCGATAACCTTAGGTATTACTACTACCTTCAAGCCGGTCTTGATCGATCCACCTGAAGCAGCCGCCTGGGTCGTTGCCGTGGACGCTGCTGTAGTGGAAGTTGAAGACGATACCGTCGTACCACAAGCCACTAGGGCAACCGATGATGCACCCAATAGAAGTGCCGTGGTTGTCTTTCTCTTTGAGAACATTGATTTTCCTTGCATAATACTTTTCCCCCATCACATGAGGAAATCACCAAAATTTCCCAATGTCACACACCCGATGGGTTGTGACTCGAACATCTATCTTCTCCCCCATCACCTCCTTTTTCTGAGTGAGGATGACCACTTTCCCCTAGCACGCAGCCCCGCCGCTAGGTGGAAATGGCCACCTCAGGTAAATTCGCTAATCCAATTGCCTTGGACTTGAAACTTTCGAAGCGGCAAATCTCGAGATGACTCACCGACAATCAACCGCACAAAGGCCGGCGGTCCCTCTAACCTCTGCGGAGGCCGACTAAACGTCGCCTCGCGTAATGACCCCTTAACCTGCCGAACAGCTCTCGCGCATTTGGAACAAAGACGCTTATCAAAAGCAGGCCCCCATTGATAAGGCCCATCGCCTGTTGTGGAAAGTTCGCCAGAAGAAGGGCGTTGCCGATAGCGCCAACGGTGGCCGCAGCCAAAACAACGCCAATGATAGTTCCACGACCACCAAAGATCGAGACCCCTGCTAGCAGAACGATCGAAACTGCATTGAGCTCGAGGCCAGTTGCGTTATCGTACTCAGCAGTCGCCAAGCGAAAGGTAAAGAGAATTCCAGCCAAAGAACAGACAACACCGGAGAGGATATAGAGGCGCATCTTGATCTGCTTGACCTTAATGCCGGAGTAGGCGGCTGCCTCCGAATTGGATCCGATCGCAAAGATAGACCGACCAAGAGGGGTAAAGTGAGCAACAACTCCAAAGATCAATGCCAAGATTAAAAAGATCCCCACTGACCACGGCAGTGGCGTCCCAGGTATCGGATTTACTCCGATAGTGGTGTAACTCGCCGGAAAGTTGGAGACGATATTCGAGCCGAGCAAAATTAGGGCGATGCCGCGATACAAGGTAAGGGTCCCGATGGTGACGGCAAGGGAAGGAAGGCCCAACTTGGTTACTAAAAATCCGTTGATAAACCCTAGGATGGCCCCGTCTATCAAGACGACGGGGATAATTAGTTGAATCGGCCAACCGTGTATCCAAAGAAAACCTAGCAACGAGGATGAAAGGCCAAGGATTGAAGCAACCGAGAGGTCAATCTCGCCTGAGATTACGATCAACGTCAGCGGAAGTGCCATGATGGCAATATCACCGACCGAAAGGCCAATGTTGAAGAAGTTCGCCGAGGTAAGAAATTGCGGCGATGCTACGGTACCAATAATTAGCGATGCGATCAGTACGATCCCAAGGCCACTCTCCCACCGCACGAGACTTCTTACATCAAAGGAACCCTTGGCTCCACGGTTGCTATCGATATCATCTTTTAGTTCGATCGTTTCAGCTTGCAACACGAGAACTCCTCTTGCGTAGTGACTTTGCGAGATAAAGGCCAATGCCGCGATCTAGAGCGATAGCCAAGATAAGCAGTAGACCACTTATCGCTTGGTCCCAAAAGGCTGAGACCCCTAGGACATAAAGTGACGAGTTGATGGTATTCAGAAGAAGTGCTCCGATAGCGGCACCGATCGCGCTCCCACTACCACCAAAGATGGCAACTCCTCCGACGACAACAGCCGTTACAACCGTGAATTCGTATCCGGTCCCCGCCGTGGAGTCGATAGTTCCGTAGTACGAGGCCCAGATAACACCGGCTAATCCAGCGATTGCGCCCGAGATTGCAAAGGCAGTAAAGACTCTCTTAGCTATAGGGATGCCGACTAGACCAGCGGCTTGCTCACTAGAACCGATGGCGTACAAGTCCCGTCCAGACCGATAGTTTTTGAGGTAGTAGGCACCTCCAAATACGACTATCGCGACAACGATCGAGATAATTGGAATAGCGCCAAAAGAGGCCGAAGTTACCGATAGAAAATTAGACGGTAGCGAAGAGGCTACAACTTGGCGACCACCGACGATAAGTACGTCTAAACCCCTAAATATGTAGAGTGAAGCTAGTGTTACGACGAGACTAGGCACTCTTCCGAACGCGATTAATACGCCGTTTACAACCCCTAGGACTAAGCCAATTCCGATCCCTACGGCAAAGACAAAAACGATTGAGACGTGGTGAAATTGCTGGTAGAGATTAGACGATACAAAGGCTGACAGTCCAAGGATAGACCCAATTGAGAGATCAACGTTCTTAGAGACTACAACCATCGTCTCCCCAAGGGCCAAAAGGGCAAAGATAGTGGTGTCAATCAGGATGAACTTAATATTTTGCCCAGCTAAGAACCTTGGCTTGATAGCAGTAGTAAGAAGGACAAAGATGAACAGAATCCCAAAGATACCAAATTCACGCGCCCTAAAGACCAGTGACGTGAACTTAGAGGCACCGCTAGGAACCAATTCAACCGAAGATCCGCTATTCGATGGGTTACTCTGAGAGTTTTGTTCTATTAGCGTCATGCTGCCTTTACCTCCTTTGAGAGGGTCGCTGCGGCAATAATTGCCTCTTCGGTCGCCCCTTTATGGTCAAACTCGGCGACTAGTCGCCCCTCACGCATCACCAATATGCGGTCGGCCAAGTTCAAGACCTCAGGAAGCTCCGATGAGATGACGAGTACGGCTACCCCGCTCTTAGCCAACTCCAAAATCAACCGATGGACTTCAGCCTTGGTTCCAATATCGATACCTCGTGTAGGTTCATCCACAATCAAAACCTTTGGCGAACGCGACATCCACTTCGCCAAGACGACCTTCTGCTGGTTGCCACCGGAGAGGGTTGATACCGAGTTGCCTAAGTTGCCATATTTAATCTGAAGCTTCACCGACCAGTCTGCGGCAAAACGCGTCTCGGTCAAAGATCGAATGAGTCCCTTTCGCTTGAGGCTCTTGAAAGATCCCATAGCAATATTTCGAGCTATCGACTGCTCCATAACGAGTCCCTGAAGGCGACGATCCTCAGGGACGAGACCTATTCCAGCGGCCATGGCGCTAGAGGGCGAACCGCGCTTCAACGCCTTCCCGCCCACCTTTACTGAGCCATAGTCGTAGCGTCTAACCCCAAAGATGGCGGTTGCGACTTCACTCCTACCCGCACCAACTAAACCTGAAAGGGCGACTACTTCTCCTGCCGCAACGGTGAAAGAGATATCGGCAAATAGACCCTCTAGCGTCAGATGCTCAACTTCCAGCAGAGGCTTCAGGTCGATACCGCGAATTTGATCTGACCTTCGCTCAACGTCTCTGCCCACCATCGCCCTCACCAGCGCATCTTCGTTGGTCTCGCTGCTCATCGTGGTCAGGACGAAGCGGCCATCACGCATCACCGTAACCCGCTCGCATAGGGTAAATACCTCATCGAGGCGGTGCGATATGAAGAGGATCGCTACTCCCGAGTTCTTCAAAGTCTCAGCTACGCGAAAGAGGCGATGGACCTCGACAGATGAGAGTGCAGCGGTCGGCTCATCCATTATTATGACGCGAGCCTCCAATGAGAGTGCCTTGGCTATCTCGACTATCTGTTGCTCAGCTATCGACAATCCAAGGGCCAGTCGTGTTGGATCTAAATCCACTTCGAGGCGCGAAAAGATCACGCGAGCGGCCTTATTCATACTCCGGTAGTCGATCCTTCGAAAGCTTCGTTGAGGCTGTCGCTCCATAAATATATTCTCAGCAACGGTTAGGTCGGGAAATAGAGTCGGTTCCTGGTAGATCACTGCGACGCCAGCTTCGATTGCATCCCTAGGTGAGTTGAAAAACACTTCGTTTCCATCGAACTTTAGCGATCCCGAATCAGGTCGATGGAGACCGGCAAATATCTTGACCAGGGTTGACTTTCCTGCGCCGTTTTCCCCTACCAATGCGTGCGCTTCTCCGGCGAAGAGGTCAATTTGTCCATCCTCTAGGGCGTGAACAGCGCCGAAGTACTTTTTTGCGCCCGTGAGTGATATCACAGAATCTTTATCATTACTCAAAGAAGTTCCCCCGAAGATTTCCAAGTAAATTGTGAGGTTCACCCCCACTCGCCAACACCAAGATTGGAAAAATGTGTTATTGAAACGTTTCAAAAACTTATCGATAGTGTAACGGCAATGTTAACGAGAATCAAGCCAGAATCTAAATTTCTGATAAATTTCTTTCAACCAGCATCACCTTCGTTAGTCACTCAAAGCGAACGGAGCCGAAATAGAGACGCAGAAAAACCAAGTCAAAGTAGTAGGAATAGCAAAATAGCCGCGACGAAGAAAAAAATCAAAGTCTCCAAGCGCTAGTTCTAGATTCATTGCTATCGTACTAAGTAGGTTTGGCAATAAAAAACGTTTCAACTTTCGGAGGAAACATGGCTGGAGATAGTGGCGCCCATGGAGATCTCTCCAGTAACGGCACACATCCAACCAAAGATTCCAAAAAAGCTACCATTCGGGACGTCGCGAACAAGGCAAAGGTCTCACTCGGCACGGTCTCAAATGTACTAAACGATCCAGAACGAGTTGCGCCGGCGACGCGAAATAGAGTCTTAAAGGCCATCGAAACAACTGGATTTGTTCGCAATATCGCAGCACGTCAACTGCGAGGCGGAGGCTCCAAAGCAGTTGGGATCGTAATATTAGACTCCTCAAACCCCTTCTTCACCGAGATGATTCGAGGAGCCGAAGACGCACTTCGACAAGAGGGCTACCTCCTCATCGCTTGCTCCACGGATGGAAGTAACGACCGCGAGGCGATGTACCTTCGACACCTCGAAGAGCATCAAGTAGAGGGCGTTCTAATAACCCCAAGCAACGACGACTTGGAGCAGATAATCGACTTTCACGACCGCGGCACACCTGTTGTGCTAGTTGATCGCGAATCGCATTCAGGAGAACTCTGCTCAGTTACCGTCGACGACGTCAGGGGTGGATCAATAGCGGTCTCACACCTCATCGACGAGGGGCACACGAAGATTCTCTTCATCAATGGCCCAACTACGATTCGACAGTGTCGCGACCGACGCGCCGGGGTCGATGTAGCCCTAAAGAGTCTAAAGAAGGTGGAGGAGGCCGATTGGATCGAGGTTGTCGATCTTGAAGTTCCTTCTCTCTCGATTGCATCAGGTGAAGAGATCTCAATCGAACTGATCGACCTCGATCCAACGATCACCGCGATCATGTGCGCAAACGACCTCGTGGCAATCGGCGTCATGAGAGGACTTGCGCGAAGCGGCGCGGACCTTTTATCCCGTGTAGCTCTCGTCGGCTATGACGACATCACCTTTTCTTCGCTCGTTTCACCAGCCCTGACCTCGGTTCACCAACCACAATATGACCTCGGATATGCGGCTGCGAGATTGCTCCTAGAGGAGCTCGGCGACTCCAACCACCGCCACCACGAGATTCGCTTCACACCCGATCTCGTTGTAAGGGAATCAAGCAGTGGCAGAAGTTCACAATCTCAAAGGTAAACCCGTTACCAATCGCAAAGCAGAGCGAGCCGAGATAGAGCTTTATCTAACTACGAAGTCCAACAAGGGATCGATGCACCGTTCGATGGTTCTAAGCGTTTCATCGTAGACTGAATTGCTCCTATGGTAAGGGTCAGCAACATCAAAGTCGCTCGATGCAACCTTGGTAAGATGGTTCAACTCAGGGTCAAAGAACCGTAACATCGTAAGTTGTTCTGGGCTTGCCACAAGAGCAGCAAAGTGCGACAGATCTCTATAGTTAGAGTGATCCAGGGCTACATAGAGCACGCCGAATTCGACAAGTCTGTTACTTATCTGACGAGCACCATGGCCTTTATGACTAAAGCCGGCGCGATTGAGCGCTTGCAAAGCTTGTACATCGGCATCACCTCCGATGTGCCAAGAACCCGTACCAAAGCTCTCAACTTCGATCGGCAATCCACGATCGGCAACCCTACCTTTCGCAATGGCCTCGGCCGTTGGTGAACGACAGATATTACCGAGACACACAAATGCGATCTTATTGAACATGAGTAACCCTGCTTCAACCTATGCGTACTTCACCTAAGAGTCCATTCCGCCCTCACCCATAAAGGTACAAACAGGGACAAAAGGCCACAAAGGCAATATAAGTGCCAGAAATGCATAATCAGCATTCAAAATCATCAACGAAGTAAAACTTCCTATCATTCGAAGACCACCAGCGCTTTGCCCTCTTCGATTGAATATTAGCAAACTCGATTACCTCGCAGTGTTGATAGTTCTTTCGCATCTCATCAATCTTCAAAGGTGATCGCAACCATAAACTTCGAAGTTACGGTCTGCAACTTTATCCAACGAAGCCCCTCGTTAACATCTAGGCTTAGGCCGTTTCAAAAGACGAATTCATCAATACAAGGAACACTCACCACATGGCAACGTTAAAGGTCTACGCACTTTAGAGGTGAACGTAGGAGCTAAAGCGGTCCAGATACAGTTCAAAATTCGACCTGGCACCAAATCAACTTAACCCTTTCACAACTACTTCACTTAGAGTTGAACGAAGCAACTAAAAGAACGCGACGTTCAGATGTAATGCGAAGCAATTTTCGAAGGGAATGGCAATTTGATACCGATCTATGAAAACTTACGAGGTCGCACTGCCGCTATCACTGGGGGAAGTGGCGTACTTTCAAGCGCCATGGCGAGAGAACTCGCTCGCCATGGCGTGAGCGTTGCGATCCTCAATAGAAGTACCGAGTCTGGGGCGAAAGTTGCTCAAGAGATCGTCGACTCAGGCGGTATCGCAAAGGCATTTACCTGCGATGTCACCAAAGCTGAAAGCATATGCGCAGCCAAAAAAGAGATTGACGAAGAATTTGGAAGATGCGAAATTCTAATAAATGGAGCCGGGGGAAACGTAGCTGAGGCAATCACAACTGACGAAACCTTCAAAGACGGGGCCAACTCTAATGATCGATCATTCTTTGACCTAGAGATAGCTGCTTTTAGCAAGGTCTTTGACCTAAACCTGACTGGAACAATCGCAACGTCACAAATCTTTGCCAAAGACATGATAGGTCTACCTGGCGCAACAATCGTCAACATTTCATCTATGAGTGCATTTTCACCACTTACCAAAGTCCCCGCCTACTCGGCGTCAAAGGCTGGTATTAATAACTTCACTTCGTGGCTAGCCGTCTACCTTGCCAAATCTCAAGTCCGCGTAAATGCAATAGCACCTGGCTTTTTCCTCACGACACAGAATCGACACCTGCTGACTAACCAAGATGGATCGTTAACTCCCCGCTCGAAGAAGATCATAGGTAAGACACCCATGGCAAGATTTGGCGAGCCGCATGAACTCCTTGGAACTCTCCTATGGCTCCTAGACGAAGAACTTTCCGGGTTCATAACTGGAGTAACTATCCCTGTTGATGGCGGATTCATGGCCAATAGCGGCGTATAAATTCCAATCTAAAACCCCAATAAAGTGATCCAACGAGCTTTTACTTGAAGGTCACATTGCCCGAACAACCTCCGAATAATTCCTTGAAATCGCTTAAGAGCCACGCTGTCGATCATCCGTATAGCGATATCGCTCACGCAAAAAATTGAGCTAACTATTTGTACTTACCATTTGAACTGCTGGAAACGGAATCATTCGCGATTACATTGGCCACCTCTGACACCGGATCCCATTCCCTACAACCGCGAACGAAGGGGCGACCCACAAGTGGAGAGGCTCCAAGTTAGGTTGATTTTCGATACATCGAAAGTATTAAAAAGACCTTACTTTATCCAACGATCCGCCCAGTGGGGGGGTTCATCACATGGACGAAACTTTAGGTGGAATGAGTACTGATAGATGTCTTGGCGTAACTTATTCATGATGAGCTGGTACCGGAAGTAGAGTCTCTATAAAATACCCTCGGAATATCACAATTTATGAAGACTCTATAAAGCCGCCCAATTCACCGAAATGAAATCAAAAAAGGGGCCGAGATGAAAGGCTTCACACCACTCGGCCCCTTTTTTGAACTATTAAAAGTCCTAATTGCATAAAACAATTAGACCGAAGTGAACTTCTTCATCTCCTCTTGAACCATAGCCTCGTGAGCAAGTTCGTCACTCTTAGCCTTCGAGGGGCTCCATCTACCACGCATCATTGGCACGCTCAAGATGAAGAGGAGGCACGCCGCAACGCAGATCCAATACCAAGTCTGCCATTGTGAAGGAGAGTCCTTTGATGCCTGAATCACGGCTGCACCGTGAGCTTGCAGGAAGGCAAGCTCGGGTGCTGCCTTCTGGAGTGCGGCAAGTTGCGGCGCATCTGCCTGAAGTTGGGTAAAGAACTGAGCATTTGCTCCGATCTGTGAAAGTTGAGTTGCATAAGGAGCCAACGCCGTAAGTTGAGGCGCTACGGCAATGACGTTAGTGATGGCACTCTGATTTTCAGCGATCGTAGCTAGGATCGCCTGACCAGTCGCTCCACCGCCAGCTGCTTGGACCGCCTGAGCTAGAAGCGCCGGTGGAATCGAAGCAGTAGACGGGTAAGTGGCCAACTGGGTGAACAACGCTGGATTTGCCTGAATAACCTTCAACTCGGCGGCATACTTCTGAGCGTCACTCAATTGTGTTGCGTACTTTGTCGCGGTTGCAATTACCTGTTGGTGAGTCTCTGCAAACTTGATGAGAGCTCCATGGGTAGATGCGAAGCTCAGAAGCGGACCATTCGCCTTAGCAAAAGCGAGCTGGGATGCATCTTGAGCTGCGTACTTTTGCACCGTCGCACCATAACTAACAAGCGGATTTGCGGAATTGACAATTTGAGGAAGGATCATAAAGGCTAGAAATACGACGATCCTTAGAATCCAGCCCCAAATCGCGAGTCCTGTCGCAGTAAGCGCAGGATTATGAGCCTCGACGGTCTCAGTAAAGCTAGCCATCCAAGGTGCGTATGCGAAGGCAAGAAAGAGTGAGATCAGCGCGAGCAGCAATGCAACCTCATAGTAACTGGTATGGTGACCAAGTCGCCCGAGAAACACTATCGTTACGATTGCGCCACCGAGGGCACCTAGGATCATAAACGGCTTTCGGACCCGGACCTTGTCCGAGATGATGCCGATGAGAATGAGACCAACGGCGTTAGCGCCCCACTGCCAGTTGCCAATCCCATTGGCATCCTTCAGGGAAAAACCAAAGACCGTAGTGAGAAGTACGGTCCCAAATCCAACCGCGGTGTAATAAATAAGGAGCATAATCGAGATAGCGATCGCCGAGATAATTATGTCGGGCTTAATCATCTGCTTCCATGGATTACGCAGACTCGCCTCAATATCAATTCCCTTGGCTCGCGCTTCGATGAGAACCCTATCCTTTAGAGAAACCATCAGTTGGTCTCTCAGGCGAGGAGACAGTTCGCGGAGGCCAAAGAGCGCTACGACAAAGACGACAAGGCCGACGACTCCGCAGATTCGATACTCGGTCTGCCATTGAGTGTTCGCATTGATAGTCGCCGAACCAACGATCGATACCACAAGGCTCCCGAGTACCGGCCCAGTCGTCCAGAGGCCCATCGCTGTCGCCCTTCCGGTCTGTGGTGAAAAGTCGCGGATCAACGCGGGCGTCGCAACTAGGGCGATCCCTTCTACTATTCCAACTACGAATGTGGTGATAATAAAGGGCCACTTCGAGGTCATCTGAGGAATGACAAAAAGTGTCGCAAGTCCGGTCAGCAATAGACCCGCCACTACCAAGTTGGCGCGCCCAAGGCGATCGGATAGTCCAGCCAAAAGTGAGCCAAAGGCACCCAAAAGGTTACCAATGGCTAAAGCCGTTACATAAAAGGTAAAGCTCATCCCGAGGCTAGGCAAAAGTATCGTTGTAACCGATCCGCCCACATAGAGTTCGTAGTAGAGAGCGACGGTTATCAAAACGACGATAGCTAGCTGAACTAGCCGTGGCCCCATCTCTGGATAAGAATCTAAGTTTCGATGAGTCAACCTGTAGATTGCCCCACTTCCAGAGTCAACCTCTTTTAACTCATCAACGGTTGTTGACATTTCCCCCCCATTTACTCGTTGCGCCTTGACCCCCGGTCAGCACTTCCGATAAATCACAAAGATGAAAAAGCTCCATATCTGCGACCCTGTAATTATGAAACTTACACACAATTTTCGGTCATTTTCATTCATTCGCACATTAAATTCTTGAACCGCCAAATAAGCCTTGAGGCATTGCCGATGGATTCGTATACGAACAATTCCTCAGATGTCGAACAGGAACGCAGGCAGGTACCAGAGAAAGCGTCTATCGGCTGCCGTGCATGAATAGATCTACTAGAGGATCCATTCATGCTATTATCCCATGTCAAAGCTAAATCAAATGAGTTGCTTCGTCAAAAAATCACGATACGCGTCCCCCGACTAAACTAGCTATGGAATAAGGTACGGAGCAATTACGTAGAGCTATCCGTGACTCACTCGAAGCTAAACCTTCCCACCAAAGTCTGCCTGGTCTGCGGCCTTGAATTTTCGTATAGAAAAAAGTGGCGTAATAGTTGGGAGTCGGTCATCTACTGCTCCGAGCGATGCAGAAGAGGGAAAGAGGCCGCCAAAAACATAGTGTCGGGAGGTGCCAAGTGACGAGGTTAGCGATCATTCTTGGAGACCAACTCAGCCACGATTCACCTATCTTCAACTCCCTTGATCTTAATAAAGACGTAGTGGTCATGGCCGAAGTTCATGAAGAGGCAAGCCATGTATGGTCGCATAAGGCACGTATCGCGCTTTTCTTCAGTGCGATGCGCCACTTTTCCGCCGAATTAGTCGAACGAGGAGTTGAAGTCCACTACTACAGATACGGCGAGCATCCATTTTCGTCTCTAAGGGAGTGCATCGAGGCGGAGATTAGAGCCATTTCGCCAAGCGAAGTTCTAGTCGTCCAACCCGGGGAACACCGAGTTGAAGCGTCGATAAGCCAGGTTGTAAAAGACGCAGGTACACACCTATACATCCTTGAAGACAGCCACTTTGTAGTCCCACTCAAAACCTTCAACACGTGGGCTAAAGGGCGCAAACTCTTTCGCCTCGAACACTTTTATCGGCTGTCGCGCCGCCTTACCGACACTTTGATGGACGGCGACCAACCTATTGGCGGAAGATGGAACTTTGACGTTGAAAACCGCTCTAGCTTTCCAAAGAGTGGCCCACCCTTTCGTACGTCGCGAATCAATCGCCAGCCGGATCAAATTACCAAGGAAGTTCTAGCCTTAGTTGAGACCAACTTTACCGATCACCCCGGATCCCTAGACGACTTCAGCTGGCCCACTACCAGAGTAGAAGCACTCATAGACCTCGATAACTTTATCGAAAACCATCTAGCTCACTTCGGAAGATACCAGGATGCTATGTGGACGAACGAGCCATTTCTTGGCCACTCACTTTTATCGGCCGCATTAAATCTAAAGCTACTTGATCCAAGGGAGGTATGCAGGCGGGCTGAAGAGGCCTACCTTACCGACAAGGCCCCCATTGAGTCTGTAGAGGGATTCATCCGCCAGATAATTGGATGGCGGGAGTATGTGAGGGGACTTTACTACTTCTTTGGCAAATCATGGACTAGCTGGAACCATCTCGAAGCAAAGGAAAAACTACCGTCATGGTACTGGAGTGGCGAAGTTGAGATGGCCTGCCTCTCTGACACAATCAAACAGACTCTCCGCTACGGATACGCCCACCACATCCAAAGGCTCATGGTAACTGGATTATTCGCACTCCTTTGGAGCACTGATCCATATGAGGTACACGAGTGGTACCTCGCCGTCTACGTCGATGCAGTGGAGTGGGTAGAGGCACCAAACGTAATCGGAATGAGCCAGTACGGTGACGGAGGAATAATGGCATCCAAGCCCTACATAGCATCGGGCGCATACATCTCCAAGATGTCGAACTACTGTGCGAGTTGTCCGTACTCCCCTAAAAAGGCAACCGGACCTGACGGATGTCCATTTACCACCCTTTACTGGGCATTTATCGACCGCCACCAAGTGATGCTACGAGATCATCCGCGGTTAGCACTCCAAGTAAAGAACCTCGAAAAGAAGGCCCCATCTGAAATTGTAGAGATTCGCGCAAGGGCAAAGGAGCTTCACCAAAGGTGGTCACCTAAGTGAACTCAATAATTGGCTCATATCCGTAAAGTCCCATTGTCGTGAAACCAGTGCGATTATTCACACCTAGCGACCAATCTCCAAAATTGCCTTTCTAATACGAATACCGGCATCGGAGAGCTACGTTATTTCTACTCATACCCGTAAACTATCGATTCAGATGGCACGAGATAGCGGCACAGAGATAAGGACATCCACCCTCTGCAAATCAAAGCATCGCTGCAGAACGAAGAGACCTCGGCACCTGAATATCCGTTGCAACTTTTGAGAGGGGGGCAGATTGATCGATCGAATACATAGATTCCGACCGACCTCCATCTCTTTTCTAGCACTCATGTCAATGATCGTCGCCTCATGCGGAAGCAGTGCAGTCAGTCTTCCCCCACCATCTACGACACAACGACTGTCGACCCCCACAAGCACCAGTTCATTCGAGGCAACAAGCACTACCTTTATATCGAGACCTCAAGGCCAGAGGGTAAGTGCTAAATGGGTCCTTACCTCCAATGTATTGAAGGTAATTGCCAAGAATCAATCGATCTACCCAAAAATCGCCTCCGAAGGTGTAATCGAAGTAACGCCCATCGATGCATCTCCGCTACTTGGAGTCGGTGTAGTTCCCGCTGTAAAGTTCACAAGTGTGAAAAGCCTCGTCCAGGCAATACAGAGCGGAGCTCTACCCACTTGGGCAAAGGCAGTCATCTACGATCCGGAGTATTGGGCGCTAACACCGACGACGGAACAGTCAGATCCGGTCACAGCCTCCTCGATGGCAAGTGTCGCGGCCAGGCAAGCAGGACTTATCTACGTTGTTACACCCGCCCTTGACCTCACGAAGGCACTTGCCCCAAACACAGCACCCAACGGCCAATCGCTTATCGAAATGGGCCTCTATGGCAAATTAGCTAAGGCAGCAGATGTAATAGTGATCCAATCGCAGTCATTAGAGGGAAATCTCCCGGCCTACAGCTCCCTCTTATCTCAAAGCTCAAGCCAAGCTCGCAGCGCGAATCCAAATATCGACGTACTTGGAGGGCTGAGCACGAACTTACGCAGTGCTTCGCTCGGCTTGATCAATCTAACTAGCGCTTATTCAAGCGGCCTCACCCAAGTAAATGGCTATTGGTTCAACGTTCCAGGTAAGTCAATCCAATGTCCCACTTGTTCGCAAGCAAATTTTCAACTAGCGATGAGCTTCTTTGAAGCCGCACTCACCTAGCGGCCATTCCTTATCCCTTACAATTACTGAGCTGCCCACATAATTGCCTGGCTCTCACAAAGCGTCTCACCTAGCCAAGGCAACAGGCTCTATGGGCTCTTCGACCACATCGCTTCCACTAGGGCGAACCGAATATGCGAAGCGGCCATCAACCTCAGAGACGGCTCCCTCTAACTCTGTACCAACGTAGACCAGACCTACGCCATCGTCGGTAGCATATCCCTCTGGCAGCATCCCACTTTTGATAGCATCTTGAAAAAGTGGGCGTCGCTGCAGTTCGGAATTGTAATGAACACCATTTGAATAAGGAATCAACCCAAGTCCATTATTTACCACTTTCAGATCAGGACCAAATGAGTCCGTTGTCCCTCCAATATGCCAACAGATAGAACCTGCAGACACGCCACCTAGAACTTTGCCACTTAGCCACAGCCTCTTCATGATCGCATCAAGTCCATGAAGGCTCCACAAGGCGAGAAGGTTGGCGACGCTTCCTCCTCCAACCCATATGACATGGTGGTCACCTAGGAAGGACTCAATATCGTCGACGTTTGGCATCGGAAAGAGATTTAGATGTGAGCAGACGATTCCGGCATCTTTGGCCGCCATATCCAAATTCGCCTGCCAATATCTTTGATCGCCAGAGGCGGTAGAGATGTGACATATCGAGGGAGACCTGCCGACCACACCCGAGCGGCTTATCGCATAGTGAATCAATGGGGCATACGCAATGGGACTTCTGCGCCCTTGGGTAAAGCCCCCGGAGGTTGCAATGATCGTTGGCAAGTTAGTTGTCATGAAAGCAAATATAGACCACCAACTAATCAAAGAGGCAAAGGTAGTTCCAGATCTGATAGATAAGCGAGGCTAGGTTTCCTCAACGTGTTGGGCGATAACCTACGCACCCAACGACAATCCAAGCCACCGGACGCCCAAAAACTCCACTGATAGGACAACGGAGACAAACATGTTCAAACAATAGGGTTTCGAACGATCATCGCAATAGTGAGGTGGCTTTAAAAACAAGATCGGCGACCCATCGGATCGCCGATCTACCAGACTTTGAATCTCAAAGCTCCGGGGGAGAGACTCGAACTCTCAACCCCACGATTAACAGTCGCGTGCTCTGCCAATTGAGCTACCCCGGAAGGTATAGAACACACTAGCAGGAACTATCGACGATCAATCACCCTAAAAAGAGAGAAATTTGCCCTTTTTTGAAAGTGAAAGGTTCACCTCTCGAGAACTTCCAGCTCACCTAGAAATTGGATCACTCAACCATCACTTGCCGTAATATACAAGTCAATCTCACCTAAGCAAAACAAGAGAACGCACATCGGTAGCGACGATCTCGTCAAGTTAGATCAGATCTTTGAGTTCCGCTGCAGACTTCGACGCCTTGATCTTCCGCAGAGCCTTAGCTTCGATCTGATGGATCTTATCCTTCTTGGCAAAACCGAGGGCGGATGCAATCTCGTCGTCCCTCATTACGGCTCTACTTTCAGTTAGGCCAAACTTCATCATTATGATTTCGCGCTCAACATCGCTGAGATCACCTAGCGCAGACTCAATCCGCCTACGCACGTCATCGCGCTCGACTTCAAGGTAGCTCGCGATCGAGTTCTCATCTTCGATGGTATCGACCAAAGAAAAGTCACTCTCATCGTCATTGCCAACCCCTTGGTCTAGTGAGAGTGCTTCGCTTTGGATCTTTAGTAGATCCTCAACGTGAAACCGATCTATCTGGGTAGCTTTTGCGATCTCCGTAGGAGTCGGCTCCCTAGCCAACTCTTGCTTGAGGGAGACTTTGGTGCGGGCGACCAAATTAAGTTCGTCGAGGATGTGCTGGGGTATCCGCATAGCTCCCCTGGACTCACCAACTCCACGTACAATCGCTTGTTTGATCCACCACGTGGCATAGGTGGAAAAACGAAAGCCCTTGCGCTCATCAAACCTGTCTACCGCCTTCATCAGACCGAGATTGCCCTCCTGGATTAGATCAAGGAAGGAAAGGCCTCGATAACGGTACCTCTTGGCAATCGAAACGACAAGGCGTAGGTTAGCATTCGTGAGATGGGACTTGGCTCTTTCGCCTTCTTCAGCCCTTACCCGATCTTCGGACTCTTCCTCACTAGCCTCGATCCTCCGGAGCGCTTCGATTCCTTGACGCACTTTGAACGCTAGTTCAGCCTCTTCTTGAGCCGAAAGAACCTTATAGGCAGCGATATCGTGAAGATACTGCGCTAGTGAAACGTCACCTAACGATCCGCTATTGGAGTCAATTGACATTTCCTAGCAAGCTCCCCTATGGCCAAACACCTACTTTGAGACCTGATCAAAATACTATGCCCAGTCTCAATGGTAACCCATAATTAGCTAAAGTATGTAAGTAGCTCCCGTACGGCACTATCCATGGTTCTACCGTCGCGTAATTCTCCTACGGTCTTTCTCAAATACGAGATAGAGTGAGTAACTTTTTGTGCCTCGTCTTCGCCCAACTTCCTATCCTCACCGCCACGAATTGATCGCAAAAGAGACTCTACGGTCCTCTCGCTGTGCAGCTCAAGAAGGCGGGCAATCACATCTACAACGTCGTGGTCACCGTCGAGCTGTGATACTGCAGCCATTAACCCCCTCGCCGATGAACTCAGCTCAGACTGATTGGCCCTTTGGGCATCCACCTGGCGATTGTTAGCCGCAAAACTATGAAGTTCAAGGTGAACGGGATGTGTAAAGAGAAAACTTGGCATATAGTCAATGACTTCGTCACAATTGTGGAGGAGGTGCCACAGTGCGATGTTGTATGGGCGATACTCTCCTGAAGTCAATTCCTTTACGGAATAGGTAGGACGATCTTCCTGTACCTCTCCATCTGCAGGAGGCTCATCCGATCCATTCTCGACGGGCCTACGTCGCGCCTTGCCCGAGTCATCACCCTTGGTACGAAGTGCTCGGCGGGTACGTTCGAGGCGTCGTTCAAGTTCATGAATATCAACATCACACGCCTCGGATATCTCCATAAGGTAGTTGCCGCGAACTATCGCGTTAGGGTGCTCGGCGATAATCTCCACCGCCTTGCTACTAGCTAGGATTCGTCCTTCGATCGTAGATAGATCACTTGCCTCTAAGTGGCGATCTAGGCGGAACGAAAGAAACGGCTTAGCCTCTTCAATTGCCTTCTTCAACTCTTCAGGTGCGCTGAGACTGAGAGACGCTGGATCTTCTCCAGCTGGGAATTTGGCAACCTTCACGGCTAACGAGAACTTCTTCTCCCATTCATAGATTCGCTCTGTCGCACTCTGGCCAGCCTTATCGCCATCGAATGCCAAGACGATATTGCGCGAGTAGTTCTTCAATCGATCGAGGTGCTCTTCTGTAAGAGCAGTACCGCAGGTAGCAATGGCTAATGGCAAGCCCACCTTATGAAACGCGATCACGTCGGTATATCCCTCACAGATTATCGCGAGTTGATTTCGAACGATCTCTGACTTGGCTAAATTGAGGCCATAAAGGGTACGCCTCTTACGGTAGTACTTAGTCTCAGGGGAGTTCTTGTACTTAGCACCTTCGGCATCCCTAAGCTCGATACCAGGGAGAACTCGCCCTCCAAAGGCAACTACCTGCCCCTTATCGTCAAATATCGGAAAGATCAACCTGCCAGCAAACATATCCCTCTGCTGACCAGTTGAGTCTACGAAGCCCAGCCCACAACTTTGAAATAATGCATTCGGGATGTTGAGCATCTTTGGAAGTGCTGTGGAATTTCGAGGGGCGAGGCCAACCTGAAATGACTCTTGCAGGCCACTGCCGATACCACGACTTTCGAGGTAGCTAAGGGCGATCTTTGAGTCCGAGCCATCATATAAGTTACGGCGATAGAAGTCGAGGGAGTCGTTTAGCACCTTGGAGATTCTCTTCGCTTCGCGGTATCGGCGAGCGTCCTCTTCATTCTCTTGAGAAAGCGTTACGCCCGCTCTATCAGCCAGTAGCTGAACAGACTCTGTAAAGTCGAGGTGTTCAATAGCTCTAATAAACGAGATCGAATCACCCGAAGCACCACAGCCGAAGCAATGATAGACGCCAAGCGCGGGGTTTACCGTAAATGACGGAGTAGATTCATTGTGAAATGGGCAGAGACCGCTGTATCTGCTTCCTGCCCGCTTGAGTGTCACGTAGTCACCGACGAGAGAGATGATGTCAAGGCGCTCTAGGACGAGGGCTACGTCGTTATGTGCAATCGCCAAATTAGTTCCGTCCTTTCATCCAACGCCGCTACCGCCAAGAGTAGTGCAAATTGCACCCCGATTTATCCATTGGCTACCACTGCATTAGGCTGCTGCAACCAAGTATTGCCTTACGCCGACGAGTGACTCAATAAGTCCAATGAGTACGCCTGAATCTAAGGCTTAGCACCTCTGGCGTGAATCGCCCTTTTGCCTTTGATCACGTCAAACACTAAAGAGAGTTTGCTTGGGTCGCGAACTCCTTATTCAAAGGTTGAAAGGACCACGACCACAGGCGAGGGATCCATACAGGATGACCGTTGCGCCACTATTCTAGTGGCTTACAACAAAACTTCATTGGAAGATCAATTGATCGGTGCTACGCGCGGCCTACGTCGATATACCCATACCGTAAGGGCCATCGTTGCAGCAATGAATACCAGATGTGTAACTCCATTTATTGAGACCATCTGCGAATAACTCAATGAAAAGACTAACAAGAAGTGAATGAAAACTTGAATTGAAAGTGAGACAGCCCAAATCACCGTCGCCCTCCAATCGCCATCCGAGCTACCCCGCTTCTTTTCATCATCCCGAGCGCTACCTATCGGAAAATCACCATTTTGAAGTCCAACTTCATCTGTGGTTTCGAAAGTTTTAGAATCGCCAGTAAGCGAACTTCTTTTGCCTGCCGTTGACCACGGCAGTGGAACTTCACCTCTCAATAGTGTGAATATTGGCCTCTTCAAGACAAGTGAGACGAAAAGTGCAAGGGCTAACGCCGACGAAACGAAGGCGTCACTGAGCAAGATCAATCTCGGGGAACCACCAACCAACGCAACGACGAGTTTTACCGCAACTACCAATATCGCTAAAAGGCCCACAACCTCTAAAGTTCCCCTTCTCAGGGCCTGATCGACCACTGTTACCAAGGGAACCAAACTCGCTACGATAAGCGAAGTCGAAATACCGAGATGGAGGTGATCCAAGGAGACCCGATAGAAGAGGATAGGTCCAAATATGACAAGTAGCCAGAGTCTTGACGCGAGGAGCCACCGCCTTATCACTCAATTATCCCTTCCTGCCCAACTCCTATTGAAGATTCATGCCTCTTCATTCGCCGATGAATTTTGAACAGCATCTTTATCCACAGGTAATTTTTGAATTGAGAATCTACCACAGTTAAAATTCCTGAATAACCAAAATGAGATAAACGCGCCTTTTCCAGCGTCAAACGCTGCAATGGGCTAAGTTGAACTTATAGCAACTCAAAAGAGGGCATTTGCAAAACAATCCGAGTTGAAAGGAACGTTTTACGCCATTTCAACCCAGAAATATCACTGCTAGGTAACCATCACGTATTAGACCACCAGCGAAGAAAAATGGAGAACGAGTACGAAGACTCTTACAATATTCGCAATTACAACAGCAATTTACTCAAACTAAACTTTACATAATTAGATGGTAGGCTTGTAAGGTTAGTTCTTGGAGTAACAAGGGAAACTGTAGTGGCAGACGATTCAAAAAATGAATCTAATTCAGAAACAGACGAGTTTCTTGATCTGAACGACGCGTCGGAGTATCTCGGCGTCCACTACCAAACTATTTACCGATGGGTGCGTGAAGGCAATATTGCCGCTACCAAGGTTGGAACTCGCTACCAGATAGCCGTCAGCGAGCTGGAGAACTTTGCACGAAAGAGAATCGAACCATCTCCGCCACCAGAAGTTACCAAGGTCCGCAACTGGGAGGACATACAACGTCGCCTCTACGAGAATCTCATTAACTTCAATGAGATAGCCGCAACAGATCAGGTAAATCGACTCGTGACCGGTTCTGTCGAGGTTGTAGCAATTCTCGACAATCTCATATCACCAGTTCTACGCGAAATTGGAGAGGGTTGGCTACGGGGAGAGATCTCAATATCACAAGAGCACCGTGCAAGCCGGCTCATCCACAGGATTATAGATAACATTGATGTGGCAAGGCGAGGGAGACCTCACGGCCGCGTAATAGTCACCACTCCGTCAAACGAAGATCACGAACTACCCGCAGCCATGGCATCGGTTGCGCTGAAGGCCGAACACTGGACGGTTATTAACCTAGGCGCACGGGTCCCTCCCCAAGATCTCATCGACTTTGCGATAAAGGAGCGAGCCGACCTGGTGGTTCTCTCGGTCACCATCTCGGATCACTTGGTAGAGGCCCATGAAACTGCTGCGAAGCTATCGTCCGTCAAGATCCCATGCATAGTGGGAGGCAACGGAGTAAGTTTGCGAGAACTGCTCGAAAGAGCAGCCCTCGCAATTAACTCCTAACGAGAAAAAGCAGCAAAGATCGTCTCAACTGCTTCGACTAGTCCGTCGATCGGCACACGTATCTGTTCCATCGAGTCCCTCGAACGAAGGGTAACCTGATTGTCTTCAAGGGAGTCGAAGTCGACTGTTAGACAGACCGGAGTCCCGACTTCGTCTTGGCGGCGGTAACGCTTTCCGATTGACTGCGTATCGTCGTAGTCACAGAGAAATGTACCTGAGAGGCGGTCAAAGATCGACTCTGCCAACTCGCTTAGTTGTGGCTTCCTCATCAATGGCAAGATCGCTACCTGAACAGGGGCAATATTTGGATGGAGCCTCAGAACAACTCGGGTCTCGCCCTCTAACTCCTCTTCGTCGTAGGAGGCGATAAGAAAAGCCATCATCGCCCTCGTTGCACCAGCCGCAGGTTCAATCACATAAGGGACGTACCTGCTATTTGTGGTCTGATCGAAGTACTCCAACTTCTCACCCGAGCCGCTTTGGTGCGCCTTCAGGTCAAAGTCGGTACGATTTGCTATTCCCTCGAGCTCGCCAAATCCCCATGGGAAGTCAAATTCAATGTCGACGGTGCCGGCGCTGTAATGGCTCAACTCCTCCTTCTCATGATGGCGTAGACGAAGCATCGACTCTGGAATGCCATACTTTCGATACCATGCGAAGCGCTCGTTATACCAATATTCGAACCATTGAGTGGCTTGATCTGGCGGTACGAAAAACTCCATCTCCATCTGTTCGAACTCGCGGGTTCTAAAGACGAAGTTACCCGGTGTGATCTCATTTCTGAAGCTTTTTCCTACTTGTGCGATACCAAAAGGAGGCTTCTTACGAGATGTCGTGAGGACGTTCGCAAAGTTGATGAACATACCTTGGGCAGTCTCAGGGCGAAGGTAGGCCACCGAGGCGTCGGACTCTACTGGACCCGCGTGCGTCTTGAACATCATATTGAAGGCCCGGGCAGGAGTAAGATCTGTAGAACCGCAATTCGGACAGACACCGTCGATATGATCGGCCCTCCACCTCTCCTTGCACTTTCTACAGTCGACCAATGGGTCGGTAAAGTTTTCAAGGTGACCAGAAGCCTCCCAAATCTTGGGAGTGGAAAGAATGGAGGCGTCAAGACCAACGACATCGCGACGGCGTTCAACCATCTCATGCCACCACGCATTCTTTACGTTTCTGAGCATGGCGACCCCTAACGGACCGTAGTCGTAGGTACTTCTAAATCCCCCGTAAATCTCGGCGGATGGGTAGATAAAGCCGCGACGCTTTGCGAGACTAACGATCTTTTCCATAAGGTCTTGGTTTGCCATAATAGGAAAATCCTAATAGTTGAAGCGTAGTGATCGACTTCAATGAGCGGTGTCAGTACCTATCTATCTTTGAAAAGCGTCACTTGTGAAGGTAGGCCAATCAAATAACTTAGATAGTTGCCTGAGAGGATCTAATATTGCGAGTCCATGTGGAGTGCTTTTACTCGATGAGAGATGAGATTCTCCACTAATTCGATGGCGATCTCTTCGAATTTGATTCGAAAGATCATATCCTCGAGGTTCAGAAGCTTGGCTACCTCACCGCCGATCGCCATATCCATAAGAACCCTCACCTCGTCGTCGAAGAAGCGCCCGCCTCTATGGCTCTCACATAGAAGACCACTGCCATCTGGAGCTAAGTAGTTGAGGCCCTGTTCGCCTCCGCACTCCATACATACAGATATGTCCGGGGCAACTCCTTGTATCTGAAGCAACCTCCAAAGAAACGCACCAAGAAGATAAGGTGAATCGTCGCGTTCCAGCTGTCCTAAAACCCGAACTAGGAGGCGAAAGATGTCAAAATCACCATCTGAATCACCCACAAGTTCATCGATTACCTCGACTATGGCTAGCCCCTTGCGCAACTTTTCAAAGTCACGCTTTGTTGACGGAAAGAGCTCTATTGAGTCGGCCTGACTCAATATGTGCAGTTCAGAATTGCCCTTCCAGCACTGTACATTGAGGTAGCTTATGGGTTCAATCCTTCCCCCAAACTTACTCTTCGTCTTGCGTGCACCCTTGGCTACGGCACGTATCTTGCCATTTTCGGCGCCATACATCGAGATGATTCGATCGCTTTCACCTAGCTTCCAACTGCGAAGCACTACGACCTGATCACTGTATAGAGTCAAGAACGCTTCGATCTCCGAGGACCAACGTTAAAGAGCAGTGAAAACACTGCAATCACGACGATGACTATCCAGGCTTGCGAAAATCCAGCTACAGCCATAGCTATCAAAATTAGTAGGGCTGCTAACAACCCCAAGGAGGCGAGCGTCTTCAATTGCTATCTCCTACCTTTCCATAGCGGCGGTTTCTACCTTGATACTCGTAAATGGCCTTGAAGAGATCCTCTCTTCTGAAGTCAGGCCAAAGTACATCGGTGAAGACCAACTCCGAATATGCGATCTCCCAGAGCAAAAAGTTGCTAATCCGATACTCACCTGACGTTCGAATTACGAGGTCGGGATCGGGAGCATCGTTAATATAAAGATACTTGGCTATCGCCTTCTCTGATACGTCACTAGCCTTGGCTCCCGAAGCAATCAATGCTTTGACTGCATCCACGATCTCTGCTCGACCGCCGTAGTTGAATGCAATCGTGAGGGTCAGGCGCCGATTATGGGCCGTCTTTGCCTCGGTTAACTCGATACGCTTTAGAACTGACCGCGGCACTCGCCAGTCACGACGACCGGCAAAGATTATTCGGACGCCCTTCTCGTTCAATTCATCGCTTCTACGCTCGAGCAACATTCGATTGAAGTTCATCAGGAACCTAACCTCGTCGGCAGGCCTTCGCCAATTTTCTGTAGAGAAGGCATATACCGTCAACCACTCAACTCCACAGTCAAGTGCTCCGTAGATGGTATCCATGAGTGCTTCTTCACCCGCGGCATGGCCGTCAGTACGAGGGAGCCCTCTCTTTTGAGCCCACCTACCGTTACCGTCCATGACGCAACCAACGTGCTTAGGGATTCGCCGCCTGTCTAGAAGAGAGAGAATATCTCGATCACCCCTTGAATCTCGTGGATCAAAGGTCACTTGTCACCACCAATGCGCCTTAGTTCGGCAGAAAGGTGCCAAGTCATCTCAGCTTTATCGGTTTCCATATGGAAGCTATAGTTCAACGCACCTACCCCAAACCGAAACTCTCTTACGGTTCTAGCTACAGCCTTGGCCGATGGCGAAGCAGTGGGAACAGCCTCGACCCTCAAGGTCACCTCTTCCCCGTCGACGGAGATCGTCCCTGTTGCTACCTCTGCTAATCCCGTCGGCTGCGCAATGATGAGCTCTGCAATATCTCGAGATATAACTCTCAAATATCCGCACTCGGTATGCATTGGTGAACCATCGACCTTAGATTTAGTTGTGGATCGGTAGGCAAGGAAACCTTTTGGAGATAGTACAAGTTCAATAGTCTCAAAGTACTCAAAGTTGGAGATGTTCGGATACCCTCCTCGTCCTTCACCTTGAAAGGAACCGCCAAGGAGAGACCTAATTGCGTCGACTTCCATCAATCTCCACTTCTAACTTTCAATGTACCTAGAACAATTTAGCCACTAATTACAGCGACTAAAAGGACCATCGGCGAATAAGACTTTTGTAGCAAGATATCTTTCCACCATCGATAAGGGAAACTTTGCTGATTCTAGGGGGCGTACCAATGGCAGACTAAGCGCCTTCTTCGAATTGCGAAAGTAGAGATACGCAAAGGCGCTTAGAGACAGAGCTTGGCCCTTGTAAGGCGAAGAGGTATCCAAATATAGAAAGATAGCGCTTTAGAGCGTCTATAGGCCTAAGTCGTCTAGGAACGAGGAACGCGACTGCCAATCCTTAGCAACTTTGACAACAAGATCGAGGTAGGTATTAGGTGGGAGGTGCTTTCTGACTTCTATACCAACCTCTTTAAGGTTGACCCCGCCACGGCCAAGGACGATTGCCTTTTGACTGTCACGCTCCACAAATATGTCACACCTTAAGTATCTTCCTTCAACCTCGGTGATCATAGTTGCAATAGAGTGGGGAATCTCGTCTCTCACCCTCTTTAGAAGGGCCTCTCGGACCAGCTCAGCCACCCACTCGGTGTCTGTGATATCGCGCTTCATACTCTCAGGGTAGAAAGCCGGCCCCTCCTCCATCTTGGAAAAGAGGTAGTCTGCTAACTCTTTTATCCCATCGCCGCTCTTGGCCGAGATAGGGAAGTAGCTAGAGGCATCGAAAGGCACGAGTGCTTGCAGTCGTTCGAGAATATCCTTCTTTGAGGTTCGATCTACCTTGTTGACTGCGACAACTGCACCCGGCATGACCTGAGTTAGCACCCTAAGATCGCCTGGTCCCATTGGTACTGAACCATCGACCACCACAACTACCAGATCGACGTCACTTATCGCGTCGTTGGCACTTTGATTAAGGCGATTTCCAAGTGCGCTTTTAGGCTTATGAATACCGGGGGTATCTACTAGAACGATCTGAACACCCTCCCGATTCATAACCCCACGAACTTGATTACGGGTGGTATTTGGCTTATCAGAGACGATCGATACCTTCTCTCCTACGAGAGCGTTTATGAGGGTTGATTTACCAACATTGGGTCTACCAACGATGGCAACGAAGCCGGAGCGGAATGTATTTTCCAATGCTATTCCTCTAGTTCACCTTGAGGAGTATCTTCGTCGACACGCGTAATCGAAACCAGAAGAATTCTATTTTTTGCGACCTTCTCAGCCACAATTTTTACACCGTCGGCATATGAAAACTCGCCTTCAGTCGGTAAATGGCCAAGCTGCTGTAGTAGTAAACCGCCCACCGACTCCCAATCTCCCGTAGGAAGGCTGAGTTCGCATTCGTCATTGATCTCATCGATACTCTTGGAAGCCTTTACAAAGAAGGAGCCGTCACCATTTTTCACGACCTCAGCCTCGGCTAGATCATATTCATCTTCAATCTCTCCGACGAGCTCTTCAATGAGATCTTCCATGGCTACAAGGCCTGCTGTGCCGCCGTATTCATCGACAACAATTACTAAGTGGTACTTGCCCGCCTGCATTTCACGCAAGAGTTGTGAGACTATCTTGGTCTCAGGAACGAAGACCGCCTTTCTGACGATCGTCGCTACCTTGTCTAAGCCTTTACCATCCCTAATGTGGCGAACCATATCTTTCAAGAGAGCGATTCCGGTTATCGAATCGAGGTTATCTTCAAAGAGCGGGATTCGAGATACTCCCGAATCAAGGGCGGTATTGAGGGCGTCTTCTATCGTCAAATCAATGTCAGCTGCAACTATGTCGACGCGCGGAACCATAATCTCTCTAGCAACCGTGTCGCCAAATTCGATTACCGATGCGATGATCTCTCTTTCTTCATCTTCAATAACCTCATCTTCTGCCGCGGCATCTGCCATTGCTAGTAGCTCTTCTTGCGAAACGATATTCATCGACTGGTAAGGACGCCCCTTTAGGGCCACGTTTGTCACCGCAGCAACGATCAAAATTGCTAATCGGATGAGGGGAAACTTGACGATCGCGGTGATCAAGGGTGCGGAGAAGAGTGCGCTCGTCTCGGGGTGATGTACCGCATAGTTTTTGGGGAGTGCTTCTGCAACTATAAAGATGAATATGACCTCGAAGATGACCGCTACGATAACTCCGAGCGTACCAAAGATTCGGTCGGCGACTATGCCAACAAGAGTCGCCGCGATCAATTGGCTCACAAGTCCTGTCAGCAAGATCGCATTCAAAAAGTCAGATGGCTTTTCTATTAAACGCGCCAGAACGCCTGCGCCCCTACGCTGCTGTTCCACTAACGCGGCAGCTTTAACCTTCGAAACTCTCGTCAATGAAGTCTCGGCCAGAGCGATAAAACTGGAAAACGCGATGAGAACAACGATCGCTATCGAAGCATATGTATCGCTGCTCCGCCATATAACTGCAATCAAATTCATCACTAATGTTTTGGGCAACCTGAAACGCCCATGGCTCCTAAAAATCTGAACTTTATTCTAATGGCTAACGACTAACTCTTGGTATTAACTCTAAGAATCGCCTCGATAGGAATCCGACGGGAAGATCTAAAGCCAAATCAACGACGTAACCAACCTAAATGTACCAATCCATTGACCCGTCGTACGCAGAGTTGACCCGGGCTCACTCACCGATATCGATTAAAGCTCAAACAAAAATGGCCCACCTGGGGCCGACGATTTAACCCTAACGCTGACCATAGGGACTCTTTCAATGGTCGCAACTGCAATTTGACAGTTCGATGAGTGAAAAGATGCACGGGCGAGAAAAAGCAATCTTTCGAGTCAGGGAGCTATTTTCGCCTTCTCGAAAAACGCGCTGCTTCCAAGTTTTAATCCCCAAGTCCGTAGTAGGCCGCCCGTAATATTACCCTCTCGAGTTCTTCCATCTCTTCCGCCTCTTCATCGACCGTATGGTCCATCCCAGAGATATGCAATATTCCATGGACAAGAAGGAGAGCAAGCTCATCATTGGTTGTGCCTCGATGGAGAGAATCGACCTGCTCCGCGGCCTTACTAGCGGCTACCTGCGGGCAGATATAGACCTCGCCAAGTATTCTGGGTATCTCCGGCGAGATCTCAACTTCAAAGCTAACGTCAAAAGAGAGGACATCCGTTGGCCCCTCCTTGCCCATGAGTTCCTTGTTGAGGTTAGCCATCTCATCGACACCGACGTAAGAGATATAGAGCTCGCTCTCGCCTTCGACTCCAAGTCTTTTCAGAGTCGAAAGAGCCAATTCGTCCCAACGATGTGTTTCAATGTCAATGCCTGATCGATTATCAAGGTAATTTTTATGTGTCAAATCCAACTTCTCTGTGCTTATTCAACGAGATCAAATCTAATAACCCAGTACCGGCCACTTATCGAATGTCATGGCAGGTAAACTAAGAGCTATCTTGCAAACATTTACATGAGCCCCGAAAGGCTGCTCGGACGCATCACGAAAGTGACATCGAGCCGATCTGACGTCGCAAACCACCTACAAAACGTTAGCTAACGCTAATTCATATTTTCTAACGGTGAGCCTCGCGAGACTCATACGCTGCGACAATATCTGAGACGATTCGGTGGCGGACTACGTCGCCCTTGCCAAGATAGACAAAGCTAATCCCTTCGATCCCATCGAGAATCTTTGCAATATCCGCAAGTCCACTTTTACCACCAGCAAGATCTACTTGGGTAACATCACCAGTTACCACAACCTTCGAACCAAATCCGATCCTAGTCAGAAACATTTTCATCTGTTCTGGAGTGGTATTTTGTGCTTCGTCGAGGATAATGAAGCTCGAGTTCAAAGTTCGACCACGCATGAATGCCAGTGGCGCAATCTCGATAATGCCCTTTTCAATAAAGCGTGCTACCGTCTCTGGATCCAACATATCGTTTAGGGCGTCGTAAAGGGGGCGCAGGTAAGGGTCAACCTTGGCCATCAAGTCACCCGGCAAGAAGCCAAGGCGTTCGCCGGCCTCAACTGCCGGTCTCGTCAGTATGATCCGATTCACTGACTTATCTTGAAGTGCCTGAACCGCAAGGGCTACAGCTAAGTAGCTCTTTCCCGTACCAGCAGGTCCGATTCCGAAGGTGATGATATTTTCGGCGATCGCATCAGTGTACTTCTTTTGCCCTGCAGTCTTGGGTTTGACGTACTTTCCCTTAGTCGAACGCGCAACTCGGCTTGTTAAAACTTCAGATGGTCGGATGTCGGCACGCACCATATCGATCGATCTCGTTACGACATGCTCGTCTAGAAGTTCACCAGATTCGAGAACAACGACCCATTCATGTATCAGCTTCGAAAGGACAGGTGAATCCGGTCCATCGATCGTTAATTGGTTTCCGCGAGCATGTACCTTGGTATTTGGAAAGGCCGCCTCAACCTGCAGGATATTTTTGTCCCCCTGCCCAAGTAACGAGGTCATAAGCGAATTCGATGGAACGAATATTACTACGGGGTCATTGACTGCCGTACCCTCGGTCACCAAGTCAGCCTCAATCTCAATTCTCCATTCGACGAAGTATTTAGCCACAAATGTAACGTACTAAAGCCTACACCTAAGCCTGCAACACATAGAGCCACGGAGCCCTTTCGACAAAGAAGGCTTTTCGCCCTGGAAAATCCATCGAATGAAAGCATTGAGGTCGCTTTTCTAGCTTCGATCGCAAATTTGAGTTACAATTCAAATCCGATCGATCGCCAATTTCGCGCCTCACACAATCACCATTCCATCGAAAGATGACGAGGTATCAAGCTATGGACGAGAAATTCTTTGATGCACCAGGCTACTTTCTTGACAGGCACAACGTAGATGAGCTAGCACAACTAAGACGTGATAGCAGAGGCGATGAAAAATTCCAATTGATTGCATCAATTGAGACATCGTCGATAGACAAGGTCATCCACTTCGCCCGAACATCGCGTCAGCAAATTGAAATTACCATCGTTGGGGCGGAGTCACCACTTTCAGGCGAAGTGATAGACCACTTCAGTGATGGACTCTCAATTCGAGGAGGTCAAAGGAGTAGAGTCCACTTCGTACCGCGGCGCAAAATTAGTACGATCCGATATCGGGGGGACTTTATATTGCCTATCGACTTCGAGGTTGAGCCAAATCCAATGTGGATCTTCATATCAAACCAATTCTTAGATCAAGAAGTAGTTGCCTACTCATGGGGTAAGCGCCACGAAGGGATACTCTACGGCGTGGGAGATGAGATCGTTACATTAAAGTCAAAGGGGCGATTCGATAGAGTCGCCCTACGCATTCGCGATATCGATCAGATTGAAACATAGTTGAATATCTGTAGCTGCGATCGAGAATGGGCTAGATGGTCTTCTCCATCCTCAGGAAAGATCATCTTTCCATTGCTCAATTAGAGAACTTCTGGTGATTGTACGAAGTTCTAAAGGTCAGGCGGGTCTTCGCGCTCTGGTGTTGCCTCACTTACGATCTCTCCATCCGAAGTCGAATCGTCTACGACCCCTTCACTATGAATCGACTCATCGGAGACCTCTGCCAAATAGTCGTCGTCGAAGTCATCATCAGAAAGTACCTTATCAATGGCCTCAAGCGACTTTAGAACTCGCTCTCGTTCCTCTTGAAGTAGGAATTTAGCTCGAAGATGAGCAGCGGTCATACTACGCTCCCTCGGAATTGAGGGGGACTCACTAGCTTTTTTGGCGACTTCAATCGGCTCACGACGGCGGAGAAGCTGGTTCAATTCTCCCTTTGCTATGCGCTGACCTTCGAGAAACTCAAGGACATCTTCGTACCTCAAGCGAATTACCCTGCCCATATGGTAAGCCGCTAACGCTCCATCGTCTATGAACTTGTATAGAGTTTGCAGAGATACCCCAAGGTAGGATGCGGCCTCCTTCGAAGACATCCAATTGATCTCTGCTCTGTTTGCATCTTTTTCGCCCATAGTGATCCCCTATTTACGGCACTTCTACCAGTTCCAACAGTGGTGGACAAGATTTGTCAATATCTTTAATTCAGATTACCCCAAGATGTACTTGAGCTATTTGGTAAATATCAAATAATTTCATAATTTGAATACCTTTCCTACTTCAGTGATATACCATGAAAGACATCGAAATTGCTCATGCCTCACAATAAGCGCCACGAACATCGCAGAAATGGCAACAGCAATGAAGACTTCCACGAAATTCCGACCACTGCGCGAAATCCGCACTGCTAAACCAAAGCAACGCAATGGAACGATCACCTCTCTCGCATTCGCACTCATTGCCCTTGTAGCCTCGGTTTACTCGATATCCACTAACTCTCGCACATCAGGAGTAACCGGATACCTAGCAATCGCGACCGCCACCATTACTCCAGGGAGGCTCATCAGACCATCACAAGTACAGATCGAAAAGGTCACCTCGGTATCACCCCTAGCCTTTTCCACACCCGCGGAGGCCCTATCCAAAGTTGTGGGAACCGAAAGCAGTACCACCATTACCGCTGGATCGATCATCGCATTGAGCGAACTCATTCAATCAGGGGCAGGAACTGCAGATCGCATACTCTCCTTTGCTCTACCTCTAAGTCACGCAGCGGGAGGCCTCATTGCAGCAGGCGATAGGATTGACATCCTCGCGAATGAAGGTAATGGCGCTAATCAAGTTACGGTCGCCCTGGCTCGGGGGGTCAAGGTCGTAGCGGTCAATATTCCAAATGCGTCAATTTCTACGCCAGCCGACCCTAATATCACAGTTACCGTTGCCATCTCGTCCTCGTTGACAACGATGATGGTAGTAAATGGCTTAACATCCAACAGCCTCTACGTCGTCCTATCCAATCGTGCCACCACTCCAAACGACAGCGGCATCTACATTCCATCGTTGGGATAACGAAGTGATGGCTGACATACTCGTTCTAGCAAATGGCAACTCAAAATGGGTCCGAGACGTAAACCGAATCGTAAGTGGCTATCCATACCGCGTGACCCTCAAGGTCTTCTTTGACGAAGGCGAATTCAAAGCAGCAATCGCCGACGAAGGTAAGGTCGCCCTAGTTTCTTCCTACTTCTACAACGAAGTTACAGCTAAGTGGCTAACGTCGATTGCCACTATCCGCCTCTACGTAGTTGGGGAGGTAGAGATCTTGCGTATTGAAAGAACAGGGACACATACCAAAGTAACCATGGATGAGATGACCTCGGTACTGATTCTCGAAGATCTAAAGCTCGCATCACGCAAGCATCCGCAGATCCAAGGAACACCTAAACCTCGGAGAGAGGAATACCAACCGTTAAACCAGCCAGCTCATACAACAGTAGATCCTTTTGAGATCAGGGGAGAAATTAATGTTCGAGAAACGAAAGACAAAAGTGACGCCCGAGGCAAACCGCTAAGGGGCAATTCGAAGGCCAAAGGCGACGATCTCTACCAGCAAGATGCCGGCCGAATTGAAATAAATCACCCAACTTTTGACCACGACGCAGGAGTCAACTGGGTATTTGATCCAACCGAATCGGAGAGTAATCCTTCGGCGAAACGGTCCGAGATCATCTTCCTAGATATTGCCGAGAGGTGGCAGACATTGGAAAAAGGGGCGCCAACGAAGGGCGATAACGCCAACCAATCCCAACTAGGAGCCCAGCCCCAGCCAGATGCGAGTGGCAGCGATGGGTCCTTCAATGAATGGACCGAAGCTAAGTTCGCAGAGTACCTAGCCGACTTGCCAGACGCATCCCCTGCGGACGTTTTAGCGGGTGCCCTTTGGAGGTTAGACGATTTCGAAAGTGGCAATTCAAAAGCGGAATGGGAAAGTGAGTGGAAAGATCCGAGAGCGATCGATGACGGTGCAGTCGACCCCTTCAGTCATCATCGCGACCACTTCATTCCGAACATGCCAGAGGGTAAAGGTCTCAGAAGGGATTCGGAATCATCGCAGGCTTCAATAGAAGAGTTGAATGAATCGAACTCCAACGAAGGACCGAGCCAATGGCAAAATCGAAGCGCTACTCCATCTAGTTCCAACGGTAGCAACATCAGCTCCGCCGACATGGGGTTGAGAAACAATACGGCAAAGGTTCCGTTGATCCCCAAAGGCAGGCTCGGAGAGGGAGCAGTCGAGAGTACTTTCGGAGGAAAACTCTTTGACGACTCCGACGCCACCTATGACCGATGGGGCGGACAACATTGGCCTACCACATCCAAATCCGAAGCAGCCTTCGCAGAACCAACGCCGTGGCCGATCGAGCAGGAGCAGATGGTAACCAATACGGGCGAAAAGTCACCTGAGCTGAACGCTCCTGAGGCAGGCCACCGCAAAAGAACGAGACGAGAGCCAAAGCAACCAAAGGCTAACGTGGGCAAACTCTCCGATGACTACCAAAAAAAGACTACGACCACGACCTCTCCAGATCCACGTGCGGCCATTAATAGGGCGCCCAAGGGCGAGAAGTCGTCTCTATCGTCACTCCTATCAACATTCAAAGTGCGCTCTCTCAACTCAGAGATCGAGGGAGGAACCGAGGGTGACACAGAGGAAGTAGGTAATCCACCAAAAACAATAATGAAGTACCGCCTTGGAAGCGGAAATTTAGGAAAGGAGCTCAAATTCAAAGGGGAAGAACCCCTCGGCCTGGCAATTGGCGTACTAGGCGTCGGTGGATCTGGTGCATCCACAATCGCGATGGCAGTTGCTCAATCCTTTGCCGGAGAACACCGCGTCAACCTGATCGACTTAGTCGTCGAGGGAAGTCAAAGAATGTACCATGACATTGACATAGTGCAACCTGGCGTAACTGAAGCGATCGCTGGAAGTCGAGTTATGAACGTCGGAGACGATTACTTTGAGCGATTCAAAATTCCAATTCTCGAACGGGGATACCTTCTAATGCTCTCGATATCACACCAAAACCAACTTGAGGCACTTCGACGAAGTGACTTAGGAGAGGCCATCGAGAGATTAAAGAGAACGAGTGACATCACCATCTTTGACCTAGATCCCGATTTTGCCTCCGGATCGATTCGAGAATCGGCAACTATCACTCCAACGGCACCAACCGAAGAGGTGCTCCGCGAGATCGATGCCGTCATCATCGTCGTCAATGAAGACTACCGAAGCCTACATCGTGGAGTCAACCTTGGAAGGCGACTGATCGATGAGGGTTTCAGCGCATCGCAGATAGCTATCATAAACAATGACAACCACCAAAGCACCCCTTCTTCGATTCGACAGATTAGAAAACTCCCCGCATTGCTTCAGGAATACGGCCCGCAACGTCAAACGGAGAAAACAGAGGCTATGGATTCAGCTAGATCACTGCGCGAAGACGTACCGAATGGATCTCGCAGCCCAATTTACATTGATGTACCTTATAGCAAAGAGGTGGCAAAGATCCATGAAGAGGTTCGCCCGTTTACGGCGAGCTTTCTGAAGAAACTTCAACCCGTGATTCAATTCTGCGCCAACGCCCGTAGCTTTTCGAGTGAACGCGCTATCACTAACGACGACTTTGCCTTAGTTAGGCCGCAAAGGAAGGTAGGTCCCAAATAGTGTGTCATCGACGGAGGTAAATACCGATAAGGCAACCCTGCATCATAGATTGTCGATGGAGAAGGCCGACTCGAACGATAAGCTACCGGCTTCGCCAACGAGCGAATATCGGTCAGCTTCTTCAACAAGGTACCCTCGCTCACGAAGGGTAGCAAGTGCAGCGAGAGTCGAAAGCTTTGCAGCAAACTTTAATGTATTCGAGATCGAATCACCGTAAATCTTCTCAACGATCTCGTGTACGTCCGCACTGTCATCAGCTAGAAAGCTGATCAACTGGGTCATGCGCGCTTTGCGGTGGCCGAGATAGAAGGAAAGAACGTCGTCGATTCGCTCTCCTACTATCTCTGGACCGTGGCCTGGTAGCGCAACCCTCTTTTCAACGTCAAAGAGTCGAAGTATCGATCGAATATAGGAAGACAAGTTGCCATCTGGGTGAGCAACCACCGAAGTTCCTCGCCCCAAGACGTGATCTCCGGTCAAAAGCGCCCCATCATTTGTTAGAAATGCAAGGTGGTCTCCCGTGTGGCCCGGCGTCTCTATGACACTGATCTTAAGGTCACCCGATTCAAGATGAGAACCCTCAGATATTACTCGTACGCCGTTTCCTCCGCTAGCTCCGTACAACGGTGCATCAAAGTGGTGGGACCAACTCTTAGCAGCTTCGGAGTGGTCGAAGTGGCCGTGGGTAAGTAGGACACCCTCAACTTCGATTCCATCGCTGCGAAGAACCTCTTCAACCCTCTTTAAGTGTTCGTCGATCGAGGGGCCAGGGTCTACGATAAATGCACCGCGGGTCGAGCGAAGAATATAAGTGTTCGTTCCATCGAGAGTCATAGGTGAGGGATTTGGTGCCAAAACTCGAATAGCGAACTCTCCGAATGTACTAACCTTAGGTATCTGACCAAATCTAACAACGTCGACCCGCGGGTCATCACTTCTCATTTGTACCATCGCGAGTTACCACTCTCTAAAACACTGAAAACATTTTCGTATTCGAGCTATCACTCTAGTTGAAAGTTGTAACCCATTATCAGGGTTAGCCTACTTCGCATTCAGACAGCTATAAGGGCAAGCTTCATCTTAACTCGAATATATTCACCCATTTTCGCCCGATTTCGGAGGGGGAAAATCCCTAGCGAAACGCAAACGGAAAAAAAGTATCAATAGCCCTCTATAGACGAAGGAAAGTACGCACTTTCGGATGCTTCAAAGCAGATACCTGCATCCGAGCGACAAGTCGACATAACACACGATACGGATCGCAACCGGATCGCAATGACGGTCAAATGTGCATTCACTGTAAGGAGATTCCTCATTCGACCCTCACACTAAGTTACAAAATTACTTTCCGCACAGCACTACCTTGCCGAGGCCGCCCCTTTAGTTAGCATCTTCGTGAACGAACTTCTTGCCCCTGAAAAATGATGCCGCAGCCGCCACTAAACACAGGATCAGAGCAACTGTAAAGGCGATACTTAATCCCGACTTGAAAGCTGATGATATCAAGTGAGGGAAGTAGGAATTTGAGGTGATCTTGTGAACCACCGACGATGGAAGCGTTGAAAGGGACGGTCCTAGGAGTGTCTTTATTGGGTTGAATCCGAGAAATGCCCCGAATAATGAGGCGACAGCTGGAAGATGGGCGATGTAATTGGCCGATGAGGCCGAAACTCCCGATGATGTTAGTCCGTTGTATAGTTCGCTCGGAAGCGATGAGGACAATCCCGCGATCATCAGTGAGAAGAATATACCTATCGACAGAACCTGGCCTGTATTGGTCAAAGTCGCCAACATGCCAGATGCAGTTCCTCTCGCATTCGCTGAAACACTATTCATGACAGCTGAGGAGTTCGGTGCTGCAAAGAGTCCAAATCCAATGCCGTTCACGAGGAGAATTGGCGCAAACACGAAGTAGGAAAAGTTAACTGGTAGGAGAATTAATGCGAAAAACGAAGCACCTGCGACGACCATTCCAACCGTTGCGAATGCCCTTGCGCCGAAGCGATCCGACAGGTAACCCGAAACCGGCCCTGAGATCAAAAATCCAATCGTTAGGGGGAGCAAGTAGATACCAGCCCAAAGAGGAGTTTGAGCGAACGAATAACCATGCAGAGGTAGCCAGATCCCTTGCAGCCATAGGATCAACATGAACTGAAGACCACCACGACCGATCGCCGCCAAAAGGTTTGCAAGATTGCCCGCAGCAAAGGCTCGCGTCCGAAAGAGGTTCACCTTCAACATCGGCTCTTCAACCTTATTCTCGACGATAAAGAAGACGACCAAGAGGGCTACGCCGCCTATCAATTCACCCAGGATTGTCGGGGTACCCCAACTCATGGTATGCCCCTTCGTTGGCTGAATGCCATAACTTATCGCGATAAGGATCAGGATCAACGAAGCTGCGAATAGGACAGAACCAATGTAGTCGATCTTGACCCTACGACGAGGAGCCACATCCTTGAGCTTGTAAAAAGCCCAGACTGTACCAAAGATACCAAATGGAACGGAAACTATAAAGACTGCTCTCCAATTGATATCGGCGAGAACTCCACCTGCTATCAAACCGATGAACGCACCCGACAGGCCAGCAACTTGGTTGATACCAAGCGCAGTGCCTCGTCGCTCAGGAGGAAAGGTGTCTGCAATAATTGCATTAGCGTTTGCGAATAGGAACGCACCGCCGATACCTTGGACGATCCTCATGACAACCAAATAGAGCGCTGCACCCGAACCCTTCCCTGGCGTTAAGGAGAGTGCAACCGAACCAACCGTAAATATCGCAAAGCCCAAGGTAAATAACTTTGCGCGTCCAACGATGTCTCCCAAGCGGCCAAGCGAAACCACCAACACCGCCGAGGCGACCGAAAAACCAAGAAGCATCCAGAGCAGGTACGACACGTTCGACGGAGCGAGCGGATTCAGTGCTATGCCTCTAAATATCGCCGGCAAGGCGATAATCACTATCGAGTAGTTCAGAAAGGCCATAAAGACGCCAAGTGTGGTATTCGAAAGAACCAAGGCCTGATAGCGACGATTCTTTCGTAGCTCTAAATCAGCCTCAGTCATGGAATCAGTTTTAACCAAAGAAAACACCAAACCTTGTTAATTACCTATCATTCACTTTAGTTGCATGTAACACACAACTATATGAATTTATTCTCTGAGAAAAAAGTCACGATTTGATGTGTGTCATCTATTTCCATGTGATATCGTTCTAAACGATACTAAACCTCGCCTCGAGCCTCGCCGTAGTAACATTTCCGGAGGCATCGTGGCAATCGCAGGTCAGACTCCTATTCAAGAGATCGAGCGCATGGTACAGTCGGCGGCTCAATCAAGCCCTGATGATCTGACGCTAGAGCAAAATAGAAATCTGCTAAATCGAGTCATTACCAATGAAATTGACAGGTGGCAAACTCTAAATGCTTCATATCCCCTTAGCCCCGATACCTACGAGTACATAACACAACGTGTGATCTCGAACATCGTGGGGTACGGACCTCTCGACAGCCTTTTTGCTGATGAGGACGTTTGGGAGGTCATTGTAAATGCAGCCGACTCAATCTTCGTAAAGCGCCACTCAAGCGGCACCTCCTACCACAGCGACTCGTTCCACGATACCGACCACCTCCGACGCACCCTTGCAAAACTCCTAGCCGAACTAGGGGTCAACCAAAGAAAGCTCGAAGCGTACGACGGAATCCAGGATGTTCAACTGCGTAACGATGCACGCCTTCACCTAGTCCATCCAGATCTAAATAAAGAGTCGACCTTTTCGCTCAATATAAGAAAATACAACGGCGTCAAAGTTAGATCAATAGATGAGTTGGTAGAGCGCTCAATGTTGAGTCGAGAGGCAGCTTCATTTCTCATTGAAGCACAGCGTTGCGGCCTTTCGATAGTCTTCTCCGGCCCACCAGGCTCTGGCAAGACTACCCTACTATCGTCGTTAGCAAATGAGCTTCCCGCAAAGACACGGGTTGTAATTGCCGAAGAGGTTCTTGAAACCGTCGTGGATCTTCCAAACGTTACCCACCTTCAATCACGACCTGAACGTGGTGGTGCGAACGGAGTCGATCTTCGTAGAATCGCCAGCGCCTTTTTGCGGATGTCTCCAGATCTCGCAATCGTCGGCGAGGTGAGAGACAGTGAGGTACTTCCATTAATTATGACGCTCACCTCAGGGGTGCCAGGGTACACTACGATCCACTCCTCGAATGCTCGAGCGACACTATCTCGGCTGCGCCTTCTCCTGCTACTCTCTGGTGCACCACTAACGAACGCCACTGCATCGGCTTTGGTCAGCGAAGCCATCGATATTGTCGTCTTTGCATCAAGGGCGGACGGCACGCCAAAGGTACGAGAAATCATCGCAATCGAAGATATGGCAGCTGGGTCTGAGGGGACATTTACAACCACAACTCTCTTTCAGATGGAGGGTGGGCGCCTACAACCAACCTCAATATCGCCCTTTAGGATCCGAGAGCGAGCGAAGGCGCGTGGAACCCGCTTGAACTTTGAGGCTGGCGACTCCTACTCACAGGTCGTAGGGGGTATATAAAGTGGTCTCATTAATAATTGGGCTCTGCTCCGCCCTAGTCGCGGTTGGCATTGCGCTTCTTCCACAAATCGCTAAGAAGCCAACTACAGCTACGTTTCCTGGGGAGCGCGTTTCGCCTTGGAAGTCAAGATTGCTCAAGCAGATCCCCAAAGGCCTCACAACCCGCGAGCTAACTACTGCCATTGCGCTCGCTCTAACAACAACTACTTCCTTTTCAATCATGATCGCCTCACCGCTTCCCTTGATCACAGCACCGATTATCTTCTCAAAGATTGCGGCGGCTATCGACCGTGCAAAGCTCGAAAAATTGCGCAAGGAGGCCGCTTCGGAGTGGCCAAATATCCTTTCAGAGCTTCACCTTCGGATCACTGCCATGGGTGCCCCAATCCACCATGGCCTCTTTTCAGCGGCAAAGAGCGCGAAGGCGACACTACGTAACGCATTCGACCAATCGGAGCGTACTTTCGCCATTACCAACTCGATCGAATTGGCACTCGACAACCTCTATCGCGATATACCATTCACAACCACATTTCGAGTGGTGGAGGCTCTCAAAGTCGTTTTAGAAGTTCCTGGTGGAGATATCGCTGGCATCATTCTCGACCTCAAGGAAGACCTAGAACGAGAGTGGCGTCAACATAGCGAATTTGAGGCGCGCCTCAAAGGTGTCAAGTTCGCTCGCAACTTCGTTGTCATCGTTCCAATTGCCATGTTTCTCGCAGGAGCTTCAATTGGTGGCTTCGGATCCTACCGAGGCCTCGCCTCTATAGTTACGCTATCACTGAGCGCGATCGTGGTCTTCGTTTGCTGGGTTATCGTCTCCAAGATGACAAGTAGCTCCACTCTCTACAAAGGCGATATCGACTTCATTGGGAGTGCGCTTCGAAAAAGGGTAGAGCGATGACCGTTGAACTGGCCGAGTACATTGCCCTAATAGTAAGTAGTCTCGTCGTCGCCGTTGAGGCAAAAAAGGTTTTGAATCGAAGGGCAAATAAAGGCAAGCGTATAGAGCGCCACGTAGATGCATCGCGAGACAAAGGATACAACGCCGCCGCGAAACCGCAGAGGCCGTGGCTACAGGAGGAGATACTAGCTGATCGAGCGCGAATCAGGCAAAGGCTAATTGTGGCAGTCGTTGCCTCGCTTCTCGCAGATATTGCCATATTTGACTTGAATCGACGACTATTTCTCTTTGCACTCATGATCGAATCAGTCCTCGTTCCTCTTTTAGCCGTAGCTGATGCCGCATCAAAGATTCGCAATGAACTTCGTCAAAGAGTCGAAATAGAGTCGAATCTGCCACTAGAGATCGAAAAACTCGCGCTGTACCTTGGTAGTGGCCTCTCCCTCAACAGCTCCTTTTATCGCCTAGCGAAGACCTCTAGCACAGAGACTCGCGCCGTATTTATCTTTATTGCCCAAGGTCTCCAGAGCGGACTTCCGGTAGGCGAAGTTCTAGAAGAGTGCTACCTGCGCTTTCCAACCGATTCAATAAGGCGTATCACGAACCTTTTGGCGGGAGGAGCGAGCGGAGGAGACCTTGTCAGGGTTACACGCGAAGAGGCTGCAAACCAGCGAGGAGTACGCCACCTCAATGCGCTCGCAAAAATGGAAAAGGTAACTCAATCAGTCTGGATTCCCATCACCATCGCCGCCCTGCTGCCGGGCATAGCGATCGTATTCATCCCGTTCTTCTCAATCCTTACTTCCTTGAAGGGTTAATCCTCCCAAAACAATGAATTAAAGAACTTATCGACCCTCGCGTCCTCATTTTTACCTCGAACTAATCGATGCAAATCGAAGAAAGAGAATCTTCCATGTGGGTATTTAGGGTTATCTCGGCAGCGTATGGTCTATTTGGAGTCGTTGCGGGCGCTATTCAAAACAGAGTTGAAAAGGTGGCTGCATCAGACGCAGGTGAAGGCGTAGTCTCGGCCGCTATTGCAGTTTTGATCTTCGCATTTCTCGGCGTCATACTATGGGTCGCTTTCAAAGCAACCATGGGCACAGCTACGACGACGATCAACGCACAAGTCGCGAGACTAGGTCAGTGACGCAAATGAGCAAGGAGGAGGGAAGCGGTGTAGTTGCCTCGATCATTTCAATGACGATCGCCTTGACGCTGATCGCCCTTCTCCTCTCAACCTTCGAATTGGCATCTACGAAGATAAGGAGTTCGGCTACGGCAAATGACGTCGCCCGACTAATCGGCGGTTATCAATTTCGAAGCGGAGCTATAGGTCAATCTTCGGTCGACGCCACCCTCACAGCCGACCTAGGATCGCTAAATTCCAGATGCAGCCCAACATACATAATTGGCCAACCAGAGTCAAAGGTTACGATAACGTGCCAAGTAAAGTTACTCTCATTCGTTCCAATCGTCGTGACGTCCTCATCTCTCATTTGGAATTGAAAGATGAACCAGAAACAAAGTGGAGAAAACGTCTAGGTGACGATGCAGGAGTGGTCGATGTCGCGATTGCCACAGTATCAATCGTTATCTGCCTTTTGCTAGCTGCTACGATCTTCGCCCTAACTGCGACTTCGACACGAATCAACGACGCTGCAGTACAAGTAGCACGAAACGAAGCCAGAGCAATCGAGAGGTCAAACACGTATTTGAATAGCGCGTCGCTACAACAGATTGCAACAGATACAGTAGGGTCACTAACTTCCATATCTATCTCAACAGAGGCGATAGCTCTCGGAGGTACGTGTCCTTCGGAGTACTACGCCATCTACGTAAAATCACAGCAGCTTCCCTTTATCACTTCAAGCATGACTGAGACGGTGCCCATTGGATTGAACCTAGGCGGCTGTCAATGACGATCCATAAAATCTGCTTATTAACAAATCCTATGACGGCTTCTCGCCGGAAATTAATCGAACGTAGATACACCCCTAAAGCAATTTGCGACGATCGGGGAACGATTCTCATAATCGCTCCCTTTATCTTGTTAGTCACACTCACACTCGCAAGCATCGTGATTGACCTCAACGCGATCTACACAGCCAAGACCGCACTCCAAGATCGAATCCAAGCTATCGCTTCTGCGGCAGCCAATCAGGTAAGCCCGGGAAATCTCTACGGCAGAGGTGAAATCTCAATAGACCAGGCTCGAGCGGAATCTCTCGTATCACAGCAGCTAACTTCGAACATTGGAGACTTAGCCATCAGCAGCTATCAGATCAACTCAACCCTTAACTCCGTCTGCATAAGGGCAACCGCAACGTTCGTACTTCCCGCGTTAGCGCCGATCATCGACTCAATAGTTTCGCCAACGGTGCAAGCCAATGCAGTAGCAGTCCTTCCAAACCCAATTTCGCAATCTGCGGCTACTACAATTTGCACGCCATAACTTGAAAATTATTGGATGTCCTACTATTAAATATTTAGTAGCCTTACACCATCATCGCGAAGGGATTAAATGGACGGCGCACTTATCGCTAATGTAAAGGTATGGACACCAAGTAACCAATATTTATCAAGCGGATCGAATTTTGATCTATTTTCACTTATCGAAAGTGAGAATTGCCAGATCATTTATCAACGCATATCCGATGGCAGCATCGTGACGTCGGAGGTACTTCCCCTCGTAATAGGCGTCAACAAGATTGAGGTCCCAACTCGAGTACCAGATGCGATCAATGTGATAGCGAGTGTGGACAATACACGGATCAATATAACTCCACGCCGCTTTGGGGCAACCAGATTGACCAATTTTAGAGATGCTGGTGGTCTGCCGCTCCTTGAAGAAGGGGTAATGGTTCGAAATAGATACTACCGTTCCGAAAATCTCTCGAAGGTAGATGGCAAAGACATCGCCTTCTTTGGCGAACTCGGCATCAAAAGGGTCGTCGATTTGAGGAAACCCGAAGAGAAGCTTACGGCACCAACCCCGAATGAATTACGAGACAAAGTTACAGTCGTAGAGGTGCCAATATCTAGCAAAATCGCTGGCTTTGACGACGGTCTGGACGCGATATTAACTAAGAAAATATCTTCTATTAATTCTGAAGATATGGCCGAAATGTACCTAGAAATACTAGATGAATACTCCGATAGTCTTATCGAATTAGCGCAACAGACGATCGACTTCTCGAATGGATCGACTTTAATCCATTGCACCGCTGGTAAAGATCGCACCGGAATGCTCGTGGCACTAATTCAACTTGCTCACGGAGTGGCCAAAGAGTACGTCTACCACGACTACCTCCTTTCAAACGCTTATAGGACCCCCTTTCGCATGGAGAGTTTAGGGCCCACGCTGCAGCAAAATGGTATCGACTTCGAAAAGTTCAAGGCGTATCTTTCAGCTCCGCTAGAGGCGCTCGATGCCGCCTTTGATCATCTTCAAAGTCTTTCAAGCCAACTAACTGTGTCGAACTAGGCACCATATTTTAGTTTGTTACCAAATTATTAATTGGGAAATCTCGCTATCACAAAGTCACCCGTAACGTGATTCGTCAATACCAGAAATCTTTAGTGACATTTTTCTAAAAAATTCTTGCCTCGTTTGGACATGAAGTCAATTAAATGCCTATTATCGTGACGCTTCAACAAATCGTGAAGTTTGTCATATTGATTTATAAGGGGGATCAATGCCTGAGTTGCCGGAGGATTCTGGGGTAACCATTGAGGCACTCATGGACGAGCAGAGGACCTTTGCGCCCTCTCCCTCGTTCAGTGAGCAAGCAAACATCTCTTCTCCTTCGATCTACGAAGAGGGAGAGGACTACGTATCGTTCTGGGAGAAGCAGGCCGATCGAATTGCATGGCGAACTCCATGGAGTCAAGTTCTCGATTGGAGCAATGCGCCATTCGCAAAGTGGTACGTAGATGCAAAACTGAATGTAACTGAGAGCTGTCTTGATCGTCACCTTGAGACCAAGGGTGACAAGGTAGCCTTCCACTTCGAAGGCGAACCAGGTGACTCTCGTACAATCACCTACCGAGAGCTATACCATGAAGTAAACAAGTTTGCGAACGGGCTAGAGTCCCTCGGAGTTCAAAAGGGCGACCGTATCGCGATCTACATGGGAATGATCCCCGAACTTCCAATCGCACTCCTCGCATCTGCACGCCTTGGCGCGACTCACTCCGTCGTTTTCGGTGGTTTCTCATCGGACTCTCTTCGTGATCGCATCAACGACGCTGAAGCTAAGGTTCTCATCACCTGCGATGAGGCATGGAGAAATGGCAATCGCATCGCTCTTAAAGAGTATGCCGACAGCGCCGTCGAAGAGTGCCCAAGCATCGAGAAGGTAGTCGTAGTCGCCCGCACCAACGCAGAGGTAGCAATGGCAGAGGGACGAGACATCTACTACCACGACCTCATTGAATCGATGCCAGACGAGAAGGAAGCTACCGAGACGGACTCTGAAGATCCTCTCTTCATCCTCTATACCTCTGGGACAACGGGACGCCCGAAAGGTATCCAACACTCAACTGGTGGCTATCTAGTCGGAACGTCATTTACTCACCAAAACGTCTTCGACATCAAAGACGATGACATCTATTGGTGCACAGCTGACATCGGTTGGGTGACTGGCCACAGCTATATCGTCTACGGGCCGCTGGCTAACGGTTGCACATCTGTCATCTACGAAGGAGTCCCCAACTTTCCAGACAAGGATCGCTTCTGGGAGATCATCTCTAAGTACAAGGTCACTCAGTTCTACACAGCCCCAACTGCTATTCGTACCTTCATGAAGTGGGGAACCGAGTTCCCAGAGCGTCACGATCTATCGAGCCTTAAGGTGATTGGAACCGTAGGAGAGCCAATCAACCCTGAGGCATGGATCTGGTACAACGAGACCATCGGCAAGGGAACCTGCCCAATCGTCGATACTTGGTGGCAGACCGAAACCGGTCACATCATGATCTCGCCACTACCAGGAGTCACCACAACCAAGCCAGGATCTGCCACGGTACCACTACCAGGCATCGGCGCAGACATCGTCGACGACGAAGGCCATAGTGTTCCTCTTGGCGGCGGCGGTTATCTAGTTCTCAACCATCCTTGGCCTGGAATGCTCCGCACTATCTACAAAGATCCAGAGCGTTTCAAAGAGACCTATTGGGGCCGCTTCTCGAAGCCGGAAGAGAACAAGTGGATCTACTTCGCTGGTGACGGCGCAAAGCGTGACACCGATGGTTACTTCTGGCTACTCGGACGAGTTGACGACGTCATGAACATCTCAGGTCACCGAATCTCAACGCTCGAGGTCGAGTCTGCTCTCGTAGATCACCACTCGGTAGCTGAAGCCGCTGTTGTTGGACGTAACGATGCGATCACCGGCCAAGCTATCGCAGCCTTCGTAACCCTCAAGGGCAACGTCGAAGGTAACGAGGTCCTCCTCCAGGAACTTCGCGAACACGTAGCAACAAAGATCGGAAAGATTGCTCGCCCTGCGTCAATCGTCTTCACCGATGAACTACCGAAGACGAGGTCAGGAAAGATCATGAGGCGACTTCTACGTGATATCTCAGAACAGCGAAAGCTCGGAGACGTCACCACGCTTGCCAACGCCGACGTGGTACGTGAGATCGCCGAGAGGGCGCAGAACCAAGCAGCTTCACAAGCTTCCCAAGAGTAACGACCTTACTTCGAGGGATTAGCGTCAGCGGTGGCCAAAAGCCAAACCAGGCGCGAATTTGACAGATGGGCTACCCCTAATGAAAGGGGTAGCTACTAAGTCATCTAGACCACTTAGGTGGTTTGGGACTGGTCTTTATTGAAAGTCGGGAGAGTGCAAGGATGTGCTCGAATTGGCAGGCCCTTTTCACTCCCGATAATTGATAGGACCTTATTGGGGGAACTTTGTCAGAAAGGGCAGAGAAAACAAATGGCAGATAACACGCCTAGTGTTGCAGATCCAGGACCGTTAGGTCTTGCCGGTTTCGCAATGACAACTTTCGTTCTGAGCGTTTTCAACGCCGGACTTCTCGATGGAAAACTGCAGGGAGTCGTACTTCCACTTGCACTCTTCTACGGTGGCATCGCACAGATCCTCGCCGGAATGTGGGAGTTCAAGAGGAACAACCTCTTTGGTGCAGTTGCATTCACATCATACGGTGCCTTTTGGCTAGCCTTCTGGTACCTAATCGAGCACGCAAGCACGATCTTGGTAGGATCCGATGCCAACAAGGCAGTCGGCCTCTTCCTACTCGCGTGGACGATCATAACGGTCATCCTGCTTGTAGCTACGACTGGAACTAACGGGTTTCTACTAACGCTCTTCGCAGTGTTGACCGTTACTTTCGTCTTCTTGACTATCGGCAACTTTGCTAACTCCACCGGAATCATCAAGGTTGGTGGGTACTTCGGTCTTGCAACCGCCGCCATCGCTTGGTACGGCGTGCTAGCAAACGTTACCAATGCAACCCGTGGGAAAGTAATTTTCCCGCTCTTCCCATTCAAGAAGTAACTAGTAGCTCTGCTATCTAGTTAGCAATGGACGCTTTCAGGGGCAATAATGCCTCTAGAGGCGGTGAGGGATTCGAAAAAGGGGGGCACCTAGATAAATCTAGGTGCCCCCCTTTGAATTTAACTGAAGTGCTGAGATCTACGCTCTATTGCATCTTTCACCCTTCGAAAGGTACTTAAAGGACGCTTTGTATGAGAAGGGATGCCAAGGGCGAATCTCCCAGAAGTGCAAAGGCACGATTGATGGACGCCTCAGAGGCGAGGAAGTCTCCATCTTGATGCACCTCCTCAAGTAGTGCAATCAGAGCCGTAAAGTTGCCCTCACCATCGTAGAGGGCAACTTTTTCGAGTCGAACCAGAAGATCCTTAGGTTCAATTCCGGCTCCCATCTCTCCTAGGATCGATGAAATCAAGTTAACCGCCTCGCGCTGGCGCTTAGGATCAGCTTTAGCTCTATCGGTTCCACGCTCTTCAATAAGATACGCTACAAAATCCTCGACGACTGGAAGATACCTTTCAACATCAATCGAGTTTGAAATTTTCCGATCCCAGTGAAGTATCTCTGCAATTTCATTAGCACCCTTACCGCCGTCAGCATCGTATAGAGCAATTATTTCCGTTAGATCCAACGACCTAATTGAGGCGACGTTCGTCAAAGTAAGTACCAAGTCGTTTAGGTAGCCGTAATCATCCAAACCTCCAGCCCGAGCAAGGGCTTTACCAAGATTTAGAGCATCTGCCTTTGATAGTCCTAACACCCAACCACTCCCTGGTAATACGATTCAATTTCGTTGGAGCAAACAATTAAGTCCAACGCCTAGCAACCAATCCAACCACGCAAAGCACACTTCTCATCCCAAGATCCTTCAAGGAGGCATAGGCAGATCAAAATAACTGATATCGTCAAAGAAGAACGTGGTCTTCACCGGTTACCGTGGCTTTACGTTCCACTTCTCATCAAGCACCAAGTTGGGGGTACTTCTGTCTGAAACGAGAGGAGATCCGCTCCCGTAGACCAAGTGGATCGTTAATCACCAAATCGTTGGCCAATGCACTATGGACCAATCTCCCCTTGCTTGTGAGAATAACCCAGCCATCCATTACGGATATCAGATCCTGAGAAGATAAAAAATCAGCGTCGCCGACACACTCCTCCGGAACTCCAACGGCAGTACGAAGAGACAACATTGCCGCTTCGAAGGCCAACTGGTCGGAGTTGAGTCTTTCGCTACCCGCTACGGAAACTCCACCACCTTCGACGCGTTCGAGCCATCGCAGTGAATCAAAGACATTCCAACTTCGGTTAACACCATCGAATGAATGCGAACTCGGCCCAAGACCGATGTAGTTACCTTGATACCAGTAATTTAGGTTATGAAGACTCTCGAATCCCACTTCCGCGAAGTTAGATATCTCATAATTTGATAGGCCAAGATCATTAACGTAGCTCGAGATCGCTTCGTAGTCGTTTGCCACTTCGTCGTCCACCGGATGGTCCTCGCCGCGGAAGTAAAGTCGGGTTCCACTTTCGATCGTCAAACCGTAGATCGAAAGGTGCCGCGGGGGACGAAACCTACCAAAGACTAATTCAAGGTCGTCAATCGTAGAGAACGAACCTGGCAGACCATATATGAAGTCAAGCGAATACTCGATCCCACAGTCGCTTATACGTTCGATAGCTGATAGCGCCTCTTTAGCATCGTGATGTCGTCCGAGTCTTTCCAACTCATCTCGCTGCAATGATTGAACACCAACTGATACTCGCGTGAAGCCAAGTTGACTATAAAGGCCAGGATCATTAAAGATCGTCTCTGGGTTCACCTCGATGGTTGCCTCTATTGTTTTGCCTTTTATCCCTGAAACTATGGCATTTAGGTGATCGGGGGTAAGTAAGGAAGGAGTACCTCCCCCAATGAAAAGCGTTTTAACGTCAGTCGTATCTACACGACCAATTTCTGAGACAATTGCAGCCACATAACGATCGACCGTATCAAATCGATCGGTCCAGGTAGCAAATGCGCAGTAGTCACACTTCGAGGTGCAAAATGGAACGTGAATATAGAGTCCTAAGGCGATCTCTCACTGCTCCTCGTTCGAAAATCTATACTTTAGCGAAGACGTAGACCAAGGTCGTCAAGGCGCTGACTCATCTGATCTAATGTCAATTCAAAGATGCAACCTATGACTCGAAGATCGTCGGTTCGTATAGTAATCATACGCCCATTGAAGTCTTGGCGTTGAACTTGAATCATCCCCAAGTACCGTCGTAGGACATCACGTTCAGGACCGGCAACCTCGTTCAGTTTATTGAGATCGATTGTGAATTTGGTATCGGACTGCATGCGCCGACTAGGTAACTCGGAGGTGGCGATTGGATCTAGCACTAACTCGGTAGCGGCGAACTCATCAAAACCTGCTCCATTTAGCGACGATGGAAGCTGATCTTTGGGAAGGAGTTGCTCAATTGAAACATCGTAAAGTGCTGCCAAGCGTTGAAGGCGAGGAACTGAGATCGATCTTTCGCCTCTCTCATAGGCACCCAAAACCGACGCCTTGAACTCTTGCTCTGACATGGCCTCGACGCTTTGAAGCGAAAGTTTCTTTTGTTTGCGAACTGCGCGGAGGCGAGCACCGACTGCTGCAGCGTAACCGTCAACTACCTCTTCGTCACTTATCTTCATAAACTTTCCGCATCTTCGAGTGATTACAGTCACAATTTTATCTTGAAAAGTCACTGATGGTGTAAAAATAGGTCAGTTGTATAAAAAATCACACATGAAAGAGCGATAACGAAGCAGTTACGATCGCCGCTGTCTCGCTACGAAGTACATTACCTGCGAAACTACATCTCTTCACATTGAGTGGAATTTCACTCATCGCGAAACCACCCTCAGGTCCAACCACATATTTACGTGCGAAAGGATCAAAGGCTTCGCCATCGAAGGTTAGGAAGCTAAAGTCATTGCTGACGAGGTAGTTCATGTCAACGAAAGAAATATCGGGCAAGAAACAACCGCGAGATTGCGCTACTGCCTCAATAGCGATCTTCTTGAGTCGGTCAAGGCGGAGTCGGCCTTCACCCAAACTATGGGTAGAGTTGGAGCGTTCCGCCATAAACAAATAGATCGATGCGACACCAAGTTCTGTGAGCTTCGTAATGGCCAAATCCACCTTATCGGAGTCGATCGCCGCGAGTGCAACTTCAACGTTAGGTAGCTGATTTTCGACACGATACTCGTCGCCGGTTCCAACTAGGGCCGGGATTTGTGAAGTACGCTTTCCACGAGGTGACGCATTTGACGAACCCTCGACACTTGCGAGCGTGACTCTCCCTCGTCCATCGGTAATGGATACCAAGTCACCACTTCGAAGGCGCTTTACCCTAAAGAGGTGATGCAGCACCTCTTCGTTCACGTAATTGGGATCACAATTTGGCTCATAGGTATGCGCTTTGGAGACAAAGTGACCCTGGCTAAATGGCGCACTTTCCATAGACTGAGTTCACACCTCAATTGGTCTAAAAGTGGCCGGTCTTGATGCGATGAAATAGACCTGACTTTTGATGGGCCACATCTTCGCCTCTCACCTCAGCAATTTGACGCAGCAACTTCTCTTCATCAGCACCGAGGGCATTAGGAATATCTACAACGACAGTGACGATATGGTCGCCTCGTCCGCGCGACTTGAGGTGTGGTACTCCCTTACCCTTGATCGAGAACCGCTTACCACTTTGGGTGCCACCGGGAATAGTTAGTAGCTCTTTGGAGTCGATAGTCTCTATCTCGATCTCCACTCCCAAAGCAGCTTGTGCGTAACTAACGTGCAGAGTAGAGTGAATATCGTTTCGATCTCTAGTAAATCTCGGGTCTGGCGAGACACGAAGCTGAATGTAGAGGTCGCCGGGCATTCCACCTCTAGAGCCCGCGGCTCCCTTGCCAGTGAGGTGAAGAGTCGTGCCATCGTCCACGCCTGGTGGAACGTCGACCGTCAAGTTTCTATCCACCGTTCGTCTTCCGTCACCGCGACAATCTGGACAAGGTGTCGATATAATTTGACCGTTCCCCCGGCATCGATCACAAGGGGCGGTCGTTACCATCCGACCTAAAATCGTATTGGCAACTTTTTTAACGCTACCAGCGCCCTGGCAGACTGGGCATATTGTCGGCGTAGTACCTGGCTTAGATCCATTGCCCCCACAAGTACTGCAAGTTGCCGGAACTCTTAAAGAAATATCCTTTTGCACACCAAAGACAGCCTCTTCAAATGTAAGAGAGGACGTAATTGACAAGTCATCTCCGCGCATCGCACTCGACCGACCACCGCGATAGCCAGATCCAAATGCTGCACCGAACATCGTCTCGAATATGTCCCCGAAGCCGCCCTGGCCAAAGATGTCGTTAGGGTCACCGCCGCCGAAGCCGCCGGTCCCTTCACCATAGGTGTCGTAGTTGCGTCTCTTCTCTGGATTACTGAGAGTCTCATAAGCCCGTGATACCTGTTTGAATCGCTCTTCAGAGCTCTTGTCATTCGGATTTACATCGGGATGTAGTTCTCGGGCTAAACGACGATAGGCCTTCTTGATCTCATCGTCGCTCGCTCCTCGAGCAACCCCGAGTAATTCATAGAAATCTTCAGCCATTATCCCTCACTAAGCCTTTTTGAAAGGTTTTCACTAACTAACTCAACTGCGCCTATAACCGAGCCGTACTTCATACGTGTTGGCCCAATTAGTCCTACGCTACCCATCGTCACACCGTCGATGGTGTAAGGAAATGCCACTACAGCACACTCCTTTAGGGAGCTGATACCATTTTCGGATCCGATGGCAACGCTTTGGCCTTTACCAATGACCGATCGAATCAAAGAGACAACAAGGTACTGTCGCTCCAAAATCGAAATCACACTTCTTACGGTGTCAACCGCGTCAAACGAAGCTGCTACCCTTGATGCGCCAGAGAGGTAGATACCGTCCCTCTCCGCTCCACTCAAGGCCTCTTTTATGCCAAGAAATGCGAGCTTAACTTTATCTGGATCGCCATCTACTTCGGGAGGTGAATCGACTTTACCCGGTTCCTTTCCTGCAAAGTGGCCAGTCATAAGATCTGACAGGTCAGCTAAATCTCTCTCACTTATCTCAAGTGGCCAAGGAATTGTTGCCTTTTCCACAGATCCGTTCACGTCGATCACGACACAGAGTAGCGCGTTCTTCGAGATCGCTACGTATTGAACTTTTAGAATCGGGGCTCTCTGGGGCGAAGGACCAGTAACTACAGCTGCACAATCAGTGAGATTGGTGAGAAGCTTCGTTGTAGATCCAAGAAGCTGCTCTAATTCACCATGCGCGACGTTGAAGAACTCTTCTATCTGGTACCGCTTCTCCTCTTCTGTGGAGTCGGTTGGCATAAGTTCATCGACATATCGGCGGTACCCACGTTCAGTTGGAACTCTCCCACTACTGGTGTGAGGTTGGGCGAGATATCCCTCTTGCTCCAAGTAGCTCATGTCATTTCGAATAGTTGCCGAGGAGACAGCGATACCGGCCATGGTGGCAAGTTGAGCGGACCCTATCGGTTCGGCCGAGGTAATATAACTTTCAACAACAGCCCGAAGAATCTGTGCTCTTCGGTCTTCAGTATTTGAGGCCAACGTTTCTCCTAAGAGGTAGGAGCTCTCTTCTTCTAGCACTTAATCATATAGAGTGCTAAATACATTTTACAGGCGCGCGGGGTTCGAATCGCTAAAGACGGCGGTCGTAGAAGTGCAGGACCCTCTCCCTATAAAAGATTGCGAACGTATCGATTAGAGTGTTCACTACCGACCGCCAATTGATCGTTGAGGTCAATCGCTCGCGAATAACCACTGGGGCTTCAAAGAATTTATCGTAACCCAGCCGACGAGCGACGACGAAAAGCTCAAGGTCGAATGCGAATCTTTTCTCCACCATGCGCGGAAGTACCTCTTCGATCACCTCTCTCCTACACAATTTGATCCCTGTTTGAGTATCACGGATACTCAAACCAAAGAGCATCTTGATCAAGAGCTGATAGACAGATGAGTAGATGCGCCTGATCGGGGGGTAGACGACTTCAGACATGGGATGTCTCTTCGATCCAAGGACTATATCCGGCTGATAGAGGGCAACAGTGCCGACGAAGGCTCGAAGTGCCTTAGGGTCGATATCCCCATCGGCGTCAATAAAGCCGAGATACCTACCGCGCCCGAGTGCTAGCCCGGTTCTAAGGGCGGAACCTTTTCCCTGTTGCCGAAGGTGATAAACGTCTTTGATAGTCGAGATTCCAATCTTTGGAATGACTTCGGTGCTCGAATCGCTTGATCCATCGCTCACGGCAATCAACTCATAGCTGACACCAATGGAATCTAGGACCCCCACCATCTCACGAATAGCCGCTTCGAAGTTAGCCCCAGGATTGTAGTACGGCGCGACTATTGAGATAAATGGATCAATCGAATCACCAAATGGTGACACCGCCGTCGATGGTGTCGACGAAACGACGACGTACCCCTTTTCTTCAAGCTCGTCAGAGAGGTTCAATTCGTCCAACGTAGAAAACACCTCCATTCTGCGTGAGTCTCGCATTAAGGCCTACCCATAACATCGACAAAATCACCGAAAAACCTTTGGCGTAGCAAGGTTAGCCTGCTTACCTACCTTGACGAGTTATGCCACACCATCGACCCCTACCACTAATTGATCTTGAGCTACGAAGTATGTGGTAGCCGTTAGAAAGATCTCATCTTCTCCCTAGTGGCAAACTGCTTGCGTGGTATCTACTTTCTCCACGACGTTGAATGTGATCTCAGCTCATGGCGAGAACATCGAGTGCTACAAGTCACACCCTTCAACAACGCCTGCGACGAACGATTATCAAAATACTTTCAGATCCGTAGTATCGTATTTAAGTGGATAAAGAAACTGGAGAGTCTACTTGCTAGCTACGTTTGCAATCTTCATTCGCGAAGGAATAGAGGCTTCGATGATCGTAGCCATACTCCTTGCTTACCTCAATCAGATTGAGCGACGCGACCTCTTCAAAGACGTGATCATCGGAGTACTGTCCGCCCTTGCCTTCGCAGCCGTGGTCGGAACCATAATTTACACAACCTTGAAGGTCTACGCCGGAACTCGCCTACAGACGCAGTTTGAAACGGTCACCTACCTGATAGCTGCAGCCGTGATGACCTATATGACCTTCTGGATGACATCACACGGTAGAACGATTTCCAAGGATCTCAAGAATCAAGCTAATAAAGCGATGGGTAAGGGTGCTCGCTTCGGTATCGCATTCACCGCGGCCCAAGCGGTTGGGCGCGAATCGTTAGAAGCGATGGTCTTCACTCTCGCGATTCTCTTTGCAACCTCAACTCACCTGGCAATAGTGGGCGCAGTTGCAGGACTTGTAGTTTCGCTCGCCTTTGCCTTCATGATCTATCGCCTAGGCAAGAGAATAAATATCGCCAAAGCATTTAGGTACCTTGGATTTGTATTGATGATCTTTGCTGCTGGGCTTCTTGTTGATGCAATCTCGAATTTGCAGCAGCTCGGTTATTTACCGGTTTTAACCAAGGTGATGTGGAACTCCACCGCGCTCCTGAACGATCAATCAACCTTTGGCGATGTGGTCCACAGCTTCTTCGGATACTCTTCTACCCCAACGATTTTGCAAGGGTTCACTTACGTGGCATACCTTGGAATAGTACTTTCAATCTTCGCGAAGATCACCAAGGGCAAGAGAGCCCCAAAGAACACAGCGGCTGCGGCATAAAGAGGCTGAATACTCCGCTTCGTCTTCACCAGGAGTAATCACGAGCAACCGACAGCTAAAAGTAGCAAATAACCTTGCGCTTGAAATATGGTTCAGTCAAGATTGATCGTTTGTCGCTCATCCTTGGAGATAAGCAAGGCGCTCTCCGAACAGTTGATTGAGACGTGAATTGCCAAACCCTAAACTTCATTGACAACATTCAGCCACGCAACTAAATCCGATTAGAAGCGTTGAGATCTGCTGCAAACGGGGGTATGGAGCCGCGCTTAATCGCGAGTTATACTCTTCGTCTCGCTCTCTGCAAACAACTCCTTCAATCGCTGATAGCGATCTAGAGTCTCGTTTCTCGCCGCAACGTGATCCAGGATGGGATCGAAATAAACTCCAGCTGCACCCCTATTGAACGGATCGTGGATCGCCTTCGAAGAGACCTCGGCCAGCTCCGGTATATACCTCTTTATGAATTCACCCTCTGGGTCAAACTTCTCCGATTGAATTATTGGATTGAAGATTCTAAAGTAAGGTGCGGCGTCGGTTCCCGATCCCGCAACCCACTGCCACGAGTGATTATTTGAGGCGATGTCACCATCGAGGAGGCGCTCCATAAAGTACTTAGCACCAAGCTGCCATGGAAGGTGGATGTCCTTTACTAGAAATGACGCGGCAATCATTCTCAGCCTGTTGTGCATCCAACCAGTCTCGTTCAGTTGGCGCATAGCACTATCAACTATCGGGTAACCAGTTCTACCATCTTTCCATGCCTGAAATTGTGCCGCCTTGTTTGGATCGTCGATCGAATCAACCTCAATATGGTCGAAGTTTGGATTGAAGTTCTTCCAGTTTGTATGGGGCATTTGATACAAAACGTTCGCGTAAAAGTCTCTCCATACGACTTCGCGCACCAGCGGCTCACCTCCCGGAGCATCGCTTGCTAGAGCGACAATCTGTCTTGGATGCACTACGCCAAATCGAAGGGCTGGCGAAAGCTTGGTAGTACCTTCGACTGCCGGAAAGTCACGCAACTCTTTGTACCGACCATTGCTTCTCTCGAGAAAATTTGCCAACGACACCACCGCCTCCGAATTTGAGGTCGGAAATTGAGCCTCGTCAAAGAGAACGGGTGAAGCGAGCCATCGTTCGGCCTCTTCGTCGCGTCGATTAAGTTCGAGTCGGCCAGAGAGTGCCGAATGATCCACTTCGATCGGGTCTTCGTAACCATTCTTCATAAGTGCCTTGTAGAAGGGGGTAAATACCTTGTACCATCCCCCTTGATCTCTGGCCAAGCGACCAGGTGGTATGAGATAGGGAGAGTCTCCGAATTTGGTTACGATCGAAGCCTCGCTCGCCTTTTCCTTGACTAACTTCTCACGGGCGACTCCAAGCGGCGCGAAGTCACTTGTTGCATAAATCTCATCCGCACCAGCACTGACCGCAAAGTCAACAACGGCGGCCGGATCGGAGCTAAATATCAGGTTGAGTTTTCCACCTAGTTCGCTATCCAAGCCTCGAAGGACAGCCATTAGGTAGCTAGAACGCCTCTCCGACACACTCAAAAGGTGTGGGTCCATCACAAAGACAGGAAGTAGGCTCCCCGAGGTTGCATTGATCGCTGCGATCAATGCTCGGTTATCCTCGATTCGAAGGTCGCGTCTAAACCAAATTACTGCGCGAGATCCCATCTCTACCTCAAATTTTCATCTTCTATATCAAAACGGTGGCGTCACCAAATTCGGCTACACCACAGATAGGAAAGGCGAAAGGCCGTTATGCTATTCCCCGATCCAATATGGTGCGGTGTCTCACAGAGCAACTTCGATCGATTGAAAGCCTCGCAGCGTTAGCGTGGGTTTCCTAATCGCACTGGTGATCTCGTACGGTGGCATATCAAGTAGGTGCCTCAAAAAGATCGACCCTTCGCTTCGAGCAAGCGTTGCACCGATACAGTGGTGAATACCGGTCGCAAAGGTGAGGATCGGCGACGTCTTGCGATCGAGGCTAAAAGTATCCGGCTCCTCGAAGTAGCGCGGATCACGATTAGCACCACCAATCAAAGTCAGTACGAAGGTCCCCTCTTCTATATCTCGCTCACCATATTTGATTGGACCTTGGCAGAGGCGACCATCGATCTGAACTGGGGATTCGAGGCGCAAAAACTCTTCTATGCATTGACGGAGGTCTGTAGACCTTTCAACTGCTGATCGCGTCTTTTCGTCAGATCCCATTGCGTATATGATCGAAGACAACAGATTCGCGGTAGTCTCAAAACCCGCCATGAATAGTAGAAGAGCCATGACCGAGGCCTCGTAGACGTTTAAAGGGTCATCACCTTCGAGAAGTGATGCGAGCACAGCTCCCTTGCTGTCGTTGCTGCGTACCAATGCCTCGAAGTATTCGAGAAGGGTATTTCCTGCTTCGATTACCCGCTCCTGGTCACCGGTAAATTGAGTGCTTAGATCGAGGCTCGCCGCAACGATCGCAACCTCTTTTGCCAGCGAAGGACGGTCACTAGAGTTCACTCCAAGTAGCAGTGAGATCACAGATATCGGGATCTCGAGGGCTACATCAGAGACAAAGTCGCCACCGCCATTCGCAATGAACTTGCCAAAGAGAGACTCCGTCATAGCTTCAATCTGAGGTGTCATCTCCTCGATCTTTGAGGGAGTAAAGAGTCGCGAAACCGAACGACGCAGTCGAGTGTGATCCGGAGGATCGCTAAAGAGCATCGATGACGGATACTTTTCATTGAAGATCGAACGACGGCCCACCGAACCATCTGTGGGCCGCTTACCAAATTGTGGTGACCTCAAAACGAAGTTGACCGAATCGTAGCTAGTAGCAAGGGAGAATTTGGGGTAAATATCGACGATCTCACCCATCGAAGCTGCGTTTCGATAGAGAGAGAAAGGATCAGCACGCACCGCCTCATCCGAGGCAAGTGCGTTAATCAGGTCAACCGGGTTCGTGGTCATAGCTAGACGCTATACCACTTTGATGGATTAGTTCTCTTCGTCGAGGCGAAGAGCAGAAATAAACGCCTCTTGCGGAACCTCTACCCGACCAATATTCTTCATCCGCTTCTTGCCCTCTTTCTGCTTTTCGAGGAGTTTGCGCTTTCGTGAGATATCCCCACCGTAACACTTGGCCAAAACGTCTTTACGCCTTGCTTTTACAGTCTCACGGGCGATGATTCGACCACCGACGGCTGCCTGAATCGGAACATCAAAGAGTTGCCTAGGGATGAGCTCCCTTAGCTTGACGGTCATCTTACGACCGTAGTCAAACGCCTTTTGCTTGTGAATAATCGCCGAGAATGCATCGACCGGTGCAGCATTTAGGAGAATGTCAATCTTGACTAAGTCCGAGGCGCCATAGCCATCAGCTTCGTAGTCCAAGCTGGCATATCCTTTGGTGCGGCTCTTCAAAGCGTCAAAAAAGTCCATCACAACTTCTGCTAATGGGATGCGATACTTCATTTCAACCCGCTCGGGAGAGATATAACTCATATTCAGCATCTCACCACGCCGAGTTTGACATAGGTCCATGATCGTGCCCGTGTATTCACTTGGACTCAAGATATCGATCTTGAGGTAAGGTTCTTCGATCTTTTCGACGGAATGAGACAACGGCATCTCAGATGGATTGTCAACTACAACGACTTCGCCGCTTCCAACCATTGTCACTCTGTACTCAACGGATGGCGCAGTCGCAATCAGAGAGAGATTAAATTCGCGCTCAAGTCGTTCGCGTACAATCTCCATGTGAAGCAGTCCCAAGAATCCGCATCTAAAACCAAATCCCAGAGCTAAGGACGACTCAGGCTCATAGGTAAATGAGGCGTCATTTAGCTTCAACTTCTCTAGAGATTCACGAAGGTCTTCAAACTCGTCGCCGTCGATGGGATAGAGGCCACAAAAAACCATTGGCTTTGGATTTCTATAACCGTCTAATGGCTCTTTGGCTCCGTTATCAAAGGTCGTAACCGTCTCGCCCGATCGCGCTTGGCCTACGTCTTTGATGCCAGTTATGAGATAGCCAACTTCACCCGGTCCGAGTGCCTTCACTGGAAGCTGCACCGGAGTACGAACGCCAATCTCTTCTACTCCATGAACACTTCCGGCTTGGATAAATCGCAGCTTATCGCCCGATCGCATAGTTCCATCGACTATTCGGATAGATGAGACTACGCCTCGGTACTGGTCGTAGATAGAGTCAAAAATAAGTGCCCTGAGAGGATCGCTTCGATTGCCTTTGGGAGCTGGAATTCGTTCAATTACGGCATCTAGGAGTTTGTCAACACCAAACCCAGTCTTACCAGAGACCCTTAGGATCGAATCCGCCGGTATTCCAAGTACGTTCTCGATCTCCTCGGCGTATCTATCGGGGTCTGCAGCTGGAAGGTCAATCTTGTTTAGCGCCGCCACAATCTCGAGATCGTTTTCAATGGCCAAGTAACAGTTCGCAAGCGTCTGAGCTTCGATGCCTTGGCTTGCGTCTACGAGCAGTACTACTCCCTCGCAAGCTGCGAGTGAACGTGATACTTCGTAGCCAAAGTCAACATGACCTGGAGTATCGATTAGGTGAAGGACGTGATCGTTCCAGTTCACCCGTACGTTCTGTGCCTTGATCGTAATGCCGCGCTCTCGCTCAATATCCATCGAGTCAAGGTACTGCTCACGCATCTCACGAGGATCGACCGCCTTGGTAATCTCTAGGATGCGATCCGACAGTGTCGACTTACCGTGGTCGATGTGGGCGATTATGGAAAGGTTTCGTATTCGGGAGGTATCTATCATTTTCTCTCTAGAACAGCCTAAGACCAAACGGCATAAAGTATTGCGTCAAAGACTAAACTATTCAAGCCGTGTTGTGGAAGGTAGTCTCTTGTCGCAGTAAGGGGAATCGTAGGGATCTTTCTTCCCGTCAATCCCCTGATTGCTAAAAGAGCTAGGTAGATTGTGTCTCATCTGCCGCCGTCAAACGCAGTAAGAATTTTTATCCTCTACTTGGGCTCCTACGCCATGGTAGTGGATTTGTATGGTTGAAACGACTCCGTAGTGAGAGCATCTCACCATCGATGGGCTAGCCGAAATGGTTGCTATATCGCGATGAGATGCACAACTTCAGAGACAAAGTTAGTTTGAGGTTAATTTCGATGGCAAATATCAAGAGTCAGATCAAGCGCAACAAGCAAAACGAAGTTGCTCGCGAGCGTAACAAGGCGATCAAGAGCGAGCTAAAGACCCGCGTCAAGAACGCCGTTACCGAAGCGTCCAACGGTACCGACAAAGCAGAGGCAACTCTCCGCACCGCCCTTTCAAAGCTCGACAAGGCTGTTACAAAAGGCATCATTCACAAGAATCAAGCCGCTCGTCGTAAGAGCCGTCTCGTTGCTCAAATCGCAAAGCTGACAGCTAAGTAACCCTTCAGAGACAATCTCTCTGACAATAGAACTGCAAATAGAGACCCTTTCGCGAAAGACGAAAAGGGTCTCTTCATTTTTGAGCGCAAATCACCATTGAGTTACGAACCGCGATGCCCTCGATTGGAGAACGTCGCGAAGAAGCTACGCAGAAACCCATGCAAAGGGAACGCCTCCTCAATTTGAAACCCAGATAGACCCTCTTAGTACTATGGACCTGACACTTCGGAACTAGAGGGATCCCTAGGGCTTGAAACCTGACGAGAGTCGATAGGCCATCCAAAATTATCGACTCAAGTAACGACCCAGATTTTGACGATGTTATTAATGAAGGAAAGTGCGTGAAATTCATTCAGCCCAGATTTAGCACGGATCTTGGCCGAAAACTACTATCTTCCTTCAATGCGGCTGTCCTTGGTCTTCCTGTTCATCTTGAGCAATCGAAGTTACCCAAAGGTAGCTAGCCGCTTCTTGAAAGGAGGGACGAGCTATGTACCTTACGGTATTTGGCTCGTCTCTACCAATTGGGCTTCCACTAACCTGCGAAGCGACACCGACTTACTCGATTACCGCTGAAAACGCGAAATCCTACAAGCTAGTTAACGTCGTTGCCGCCTAGCATTGCACCTTCGATATTCTCGAACGCCATCACCGAAACACGCTATTCACCTACAGCTTGACACGGCATCGAAATATGGGGCCTTTCCGCTGAAGACAACGCCTAAATCTTTCAAATCCTCCTCAATTAATTAGATTTTTCCTGCAATTTAAATACTTTGAATTACTGCTTTAAAAACGAAATAACCAGATTGATACATGAAATATGGATGTGGATATTTCTTAGAGAATTCTCAACTTAATATGGCAATAGCGATACCCGCTCATTACTTTTCCATTACTAACGGGCCGTAGTGTATATCTCATCAGCAAGTAATTCACTAGAACTACAGATACAAGCTTTACAACTAGAAGAAGGAATCGTCAAATGACCATCATCGTAGTAAACATCATCGCCATGCTCCTAGCAACTGGACTTATTATCCTGGTACTTTCAACCGGTATGCACCTTGAATACAAGAGAAGCACCAAGAAGGCAACTAAGAGATTTCACCCATCTACTTACACTGAGAAGATGGACGACGAGGCAAAGAGGTACGAAGAGTCCCTCAAGGCCACTAAGTCATAGAGCTCCAACCCTAACTACCTAGGAGACTAAGAGTAAGAGCCGAGAGAAATCTCGGCTCTTACTCATTTAATTCAAAAGCTTGACTTCGATTGAATTGGTGGATGAATAAATATCTCACTAAATTATCAAGAATTATCCATTACCAAAGTATGAATGATGCGTTACTTTTCGATAACTAACCAAACGTAGTCTTTTATACATAACCAAAAAGTTTGATAGAAGAAAGAAGAAAAATAGATGACCCTCTTTATAACCCTCACATTCATGATCTTTGCAACCGCTACGATCCTTAGCGTTCTCTCCCTTGGAATGTATCTCGAGTGAACCTTCTCACGATACGCGACACGACTCTCCCTAAATCAAAGGAGAATGGTAGTCATGGGAGAATTGCATCCAAAAGAGGCAACGCCTCGTAGAAAGTTTGACTCAGATTTCAAAAGTGACGCAG
>JAKAZZ010000046.1 GCA_021826315.1 Actinomycetes bacterium
ATCCGGGAGTACTACCAGCGAATTTGAAGTTCAACTACGCTCAAATTGCTTCTGATTTGGTCGGTGTTCGATCCGTTGAGCTCGCGGCTTGGGACTTCGGGTTCATTACTCCGGGTGCTAATTATCCGTATCAATCACTCATAGACGCGTTGCATAATAGAGGAATACTTGTTTACGCTTGGCTTGAACCGCCGTTTGTAAACGACTTTACCTGGCAGCAATATCCTAATTGCAGAGAGGTGAATGAGGCAGGGAAGGCGGCGATAGGGGACTGGCGAGAGCTTATAGCACTTGAAGATCCGGCGTGCTTCGATATTGCTTGGAGTCAATTTGCGACCGTACTCTCCTCATATAAGTGGGACGGGGTGAACTTTGCGGAGATGTACTTTGAATCTTTGGCCGATCCCAAGACCGCAACGCCCTATTCGCCTACGGCTCTGGCGCAATTTGGTGGCGATCCGCTTTTGAATGAGTCTGGTTTCATTAGCTTTAGGGAAAAATTGGTAGCACGGATCGATGGTGAGTTGCTTTCAAAGGTCAACACCCTACCTAATGGTGCCAGCTTAGATAAAGAGCTCACGATCATTGACGATACTCTCGATCCGACCGAGGCGACGAATATAGGCTCCAATATGACCATGTTGGCGCAAGTAGCCAACAGCAATGGTGCCGAACTTCAAGTTGAAGATCCTTATACGGTGTGGTCCAAGGGGCCAGGCCGCTACGTGACCGTCAATACAAAGGTGAGTCACCTTGTCTCGTCTGCCAATTATTCGATAGACATCAACGACATAAATAGGGGAAACCTTGCTAAGCCAACCGCTTATCCGACCTTGGGGGAGCTCAACCTAGCAGCGCTGGAGGCAGGTAGGGTAAATTCGAAGGTTGACTTCTATGCCTTGGGAACAATTGGCACCTATGACCTGGCTAATTTGAGTTATGCGGTGGCGGGAAGCGTCGGGGAGACTCCATCTGGCGTAATCTCCAACTTTCCCGTAAAGGTCGCAGCTCCTTCTATCTACCAACGGCTAAAAGTCGATGGTGCGAGTTGGCCAACAGCGAATGGCATAGCTGTTATCCCTGCTGGAACACATAGCCTTGTTTGGTCCAAGGGGCCATCGTTATCTCCGGGGTTATTATCGATCGATGCAAATTTAGGCGATGCTCGAGTACTGTCGCCCACCAAGATCTTTTTCGACTACTACTCCCGGTCCGTTGCATATGCACTTCTATCGGAGCCTCCAAAGACACTAACTGCCAGTGCGGCAGCGATCGCAGTCACCTCTTCGCCCGATCCAAATGGGGGGTATTGGGTGAAACTTCCTGCCGGACGTGTTTCAATAGTTGCAACCTTCTGAGCGTGACTTACTGTGGAAAAAAGGTAACGATGGAAAGAAAACCCTTCAATTTCGCTTTTTTAGGTTAGTTCACTACTACTGGTGCGTAGTCAACCGAAGAATCCTCATCGTAGAGGGCTAGCGAGCCATTCGTATATGGCGATTGCGTGTCGGTGTAAGTTACAATCGGTGATCCATTTACGGTTACGGAGATCGTTGCACCCTTCATGACGACATTGATGGTGTAGGTATTGCCAACCGGAAATGGCGTTGAGCCGGTCACCATAAACCTCTGGTTGCCTGGGTAGGAAGGGTCTTCCTTGCCTAATTCCCAACCGGTAGGCTTCGCTAGAAAATAATAAAAGTGGGTGTTGTCGCTGTAATGAAAGAGCACCCAGCCTACTTCCCAAGGATTTGGGGACGAGCCAGTGCGTAACTGCGATACCGTCCTGTAGGTAAAGGTGGCGTTGAAGTCACCGTAGCTATTAGTCGTCGTTACCAAAGCCGAATGGGTCGAAGATGAATTGGTCGAAGTAGCTGGAGTGAGGTTGAGTGAATCTCCGAGGACAGGATCGTTTACTCGTTCAATATTGCCGTAACCATTGAAGATCGGCATCCAGGAGCCGTATGCCTGACCCATTGCAGAAGGCGTACCTTGCGCAAACGAAGAAAAACCTAGTGTTCCAAAACCTAGCTGAGGTGCTGGAGCAATTGTGGTCGGGGCTGCAACGGTGGTGGGTGGTTGTGTAATCACCGGCGCAACGGTGGTGGGTGGGTTTTGAGATACTGGAGCCGGAACTGCAGAGGTGCTTCCCGCGATGAATGACGGGTTCGCCTTGATCGTCGACGTAGTTCCCTGTTGGGATCGTGTTGCAGAAGTTGTGGTCGCTATCTGTGATGTTGTTGTAGAAGAAACCACGCTTTGTGATATTAGTGACGCCACAGGGTTAGAGGTTTGTGTAGTGCCTAGGGCCGTCGACGACGTTGATGCCGAAGTTGGATATACGATTGGGTTGCCATTGATAATAACACTTTGACTTGGGGAAGTAGTGGAGGTGATGTTCGTTCCAGCCGTGTGAGCTGCCACTGCGGTAGTGAATGGAAGGATCACTGCGGCTGTCGCTTTTGCTATAATCGGAGTCTTCCACGCTAGCTTCATACTTTACATATCGTCACTAAGGGTGATTCAATTTACTACTAATAGTGAATTGTTACATAGTTCACTATTTAGCAAATATGATCATTGGTAAAGTTATTGCATGTTTTGAGTTGTTTTAATTGAGTAGTACCACTAAATTTCGTCCACTGTTTTTTGCCGTTACCGCTGGTATCTCGGTGGCCAGCACCTATTATCTCCAGCCCATCTATGGTGCTGTCGCACAGTCATTTCACGTGAGTGCTTCAAATGTTTCAGTGGGAACAGCGATCACCCAAATCGGTTACGCACTGGGTCTGATCTTTTTGGTTCCATTGGGCGATATGGTGAATCGTCGACGATTGATCACCGGAATGATCATTCTGGCGTCCATTTCTCTCGCTCTCGCCTCGGCATCTCTCAACTTGACGATGCTGTTCGTTAGTGCCCTACTAATTGGAGTAACTGGTGTAGTCACTCAGATGACGATCGGTTTAGTCGCCTCGTTGGCGCCCGACGGTGATCGCGCCTCGGCGGTCTCGGTAGCTATGAGTGGATTGCTTGCTGGAGTTCTCTTGGCTAGAACTGTTTCTGGAATAATGGCGCTTTATTTGGGATGGAGGGTGCTTTTTGCTTTAGCTGCAGGGGTAATGATCGTTCTCGCAATCTTTGCCTTCAAGCGCATTCCCTCCGAAGTTGTCGCGCCAAATCTCTCTTATCGTGAACTTCTGCTTTCATTGGTCACAACCCTTAGGTCGAGCCACTCCCTAAGAGTTGCTTGTTCTCTTGGATTTTTTCAATTCATGACCTTCTCCATCTTTTGGAATACTTCGGCCCTTTGGCTTGGAGCGCACTTCCATTTGAACTCTCTTCAGATTGGATTAGTGGCACTCGTTGGGTTGGCTGGAACGTTTTCATCGCGATTGGCGGGATCACTCTCGGACCGCGGCTATCGGTTCTACGTTTCGTGGGTTGGTATCGCCCTAGTCGCACTCTCTTACCTTCTTCTAGCCGCTGGCAAAGGTAACTTACTGATCTTCGTAGTCGCGGCTATCGTTTTAGATTTTGGTGTTCAGGGATCTCACTTGGCGAACCAAGCAGCCATTTATGCTGTTATGCCCGAGTCCCGTAGTCGTGTTACGGGCGTCTACATGACCTCTTACTTCGCTGGTGGCTCTATAGGGTCCGTGATTTCAACGATCGTTTATACGCACTTTGGCTATTCTTCAATCCCTTGGCTCGGCTTTGTCGCCGCTGGTGCCGGCCTGTCGATCCGATTATTGTTCCGGCATGAAGCCCTCAAGGTGCGATAGTAAGATGCCTTCGGCGATCAACTAGAAGATGGAGTTCACTTGGCCGACCTTAGTTTTTTCTCTGAGCTTTCCGACGGTCGATTTGTGGCCAATGATGCGACAATCGGACCGTGGTCACCAAATGCGCAGCACGGAGGACCGCCATGTGCGCTCCTTGTCGAGGAGATGATTCGGAGATCGCCTGGAGATGGGCGAGGTATCGCCAAGATTTCGATCGAATTTTTGCGCCCAGTTCCTCTTGGAACGGCCGAAATAAATGTACGTGAAGTCCGAAGCGGTTACAAGGTCGCCCTCGTTGAGGGCGACCTTGTTGTAGATGGCACCGTCTCCCTCGTAGCACGAATGTGGTGGCGTAGAGGCGAATTGGGTCGCTCTCCCGAAGTGTTAAACGAGACTGTAGAGTTGTTGGCTCCGGTTGAATTTGATCGATTTCCGGTTGCTCCGTTGGTGGAGTTTCCATACATTTCGAATATCGAGTGGCGTTTCGAACGTGGTGGTTTTTATGAGATGGGCGATGCAAGGGTTCACTGTACGCCCAAGATTCCCCTTGTCTTGGACCGAGAGGCCAATGGCATTAGCGAGATGCTCCTCATGCTCGACTCCGCGAATGGCCTTTCCCAGGTATTGCCAATTGGAAAGTGGACTTTTGTACCGGTTGACATGATGGTTAGCATACTTTCGATGCCATCTCCATCGGAGCCCTTTACCCTCGATGCTAAGAGCGAGATATCGGACTCCGGTGGAGGTATTACAAGGTGTACTGTTACACAAAATGGCCGCTTGATCGCACGCAGCCTACAGTCACTCTTCGTGGAAGCTCGCAAGTAGACCGATGGCTACCCGCGAGATGACCTTTAGAAGTGGTATTGAGGCGGTATCTGCCCCATCCGACCGGATTGATAGTCTTCAAATGCTTGTATTAGTTCATCACGGGTATTCATGACGAATGGACCGTGCCAAGCAATTGGTTCACGGATTGGAGCGCCACCTAGGATGAGAACCTCGAGTTTTTCTCCCTTTGAGGACCCCTTGGAGCGCAATGATAGGTAGTCCCCACCCTTCAATAGTGCAAGATTTCCAGTTTTAATCTTTGCATTTTCGGCGCCAATGCTTCCTTCGCCGGCAAGTACATAAACCAACGAGTTGTATTCGCGAGGCCAAGGAACTTCAAGTTGTGAGTCTGCCTCAATTGAAGCGTGAATGAACGTGATCGGCGTCATCGTTGATCCGGGTCCAGAGTATGAGTCAAGGCTTCCAGCAACAACCCTTACGAGTGCTGAACCATCGTGCGACGTAATTAGCTTCACATCAGCACCTTCTAGGTTTTGATATTGAGGAGTCGTGAACTTTTTTGCCGCGGGAAGATTGACCCAAAGTTGAATTCCGTGAAAGAGGCCGCCCGAAACAACGAGTGATTCGGGGGGAGTTTCAATGTGGAGAATTCCTGCGCCGGCAGTCATCCACTGAGTGGCACCATTTTGAATGACCCCTCCGCCTCCGGTTGAGTCTTGGTGAACAAAGGTGCCATCGATCATATAGGTTACGGTCTCGAAGCCGCGGTGGGGATGCCATGGGGTACCCTTAGGCTCGCCTGGAGCGTACTCGACTTCTCCCATTTGGTCCATATGAATAAATGGATCGAGATCGGCTGCGCTTACGCCGGCGAAGGCACGGCGTACTGGGAAGCCTTCTCCTTCGTATCCCTTGGGAGCAGTAGTTACGGAAACTACTCTTCTTGGAACCTCAACTGTGGTGTCGATGTGGCGGAGCCTTGGAAGCACCAAGAGATCTTCAACGGTAACGGCTGGCATTTTTCCTCCGAGTTAGTTGCGTATGCAACTAATATAATCGAGATTGGGTTTGAAATATTCCAATAAATGAGTACTGCCAATCGAATGGTTCTCAGATACCGGCTCTCATCTGATGTTTCAGCTCAAATCGTAAACTGATAATGATTGCGATTTCGTGTTATGCCTTGACAACTCGGATTTTTCGGAAGAGGATGTCAATTGGGCTTTCGGCTAAGTTCAACTAGAAGCAGCTGAAATTATTAAACCCTCGGTGCAGCCCGATGTGGATGATGAGAAGTCTAACTAGTGCTAGTGCCCCCCCTGGGACTCGAACCCAGAACCGCCGGATTAAAAGTCCGTTGCGCTAACCATTGCGCCAGGAGGGCATACGCCTAGATTAATTTAGCATGACTCGGTTCAACTGTAGGCACTAGGTGAACCACCTACTTGAACGATATGTGACTCTAGGGCATTAATCTCGGTTTCAGATTGGCCGATTATAGATATTACGGAAGTAAGTACTAAAAGTGTGGATGAAAGTATGGAAAGTAGTAGCGACTCTTCGCAGATGCGACCCCGCCCGAATCCGGTGAGAATTGAATCTCGGATTCCAAGCTCTCAGATCGGAGACCCCGATCACCCCTCTTCAAACGAGCGTCCTATCTACGGTGGTGGATCGGTCACGCCGATTACACCGATCCTAGAAGAGATTGCAAACCCAAGTGGAGACGACAAAGAGCCAAAGCGGTCGGTACTGGCGAATATGCGGCTTACGTCCTCAATTGGTCTAGTAATCTTCGTGGAGCTATTTGTAATCGGTATAACCGTTCCAGCGATTGGGCAACTGTTCACATTGCACGCAGTCGTGGGTTACATGCTCATACCTCCGCTGATATTTAAAATGTTTTCGACTGGCTTTAGGTTTTTTAAGTACTATACGAAAGATCCGAAGTACAACGCTGCCGGCCCTCCTCATACCTTGCTTCGGATAGCAGCGCCCTTTCTAGTTTTGGCTACGGCGGTGTTATTTGTTTCTGGTGTCGTACTTATGATTGTTGGACCTGCTTCTCAGAGCGCGGCCAATTGGAAACAGATCCATCAAGCGAGCTTTATTTTGTGGTTCGGTCTTACTGCGTTACACGTAGTTAGCTATATCCCGCGAGCCTCGTACCAGTTCTTTGGTGATTTAGGATTGAAGTCCTTTGGACCGCTCAAGTTTTCTTCGTTAGCTGTGCGAGGCAAAAATGCGCGTCTTACCGTGATTGCTCTTGCTATTGGAGTGGGTTTGGTTTTAGCATTTTCGCTCTATTCGACGATCGGACCTTGGACGAAGCTATTTGGAGCGGGCTTAGGGGTTGGTCACTAAAACTGACTCCGGTCAAAAGGCCTAGAAACGAAGGAGGGGGTATTGACACTTTCGTCAATACCCCCTCCTAACATTTGTTGGGATTTATCGAGTACGTGTATTTACTTCTTGGTCTCCCAGAAGATTGTGTTGATCTGCTCAATCTCAGATAGAAGTCGTTCTGCCACGGCTACATCGTTAGTCTTCTTGGCTTCGCCGGCACTCTTGGTGGCTGACCAGAATAGGTCGTGGAGTTGTGGGTGAGCCTCAAGGTGGGCTGGCTTGAAGTAGTCGGTCCAAAGTACCCAGAGATGATGCTTGACGAGCTCGGAACGGTCTTCCTTGATTCGTACTGCTCGCTCGCGGAAGGTTAGATCCTCGGATGCGTTGAACTTCTCCATGCATGCCTTGACAGACTCTGCCTCGATGCGTGCTTGGGCTGGATCATAAACTCCGCATGGGAGATCGCAGTGCGCGGATACAACTCGCGGACTGAATATATTCGAGATCTTCAATGTTGACTCCTTATGTCAGATGTCGAAGCACGCTTTAGCGAGCAACTAATGTTTCATCCAATAATCTACAGCGATTTTTTGCCTCGCTTTCTTCCGTATTTGGACAAAGGCGTCGATGTTAATTTGATTTTGTGAGAGTGTTGATGGCCGTTAGGTGGCGTTTGATCTTCAGGGTTACTGTAAAAGGCTCTTCAATGGTTCCAACATTGGAGGCGGGCGAACGACTTCTTTGCGTTGCAATTCCGAGGAGTTTTGTTCTTTCTGAAGGTGCGATCGTTGTGGTAAGAGATCCTCGCGACACTCGCAACCTGCTTATTAAGCGAATTACGACGATCGATGAGGGTGGAAAAATTACATTGATCGGGGACAACGAAGGGGTTTCAATAGATTCTCGCCACTTTGGCGAAGTTGCTGTGTCTGCGGTTGAAGGTCGTGCGATTTACATATATTCTCCAACTTTCTTTTCTCTCGTCAAACGGTAGGCCCTCGTTATAATGCCTTCTATCAAATGCGTCTAAGATGTGATTATGGATCATTTGCTAGAAGCAGCCGTAACCAGTGTCTATGAGAGCGCCGTAAATGGCGGAAACCTTGATTCACTTCTCACCGAACAACTCAAGGCGATCAAGAAGCTAGCTGAAGAGACCGAGGTCAAGATCTCGTTCGCTCGCAGAATGATTCAAGGCCGGATCGATACCATTGGATTGGATCCTTCCAGGCTCGGTCAGGCGCGGTCGGATGCGGAGATAAGTCCGCTGACGAGCGCAATTAACACCCAGGCTGGTCAGAGCTCTTTTGGGCGGTTTATTGACGCAGACATTTCACAGGAGCATATTGATCAAGTCGAAAATGAGCTTTCGGCGCTAATCGCTGAGGCCGTTAATGCATCCGAGGCCACGGGTAGCGACGAAGAGCGTGAGAAGGTTGCATTGGTTGAGGTCGAACACTACCTTTCTGGATTACGCAAGAAGGTTTTCATTGCAATCGATGCAATAAATGCAGAGTTGGTCGTGCGTTATCGAACTGAGCCAGCCATGGTTGATTCACTCCTCAACCGCTTTCTTGATTCAGGCAAATAGTCTGAAAGTATATTTTGAAGAGGCTGGAATTCCTCTAACACGAAACAACTTAGCCACATATGACGTTAGAGATAGCAATAATTTCTTTAGCTAGAGCGTTGACGGGCGGTTCATGACGAGATTTGCGATGATTTCGATGCACACTTCACCATTGGATCAACCAGGGGTGGGCGATGGCGGTGGGATGAACGTTTACGTAGGTCGTTTGGCGTCTGCCCTCGCTAGACGAGGCCACGAAGTGGATGTGTTCACTAGGGCCACTAATGAACTTGCCGAGGCAACTCGTCGTATTGAACCCGGGTTTACGATGCATTTCATACCAGCTGGACCGTTATCGACGGTCGCTAAAGAAGATCTTTTGGATTTAGTCGACGAGTTTACTGAAAATGTTATGGCAAGATTCGAGTTGAATCCTGACCTAGTTCCCGACGTCATACACTCCAATTATTACATATCCGGTCTCATTGGCCACCGGTTGAAACATCGCCTCAACAGACCAATGATCACAACCTTCCATACGATTGAGAAGGTTAAGATGAAGGGTCGCTCAGTAGCTGACGATCTCCTCGCCTCTGAAGTTCGCGTACGTGCAGAGGAGGAGGTTGCGGGTTGTTCTGATTACATACTCGCATCGTGCCATCAAGAAGCATCGGATATTCAGGAAGCCCTTGGGGTAAGTAAGTCGCGTATTAAGATTCTTCCACTAGGAGTAGACGATGCCATCTTTGCTCCGGGCAGTAGGGAGATGGCTCGAATCGCAACCGGCCTTCCGCTTCAAGCGAACATAATGTTGTATGTTGGTCGTATACAACCCCTGAAGGGACTATCGTTGGCCTTCGAGGCCTTCCGTGAACTAGCCAAGAGTGATCCGTCGCTTCATCTTGTTGTGGTGGGAGGTCCGTCGGGACACCTTGGACACAGTGAGCTCGAGAAGTGCGTAAAAAGCGCCATGGAGAGCGGAATTGCGGAGAGAGTCATCTTGAGAGATGCCGTACCTCAGTATGAGCTGGCTTCTTATTATCGAGCTGCCGATGTCCTTGTGGTTCCATCAAGGACTGAGTCCTTTGGTCTAGTAGCCCTAGAGGCGATGTCTTGTGGTACGCCGGTCGTAGCGTCAAGCGTTGGTGGCCTCAAATCATTAGTTGTCGACGGGGTAACTGGGATTTTGGTCTCCGAGCGTCATCCTTCTTCTTTTGCTCGAGCAATCGGAATATTCTTGAGAAATCCGGCCACGAAAAGGTCATTTGGGGCGAACGGTCACTCAAGATCCAAGAATTTTTCATGGCAGTCCTCGGCGCGCATCGCAGAGAAGATATCGATCGAGCTTTCAAATTCGCGACTTATGAAGTGTAGCTAAATGCCTAAGTTGGTCAAATCAGAGCAGCTTGGAGCTCAAACTCAAAAGCTGATTTCAACCCTGAAGGTCTTAGGGATAGTTGAAGCCTCACTATCTTTTGAGATCGTAAATGATGACCTCTTCTACCTTCGTTTTGCTGGAGCCTCAAAAGACGTAATCGGAATCAAAGTTGAGGTGATGGAGCGAACGATACGATTCGATTCGTACCTCATGCCATATCCTGAGGTTAATGTGGGTCCCCTCTTTGAATATATGTTGCGAGTTCAGGCCAGATTGGCTCCATTGCGATTTGAAGTTGGCGCAGAAGATGCTATCTATCTGGTTGGCGCGTTAGCGACTGCGAGTTTTGATGACACAGATGTCTCTGAGGTAATAGCTGGTGTGTTGACGTATACAGATGAACTATTTCCGAAAGTTATGTCTATTGGTTTCGAAGGTCGATTTAACCCGCGGAAGTAAAGGTGCCCAGCTCAACATGTATGATCTAGAACATGTATGATATAGCGATTATTGGCGGCGGCAAGATGGGCGGCGCTATTGCAAGCGGTTTAGTAGCGGCGGGGTTTACGTCAGATCGATCGATATTGATCGTAGAACGCGAGGAAATGCTACGCCAAAAGCTCGCTGAAACACTTGCTTCGGTCTCCGTATCGAGCTCGATTGAGGCCTCGAAGAGCTACATGGTAGCGACGAAGCCCGGTGCAGCTCTGGGTGTAATCGAGTCGATCAGCGAGTCATCCAACGACTTTCTCCTTATTTCGATAGTGGCGGGCCTTTCCATCGCAGCGATGAGAGATATCGCCGGCGATTCCGTTCGAATCGTTCGAGCTATGCCAAATACGCCAGCACAAATTGGAAAGGGCGTTACCGCGTTAGCCTCTTCACCCTCGGTCACAAAAGATGACGTTATATTTACGGAGGAGATCTTTGATGCGGTGGGCCAACGAATTTGGCTATCGGAGGATAAATTCGATGCCGTTACGGCGCTTTCTGGAAGCGGGCCAGCCTATTTTTTCCTCATAGTTGAATCAATGGTAGATGCTGGAATCGAGCTAGGTCTAAGTGCAGAAGTTGCAACACAGTTGGTTTGTGAGACCATGCTTGGTGCTGGGGCGCTTCTCAACCTAAACCCAGACACTAGGCGACTTCGACTTGATGTATCGTCGCCGGGTGGCACAACAATAGCGGCAACTCAAGCGATGCAAAAAGCTGGTATTCGTAATGCCATCGCGGAGGGAGTTAGGGCCGCTGCTCAACGATCGAAAGAGATGTCTAAGCGGTAACCGCGGCGAGAAAACCGATAAATAAGACTGATATGCCGAGGGCTAGCGTAATGGAGAATGCAACCATAGCGTTAGCAATTGAATTGAGCAGACCGCTCGCGCCGGTGACTGCTGTTCCAAGGGCTATGAGAAGGTTAGATATCCGAAAGCGCAGCACCTTCGACTTGAAGAATGACACTGCTGCTCCAACGAATACGACTGTCGCGCCTACTCCTGAACCTACTCCTGCCAATATCCGAGGAAGTGGCCCAAAGACTCTCGACCCCTGTGCCAATTGGTGAACGGGCAAAGTCGCGATGAATGGTTGCGAGATCATCAGGCCGATTGACAGAAACGAGAATGCGAGGACACCAGCCAGTGCAATATCGCCAATCCTCTTACCAAAGAGCAGATATACGGTGCCGACTCCAAGGAAGGGAACATTCAAGATTGCGCCGAAGAGGTAAAAGACCTTGAAGGTAAAGTGGGTCCATCCGCCCTGGGCTCCAATGGCCAAAGCGAATGCGGCGATGACGAAGAGCGAAAGTGAGATCGTCCACGCCAATTCGTGCGGCTTCCTCTTTGCGATCCAGCGCTCAAAGGTCGAAAGCGTAAAGATAACGCCCATTAATGCGGCTATAGCTGCGGTGCTAACTTCAATCATCGTGCCTTTAACGATAGGTGATCTTTATCGACAATGTCACCACAGGTGCCAAAGGGAACTGTCGATAAGGACTTTTGTCGCCCTAATTTCGATTCAAGGGTTGACTAACATTAGTGATAGATGAAAGTAGAGATGCTACGAAAAGGTAATGGTATGGTAAATTCTTTTCGGTGCAATCGTAAGGTGCAGTCGTTTTCGGTCCGTACACTTCGATTCTGCTACTTGGGGCAATTTGACAATATTGACGCTTTAGAGGTTGCGGGCGTTGAGGAAATTTAAGTAGGTTCGTGGCATGCCTTTTGTAGCTGTTGGTGTAACTCAGGATGAGATCGGCTCTGACGCTTTTGATAACTTTGCACTCGACGACGATGCAGCAAGTGAGTTAGGTAAGCGGATATCGGCACTCGAATCCGTTGATGAGGTAGTCGTCGTAAATACGTGCGCTCGAAGCGAAGTGTTTGCCGTAGTAGAGCAGTTCCACAGCGGTGTGGAGCAGATCATAGAAGCTATCTCTGAATCGCTTAATATCCCCAAGGAAGTAGTAACGGATGTAAGCCGGGTTTACTACGATCAAGGTTCGATCCGCCATCTATTTTCGCTCACATCCGGAATTGAATCGAAGATTGTTGGTGAGAGTGAGATCATAGGCCAAGTTAGGCGAGGATTTTTTCGAGCTAAGGAGAAGTATCAGGCTAAGGGCCGTCTCGAACGCGTCTTTCAAAAGAGCTTTGAAGTAGGTAAGCGCGTTCGAAGCGAGACGACGATTTCACAAGGAACTACCTCTTCTGCCTACGCCGCGATTGACCTTGCCCTTACAAGAATTGGTTCCGTGGAATCTGCACTCGTAATTGGCCTAGGCGAACTTGGTTCAAAGGTTGCATGTGGCTTGATTGATAAAGGAATTACGACCTACGTCTCGAATCGGGATGACTCTAAGGCCAAGAGCTTTGTGGCAAAGGAGGATGGCTTAGCTGTCTCCTTTGGTGAGTGGCAAGCAATCTTGTCAAAGGTAGATTGCGCATTCTTTGTTACCTCATCTCCAGACCCTCTTATGAATGGCGCCGTAGCCGCTAGTCTCTCGGTCGGTCGAGGACAGTCACCTCTAATTGTTGATCTCGGCGTTCCGAGAAACGTTGGATCTGAAGTCAAGAGCCTCGAGGGTCTGTTGGTGATAGACATGGATGACGTATACGCCTACCTCGATGATGAGATGGAAAAGCGCCGAGGACAGGTCTACTTTGCACGCGTGATCATCGACGAAGAGGTGTCGAAGTTCTACAATAACGATGCCGTTAACGAAGTCGTCAAACCAACTGTCAGCGCACTCTATAAGATGGCTGAAGAGATAAAGGTTGCGGAGCTTGAGCGCTTTAGGTCTAAGTTGGCGGCTCTCGATGATGATGAGGCGAAGTTGGTTGAGCAGGTCTTATCCGGTGCAGTCGCCAAGATGTTGCACGCCCCGGTGACGAAGTTGAAGGCTGCTAGCAAAGATAGGTCCGAGAGACTAATCGACGCTATTACGTACCTCTTTGACATCGATTGATGGCTAAGGGTGATCAGTTGATAAAGATAGCGACGCGATCGTCGAAACTTGCTCTATTTCAGGCGAACCTCGTAGGAAGGTTGCTCGGTGTCCCCTATGAGTTGGTTGAGGTTCATTCAGGTGGCGACATCGATCTCAAGTCCCCGTTAAGTGCAATCGGTGGGTCGGGGATTTTTGTAAAGGAAGTACAGGCCGCCGTGATAAGGGGTGAGGCCGACATCGCGGTTCATAGTGCCAAAGATATTCCAGCAAAACTTCCTGATGAGACGATAGTAGATACATTCATTGAGCGCGGCGACCCTAGGGATGCCTTGGTCGGCTCAGACTTAGCTGGACTCAAGCCAGGTGCAGTTGTTGCGACTGGATCAACTCGCAGGAAGGCGTTACTTAAAATACTTCGCCCCGATCTAGAGATAGTAGAACTCAGAGGCAACATCTTTACGCGTCTTGATCGTCTAAGGGACGTCGATGCGATTGTGATGGCAAATGCCGCCCTCGAGCGACTGAATTTGGCCGACGTTAAGCGACGAGTCTTTGAGGTCGAAGAGTTTATGCCTCAAGTAGGTCAAGGAGCAATCGCGATCGAACATCGTTGCGATGATGATCGCGTTGCGTCAGTTCTGGCGCGAGTAAATGACCTTCCAACACAACTTGCAGTGGACGCGGAGCGTGGATTTTTGAGCCAAATGGGTAGTGGCTGCACTCTACCGGTTGGGGCATTCGCCACTGTTGAGTCGGGGCGTATTCAATTGAGTGCTCTCGTGGCCGCGCTCGATGGTAGTAGGGTTATCAAGCGAAGTCAAAGCGGCGAAGAACCTAGACTCCTTGGTATAAGCCTCGGCGAGCAGATCCTATCTGAGGGTGGAAGTGAACTTCTGCTAGAGTCTGAGAATAGTTAGGAGTCGACCCTCCTTACGAGAGTCCTTAGGAGAGCTTGCAGTGGTTTTTGGTCGAAATTCAGTCGTCCTCGTTGGCGCTGGCCCTGGTGATCCTGGACTTCTAACCGTTAGGGGTCGGCAGTTGCTTGAAGAGGCAGACTGCGTAGTGTACGACTATCTAGCCGATGAATCGATCCTGGGACTTTGTAAGCCCGGTACACAGCTCATAGATGTGGGCAAAAGACCCGATAGACCCTTATTGCAAGACGAAATTAACGATGTTCTCGTCTCTTGTGCAACGCGCTTTCGCCTGACCGTTCGCCTGAAGGGCGGCGATCCATTTTTATTCGGCCGTGGTGGCGAAGAGGCCGATCTGCTCCGGGCATCGGGGATTTCCTTTGACGTAGTACCTGGTGTAACCTCCGCACTTGCAGTACCGGCGTATGCGGGAGTGCCAGTTACATATCGCGGGGTATCAAACAAAGTTGTAATCTTGACTGGCCATAAGATCGGTGGCACTCACGCCGACATCGACTTCGGGGCCTTGGTTTCGATCGACGCGACGATTGTAATCCTGATGGGTGTGGCAAATCGTGCTTTTCTTGCTGAGAAGCTCATTGAAGCAGGGATGGATCCAAGTACACCGGTTGCGGCAATTCGCCTTGGAAGTAGGCCAGAACAAGAGACGGTCCGTACCTCTCTCGGTGAGTTAGGTGCAACGCCACTCAAATCTCCGGCAACGATCGTTATAGGGAAGGTTGCTGAACTAAACGTAGATTTTTATGAAGGTAGGCCACTATTCGGCCGCAGGGTAGCGATCCTGAGGGCGGCTGAGGATGCATCACAACTTGCAGATGCCGTCATCTCGCTCGGTGCACGACCAATTTTATTTGAGGCGATCAGCAGCGATATCGATGAAGATTCTGTCGTTGCACTATGCAACGAAATCGAGCCGGGCGGGCAATTTCAAACTCTTCTTTTGACGTCAAAGCGAAGCGTGAAGGCTTTGATGGGCTGCGTAAATGACATAAGGTCACTGACGGGGGTCAAGATCCTTGTGGTTGGCAAGGAGACCTCTCGTGAGCTTGCAAAGTTTAAGGTTACAGCTGACATGATCGGATCTGCTGGAGCAGTCGAACTCGTGCAGGAGGCTGTAGCGACCTATGGCGATGCTCTAGGCGATGTCCTTTACCCTTGCAGCTCCAAGGTGAGCAATGAACGGTTAGAGCTTCTCAATGATGAATTGGGAGGAAAGCTCAAGGCGGTTGTCAGCTACGTAGTTACTCAAAATATGCCTAGTCCAGATCTATTGGATCAACTCCGACAAGCTGACGCCCTGCTCGCTTTTTCGCCTAGTCAAATTGAAGTCTTTGACTCTGATTTCTTCGAAAATTACGGCGGGGCTATAGTCGCGGTTGGCGCAACTACAAAGGCAACGCTCGATCGGTTGGGGGCTCGTAGTGTTGTAGTTGCTTCTAATCCGGGGGTTGAAGCGGTATTGACTGCCCTGATCGAAGCACTTTGAACTCCATGAATCTTAGATGCGTTGACCTTGTGGCTCGGTCGAAATAAAGTAGTTGTATGAGACAAATAATTCGAAGACCCCGTAGGTTGAGATCCAACATCGCAATAAGAGATCTCGTAGCGGAGGTCTCGGTTAGCCCCGCAGAGTTGATCTTGCCGCTCTTCATTCGCGAAGGTATAGACAGCCCGATTCCCTTGTCAACGCTTCCAGGTATCTTTCAATACGATTTAGAGTCGGCTGTCAAGGAAGCCAGACGAGTTTTCTCGTCGGGAGTCAAATCCTTCATGATCTTCGGAGTTCCGACTGAAAAGGACGCCGTTGGTAGCAGAGGATATGCCGATGGCAATATAACTTCGAGGTCGATAGCGGCCTTTAAGGACGAATTCGGCGAGAACGCTTTGGTAATGGCAGATCTTTGCTTGGACGAATTTACCGATCACGGTCACTGCGGCGTCTTGGACGACAAGGGTTGCGTCGCAAACGATGCAACCCTAGAGCTATATGGAGAGATGGCCCTTTCTCAGGCAAGAGCCGGCGTAGACTTCGTCGGCCCATCTGGAATGATGGATGGTCAGGTGGGTTATATCCGAGGCGTGCTTGACTCAGAGGGATATACCGACGTTGGCATCCTTGCGTATTCGATTAAGTATGCATCGGGACTATATGGTCCCTTTCGGGAAGCAGTAAATGTTTCAATCGCAAATGGAGGCGATCGAAAGGGCTATCAGCAGGATTTCCGTAATATCTCCGAGGCAGTTACGGAGGTCGAGCTCGACATCTCTGAAGGTGCTGACATGGTAATGGTAAAGCCCGCAGGCATGTATCTCGACATAATTCGTACAGTACGAAACTTGGTTGATGTTCCGGTAGCCGCCTATCAGGTCTCGGGGGAGTACTCCATGATCAAGGCGGCCGGTGCTGCCGGATACATCGACGAAGCCGCGATTGCTTATGAGAGCTTGATAGCGATCAAGCGAGCTGGAGCAAGTGCAATTTTGACCTACTTTGCACATGCGATTGATGAGATATTGGCCTAGATCGTTGAGGGTGAATTTCTAAAGCGCCTGTTTTTCTATTTAGGTAAAGGTTGCAAACGATAGTTCCGATGTTCTTCCTAAGAGTCTACGTTCGATACAACTTATCTTGAATGTTCTCTCAGAGAGGAATTTCATCGATGACAACTACGGAAGCTCCACCGGTTATTGGTGGTAGGGGTGATGGAGCGAATAACAAGGGTGATAGCTCGGTTGCCGCTCGTACTCGAAGGCCACGAGGCGAAAAGATAGTTCCTTCGGCCTCGCCCGTGATCGAGAGGCCTGATTCGGAGTCATTTGAGTCAGCGAAAGAAAGCAAGTTGGCTTCTCCGATTATCGGAGCAGAAGTAGATACCGACTTCGGTCCATCGGGTGCAAGCGACTCAGAAGGCGCGGAAGGACAAGTTAAAAAAGATGATTCAGGCAGCTTTGAGAATCAGGTAGTTCTGAATAAGATCGCCGTGGCTGCTTCAAACCTCGGAACGCGAATTGCGGAGATGGCCGGAGTTGTCGATGAAGTGTCCGCGTCACTTTTGGGTCAAATTGATCAAGTGGGGTCACTGAGTGGTATCGTTCACGGGCTTTCACAGCGCAACAGTGAGGTGGCGCTTGGAGCAGAAGATGCTCAATGTGTAACCCAAATGCTCGCTGAAAGAATTAGCACCACTCGGGTAGAAGTCAATGAGGCTATTTCGGAGATCAAGAATCTGATTGAATGGGTTGGAACCACCGCTCAGGAGTTGCAGGACCTTGGAGTAGTTGCCGGCGGCATCGGCGAAGTTACGAATGTAATATCTAGGATTGCCCAACAGACGCACATTCTTGCATTGAATGCGCGTATCGAGGCGATGAGATCTGGCGAAGCTGGAACATCATTTGCTGTTATCGCAAATTCAATTAGACAACTCGCCGATCAGACTATCCGCGCTGCTGGGGAGTCTGCCGGCACAGCAAAAGAGTTGAAAAATCGCATTGGTACCCTATGCGATGATGCATTATCGGCCAAGGCTATGGCTGAGAGAGCTGAGGTTTCTACCTCTTCTATGGGGGAGGCGATCTCCGATGTGGAACTTTCCCTAACAGGTGCGGATGAAAGCGTTCGGCGCATCGCCCAGAATGCAACTGAGTCGGCGAGGGAAGTCAAGCAATTCGCTGACGCGCTTGGCGAGCTCTCAGAGGAGGTTTTCGACTCAGGTCGTCGACTTTCGGATACTAAGGAACTCACCTTACAAGTCTCCGAATTGGCAAAAACTTTGGTCAATCAAACAGTTCGCTCGGGTGTACGGACTGTGGACTATATCTTCACGAGCATTGTAATTGATGCGGCTCATGAGATTGGAGGTCTGTTCGAGAGGTCGATACGCGACGGCGTAATATCAAAGCGCAACTTGTTTGACCAAGAATATGAGCTAGTTCCTGACACGGATCCGCAGAAGTATACGACTAAATTCGTTGACTTCACCGATGAGGTATTGCCTGTAATTCAGGAGCGAATATTGGCCTCTGACCGCAGGATCATCTTTTGCGCAGCAATCGACAGCTCTGGCTACATAGGAACGCACAACAAGATCTACTCTGATGAGCCGACTGGAGATGCGATTTGGGACAATCTCCACTCCCGGAATCGACGGATATTTACAGATCCGGTTGCCCAAAATGGAGCAAAGTCAACCGACGAATTTCTTGTCCAGGTGTACCGTCGCGACCTCGGTGGCGGAAGGTACACCGTAATGAAGGATGTATCTGCTCCAATTTTCGTTGATGGCAAACACTGGGGGGCCTTCCGCCTCGGCTATCGCAGTTGATCCAACTCTCAAATAGCTATTTTTCGAGAGTAAGCTCATTCTTCTAGAATGTTGATGAAGTCGGGAAGGTAGCAAAGTTGGCGACTAATAAGGAACTCTTCGATGAAGCTCAGCGTCTAATACCCGGGGGCGTGAATTCTCCCGTACGAGCTTTTCGTTCGGTTGGCGGTGGAATACCCTACTTTGTCGATCGCGGGAAGGGTGCGTACGTCTTTGACGTCGAAGGTCGCCGTTATCTTGACTACGTTCAGTCCTACGGTGCATCGATCCTAGGTCACGCGGACTCTGACGTAGTAGAGGCGATCACTTTTGCAGCGACCAAAGGTTCGACGTTCGGTGCTCCAACGCCCAACGAAGTTGCAATCGCCAAATTGATAACCGGACGGGTTGATGGGCTTGAGATGATTCGCCTCTGTTCTAGTGGTACCGAAGCCACGATGTCAGCTTTAAGGGTGGCCCGAGGCTACACCGGTCGTGACAAGATCATCAAATTCGATGGTTGTTACCACGGCCACTCAGACGCCCTACTGGCCGGTGCGGGTAGTGGTGTTGCGACACTTTCGCTGCCAGATTCTGCGGGTATACCTATGGCTGCTGTTGCGTCAACCGTAGTTCTCCCTTATAACCAGGTACCGGTGCTTGACGACTCCGTTGCAGCTGTAATTGTGGAGCCCGTAGCTGCAAATATGAACCTGGTAGCACCGGCCGCTGGCTTTTTACAAGGGTTGCGCGACGAGTGTGATCGAGTTGGTGCGGTCCTAATATTCGATGAAGTTATAACTGGATTTCGCCTTTCCATGGGCGGTGCTTCAAATTACTTTGGCGTAACGCCTGACATGTGGACCTTCGGAAAGGTAATCGGCGGAGGTCTTCCAATAGGAGCCTTCGGTGGACGTGCTGAAATCATGGAAAAGGTTGCCCCGGTTGGTCCCGTCTATCAAGCCGGAACGCTTTCGGGAAACCCAGTCGCGACTGCAGCTGGGATAGCGGCGCTTTCAAAGCTCGACGACTCTAGCTATCTCATGCTCGCAGGACGGGCGAAAGCGCTCGCTGAAGGATTGACCAAGGTTTTTTCAGATGTTGGTGTCTCCGTAACGATACCGTACGTCGAGTCGCTCCTTGGCATATTTTTTCTCGACTTTGCGCCTAAGAATTACGAAGAGTCGAAGATCTCGGGTAATAGCGGCCTGTACAGTGTCTTCTTTAACTCAATGCTAATGCGCGGCGTTGCACTAGCGCCGGGAAGCTACGAAGTGATCTTTCCGTCGCTAGCTCACACTTGGGACGACATCGAGTGGACAATAGACATTGCAAGTGCCGCCGCGGGAGATGTAGCCGACTTTATTGAGCGGAGTGGCCACTAAATAGGCTTGTAACGCGGTCCTTGGCGTCAATTGCAGCTACGCCCGCCTTGAACAGTGCCTCGGATGGACCGAGATGGTCAGGGCGCATAAGGTTAGCCATGATCCTAACGACTGGTCTCATGACGATCTTCGAGTTGATTCCAAGGCCGACTGCAGTTCTCATTACAGTGGGATTCCCAATTAGCTTTACGAAGGATCTCGCGAACTTGTAGTACTCGCCATATGTCTCTTCGAGAAGTTGGTTATATCTCGAGATGATAGACGGGTCATTCAGCGAGATGCAGTCAGTAACGATCGACGCTGCGATCCGTCCAGTCTCGTATCCATAGGCTATTCCTTCGCCGTTCATCGGGTTTATCGAACCTGTTGCATCCCCTGCTAGAAGGTAGTTACCCCCTGAACGCGGTGAGATCGAGAGGCCCATGGGAAGTTTCCCTCCGGTGCCTTTGTAGATGGGGTCGTCGATAGATAGCCCCCATCGCTTGGGTGCACCCTTAATGAAAGCCTCCATGAGCTTGGTGGTGTTGACCTCTTTCCACTTTCCTAGAGTTGAGAGCAGGCCTATTCCTGCGTTTACTCGTCCGTCACCGAGTGGAAAGATCCAGCCATAGCCTGGAAGAATCTCCCCAGTTTCGCCGCGAATGTCGAGGTGAGATTCGATAAAGGGATCGGATGCGAGAGGAGATGAGAAGTAACCGCGCAGAGCGAGTCCCATTGGAAGATCCCTGTCTCGAGTTGCGCCGAGCATACGACCAATTCTGGAATTTGAACCATCTGCGACGATGAGATACTTCGGCTCAATAAAGATTCGTTCGTCGGTTGCCTTATTTAGAATTTCAACTTCGCGGACGAGGTTGTCGCTGTCGACCGTCAAATTCACCGCTTCGTGGTAGGTGAGCAACGTTGCTCCCGCGTCAGATGCATTCATGGCGACTGCTTCATCAAGGCGATACCGTGTTACGACGTATCCAACTTCGGGAAGTTCTGAATGTGAAGGCCAAGTCAGCTCCATCTCCTTGCCGAAGGCTACCGTCCGCAACCCTTGGTACTTGTGGGTCGTCTTGAGGAACTTGGCCATTCCCATTGCTTCGAGTTGGTAGACCGATCGAGGGGTCAATCCATCACCGCAGGTCTTTTCGCGGGGGAACTTCTTCCTCTCGACAGTAACAACGTTGAAGCCAGTTTTGGCTAGCCAATACGATGCTGAAGCACCTGCAGGTCCTGCTCCAATTACTAATACGTCACATTTGATTCGATTTGACTCCACGCCTAGATCCTAGATGAGATTGGAACTCTATTTGCGGTGGCATATTTCCTAGTGCGAGGAGGTCAAAAAAGGATGAACAATTTATATCAAAATCTTTAAATTTGGGGAATAGCCATGTTGGCGAGGGGGTGCCGTTTGGTATTTTGGGTAACTTTAGTGATAGACATTAAAGGGTAAGGGGCAATACCTAGAAGGCTTGCCTCCTAGAAGGTGCACTGTGCATCTGCTCCGTACGTCTACAGAGAGGTGATTTTTTCAAGATGGCGTCTTATTTACCCATTTTGGTGATGATTATCTTGGGTGTTATCTTTGCGGCGGGGTCGTTTGTAGCTTCGGGATTGCTTGCACCTAAGAAGCCGACTGCGGCCAAACTAGCTCCGTACGAGTGTGGAATTGTTCCACAGTTGGAGCCAGCTGCTAGATTTCCAGTTCGGTTCTACCTAATAGCGATGATCTTCATCATTTTTGACATTGAAATTATCTTCCTGTATCCATTTGCGGTCTACTTCCACCAACTCGGTTCATTCGGACTTTCTGAGATGATCGTCTTCGCTGTGGTA
>JAKAZZ010000047.1 GCA_021826315.1 Actinomycetes bacterium
GAGGACCTCGGTTATATCCGCCCTGTCCACCTTGCCCGCCCTGACCATCCGGGCGCGGGCCACGGTTGTAACCACCTGGAGCGCCTTGGCCGTCTGGACGAGGACCACGATTGTAGCCACCTGGGGCGCCTTGGCCGTCTGGCCGAGGACCTCGGTTATATCCGCCCTGTCCACCTTGCCCGCCCTGACCATCCGGGCGCGGGCCACGGTTGTAACCACCTGGAGCGCCTTGGCCGTCTGGACGAGGACCACGATTGTAGCCACCTGGGGCACCTTGGCCGTCTGGCCGAGGACCGCGATTGTATCCGCCCTGGCCACCTGGGGCACCTTGGCCGTCTGGACGAGGACCACGGTTATATCCGCCCTGGCCGCCCTGTCCACCTGGAGCTCCTTGGCCGTCGGGGCGTGGACCGCGGTTGTATCCGCCTTGGCCACGATCTTGGTAGCCGCCTTGGCCTCCCTGGCCGTCTGGACGAGGACCACGGTTGTATCCGCCCTGTCCACGATCTTGGTAGCCGCCTTGGCGCTGGCCACGATCTTGGTAGCCGCCTTGGCCTCCCTGGCCGTCTGGACGAGGACCACGGTTGTATCCGCCCGGAGGTGGTGGGATCGGCTTGCCGGAGAGAGACAGGGGTACTCTTGGTCGACTTGGGGGAGCAACCTGCTCCGCATTTTCGAGCGATGGCGCACTATCGGAGGTGGTCTCAGTCCTGGTATCACGAGGAGCGCTGCTGCGTCCCTCTCCATATCGGACTACACGGCGACTACCACCTTGTCCAGTGCGTGAAAAATCTTGAGATTGGGAAAAATCTCGGGGTGCGCTCGGCGCTTGAGGAGTCGCATCGCTTGTAGAAGGCGCGCCACTTACACTCTCTTGCGGAGCAACTGCTGCTGGCTTGATAGAAGGAGCTTCATTGGCTGCAGGAGCTTGCGTCTTCGCAGATACTTTGCTCTCTTCAGAGCTAACAGAGGGAGATGCCTCAACCGCTGGCCTCTCCCTCTCGGAGGTAACGGCATCGGTACTTGACTTTCGAACCTTAGCTTCATGATTTTCGGAGGCAGCCTTAGGTTGAGCAACCACATCACGTTGCTCGCTCACTACTGCCTTAACCTCAGAGGTCTCCGGCGCCTTTGGTGCCGAAGGTACTGTCGCTTCAGCCCTCTGAGGACTCTGACTTCCCTCTGATGAACTATGGCCAGAAGAACGTCCGTGGCTGTGGGAGTCATCTCCTCCGCCAACGCGCTCATAACCGCCGAAGCCATCGCGCTCTACTTTGCGGCGCGCTCTATCAGCTTGCGCCTCTTCAATACTTGAAGAAGGGCTTTTGATACCCATTCCCAAGTCATTACAAAGGTCAAAGGCACCCTTATTCGATAGTCCCAATGATTTGGCCAGGTCGTATACCCGTATCCGTTTTGCCAACTGCTACTTCAGCCCTCTCAAATTTACACATACGCGCCCAACTCTAGATATTGGACGACAAAATTGTGGAGCTCCATTACAGAGCCTTCACACGGGCGACCCAGTCAATGCTCGAAAGCTTCGCCAATAAGGGCCGACAGATCCACTGCTCTGCAACCAAAACGTTTTAGAGCCTTAATTATCTTAGTTGCTTCAAAGCATGGGCTAGGCTGCCGATGCACCCATAGGCCACGACCCTCAACAACAAGTGACGATGCCACGCCATCTTCACCGATTCGAAGCCGCCAAAGCTCGACTGTGTCGCCCCTCTTTCGACAGACCACACAGGTTCGTTTGAACTTCGACGGCTTCAGAGCACGACTGTCACTCTTCTGAAGCGTCATCTTCCTCTATTGAGTCTTCAACGTCTTCTTCAATATTCGAACTACCGTACAGATCCTCAGGCGTCGAAATATCAATTCTCCAACCAGTTAACCTTGCGGCAAGCTTGGCATTGAGCCCTTCCTTGCCGATTGCTAATGGCTGCTCCGATGGATCAACTATTACAGTCGCAGTTCCCGTGGCGTCATCGAGACGAACCTCGCGAACTGAAGCTGGTTGTAGGGCACGAGCTACAAACTCGGCCGGATCGTCGCTGAAGAATACGATGTCTATACGCTCATTACGAAGCTCGCTCATGACCATACGCACACGTGCACCTCGTGGTCCAACACAGGCGCCAACGGGATCGATATTTTGGTCGTTCGAATGTACCGCGATCTTTGAACGGTAACCTGGTTCGCGAGCGAGCGCCTTTACTTCAACTACACCGCTTGCAATCTCAGGAACTTCTAGTTCGAATAGCTTCTTCATCAGTCCAGGATGAGAGCGAGATACGACGATCTGCGGTCCTTTGTTGGTACGTCGGACTTCTACGATATAAGCCTTAACACGCGCGCCGTTGCCATAACGCTCACCGGGCAACTGCTCCGAAAGGGGTAGAAGCGCCTCAACTTTTCCAAGATTCAAAAGGGTATAACGAGCATCAGCCTGTTGTACGATACCGGTGACAATATCGCCTTCACGACCAGCGTACTCTTCATACTTCATGTCGCGCTCTGCATCCCTGATGCGAGCAAACATAACCTGCTTCGCAGTTTGAGCAGCAATTCGACCAAAGTCAGTGGGAGTGTCATCCCACTCTTTTACGACGTTTCCGTCCTCGTCGAGCTCTTGAGCCCATACGACGATTTCACCCGAGTCTGGGTCGATGGTTACCTCAGCCTCTTCAGCTGAATCTGGACGACGCTTGTAAGCCGCAAGTAGAGCATTAGCGAGGGACTCCAGAAGGATGTCGACTGAGACACCCTTGTCACGTGCAATAGCCTGGAGTGGCTCCATGAAATTATTTCCGAGTTTCGCCACTTTCAGTCTCCTTCTACTCTTATGCCACCGCGATTCGGTGGAAACTACTTCTTCTTGCTACCTTTAGGTGGGTTATTCACCTTCTTTTCCCCGCCCTGCCATTCAAATACCGTACGAGCACGTTCGATATTATCAAGGCCTATCGTGATTCGATTTGAAGAGATCGGAGAGTCTATAGCTAGCTCGACTGCTTCCTCGGTGACGAGACCAATCCAACCCAAAAAGCGCCTCTCGTCCCCTACCTTTTCTCGAGTTCGAATTGTTACCTTCGATCCCATGAAGCGAAGAAAGTGTTCATACGTCTTGAGAAGTCGCTCAAGACCTGGAGAGGAAACCTCAAGGTTGTAGCTCTTAGGATACGATCGATCGAGAAGCTCCAAGGTATCGAGGATCTCTGAGATCTGGGGGGTCACAGCTTCTAAATCCTCAGCGTCCACATTTCCAGACGGATCTTCAAGAGTAATCAAAAGTGCATCCGCGCTTGCCTCAACTTCCAAGATACTCAAGCCAGCTTCATGAACGACATCCTCTATCGCTCTTTCAACTTCCGCCTCTACGAGCTCACTGTTTGCGAGTTTCTTAGCCATATTCACACCTCCAATCTCAAAAAGTTCACCTAAAGATACACAAGCGTGGGCGATGAACCCACGCTTGTAGAAAAACCTGCTCAGTTAGTCTATTTGATTAGAACCAATTTAAAGGCTAATTACCTAAGCTTACGATCACTTAATTGTCAAGCAAGTAGGTCAAGTAGATACTCTCCTACCTTTGAAATTGCCACAACAGTAGCCTCGCCACTTTGACGATCTTTCACTTCTACGTTACCCTCGGCCACGCCGCGAGCACCGACTACGATCTGGTAGCTGACACCGATCAGGTCTGCGTCCTTCAACTTGACTCCTGCTGCTAAGTTACGATCGTCGAGAAGTACATCAACGTCTTCCTCTAGCAATGAGTCGTAAATTCGATCTGCTGTATCTGTTACTAAGTCGTTCGTACTATATCCAAGCGCTACTACTACTACCTCAAATGGCGAAAGCTCGAGGGGCCAAATAAGTCCATTTGCATCGTGTGAGACTTCAGCGACGACGGCAGGAATTCTCGAAATACCGATGCCGTAACACCCCATAAAGTACGGTGCCTCGCTGCCGTCTTCGCCGGAAAACCGAGCGCTTTTAATCTTGTTGGAGTACGTAAGTCCGAGTTGGAAGGTATGGCCAGCTTCAACCGATCTGACCAATTCAATATCTCCCTCGCACCTAGGGCACGGATCGCCGCCTACGACCTCGACTAAGTCAGCAACATGGTCTGCGATAAAGTCACGTCCAAGTACAACATCTAGAAGGTGGTAGCCCACTTCGTTAGCTCCGGTACAGTAACCGATCTCTTCACTAACAGAACGATCAACCCAGATCGTAACTCCGACTTCACGCAACCCAACGGGTCCGATATAGCCGAGGTGCAGATTTGGATTGGCATCAAAGTCAGAGGCTTCTGCCGCACGCAGGCTTGAAGGAATCCTCACTTTGCGATCCCCTGGCACTAAAAGTAGGTGATATGCACCATTAGGGCCGATGGCGATCATCGACTTGAGCGAGTTTTCCGCCGAGGCAACATGACCATGGCTATTGAGGAAGTCGACGACGGCCTTAATTGTTGGAGAGTTAGGCGTCTCAACCTTCCTTAGCACTTCGACTGCGCCGGAACTTTCAGTTCGACGCTCCCCTCTTACTGCGGCCTCGATATTTGCGGCATAACCGCACGCCTTACAGTAGGCAAAGTGATCTTCTCCGATAGCTGCAGGAACCATAAATTCGTGATTTACGTCCCCACCAATTGAACCCGCATCGGCCTCAACTGGAAAATAATCGACTCCAATTCGGTCGAAAATCGCACAGTACGCATCGAAGATGGTCTTGTAGGTTGTGCGCATTCCCTCCTTGTCAGCGTCGAAGGAGTAGGCATCTGCCATAATGAACTCGCGTGTTCGGAGAAGGCCAAAACGGGGACGGGCCTCTGCACGAAACTTGGTCTGGATCTGGTAAACAGTCGCTGGAAGGTCACGATAGGAGGCCAGGTCTGGCGACACCGTAGCAATAACGGCCTCTTCGTGGGTTGGACCAAGAACAAAGTCCGCGCCCCGAACTTCCACCTTCATCAAAACATCGTCCATGGTGTTTATTCGATTGGTCTCTTGCCAAATCTCTACAGGATGAAGTGCCGGGAGGAAGAGCTCTTGGGCTCCGACCGCGTCAAACTCCTCTCGCACTATAGCTTCAACCTTACGCAAGACGCGAAGGCCCAGGGGCAAAAAGCTATAAACTCCCGAGGCCAAGCGCCTAATATATCCGGCACGAACGAGGAGCTGGTGCGAAATCGCTTCAGCGTCAGCGGGCGCCTCTCTTAGCGTCTTTACTACCAATTTTGACATGAGCATGGTTAATCAGCCTAAAGCAATTACGACATGCCACGATCGGGTTTAAGCAGCCGCATCTGGCTACTCCTCCGTAACTCGCCTCTTTATGTTTTCGATTCGAACCGACGAATTGTTAGCATCGGTACCCTTAGCCTCTAACAGTTCCTCGCGATCTCGTGCCGCCTCAGCTTCCGCATTTGGATCGGCCGCGGCTAGTCGAGCCTCGTAACCCTCGGCTACTAACTTTTGGGCCTCTTCAACGAGTGCTTTGACCATTTCATCCTCTTTCACAACACGAACAATCTTGCCCTTGATGATCAAGTGACCTTTCCCACGTCCGCCAGCAATGCCAAGGTCGGCTTCACGAGCCTCGCCAGGTCCATTTACTACACAACCCATAACCGCCACTTGGATCGGTAGGTTAAGCTTCTCTAGCTCAGTTTGGGCCTCTTTAGCTAGTGCAATGACATCTATTTCAGCTCTGCCACAACTTGGGCATGCAATGAGGTCTAGGCCCCGCCTCTCCCTCAGCCCCAGAGACTCGAGCAGAGTTCGCCCGGCCTTTACCTCTTCAACCGGATCCGCTGTGAGAGAGTAGCGGATGGTATCGCCGATTCCTTCAGCCAAAAGGGTAGCGATTCCTGCCGTTGCCTTGATCAAACCATTGGGAGGAGGACCAGCCTCAGTTACGCCCAAGTGGAGCGGGTGGTCCGTCATTTCGGCGAGCATTCGATAGGCCTCAATCATCAAAACGACATTCGAAGCTTTAACGGAGATCTTGACATCCTCAAAGTCAACTTCGCGGAAGAGGTTGAGTTCAGTAAGAGCCGACTCTACGAGTGCTTCCGGAGTTGCTCCACCGTATTTTTTGTACAGATCTGGGTGAAGCGACCCAGCGTTAACGCCAATTCGAATCGGAACGTTTCGATCCTTTGCCTCACGTGCTACCAACTTGATCTCTTCAGGCTTACGTAAATTTCCCGGATTGAGACGAAGTCCCGCTACACCAGCCTCAAGTGCGGCTAGCGCCATTTCTACATGGAAATGGATGTCGGCAACGATCGGGAGAGGTGATCTTGGGACAATCTGGGCTAAACCCACTGCAGCTTCAACCTCATTACAGGTACAGCGCACGATGTCGCAACCCGCACCTGCGAGTGCATAGATCTGGGATAAGGTACCATCAACGTCATGAGTCTTCGTCGTCGTCATGGACTGTACCGTCACTGGACTCTTGCCGCCTACGGGTACTCCCCCAACCATGATCTGACGGGAGTTGCGTCTAGGAGTTATGAACTTTCCTTCACGGGCCACGATAGGCACCTCCAACTTTCAATTCTGTAAATAAGCCTATGCGAAAGGAGAATCTTACTCCTACTCCGCATACTCGAGCGGACCTCGCCTATCCAAAGGGATTGGCTAGTGGATGCGTTATATCAAGATAAAGTGCAGTTACTCCGAGGAGTACAATCACCATAAGGACCGCATAGGTAACTGGAATCATCTTCATCATATCTGCGTGATACTTCTTTCCCTTGCGGGAGCGAACTCTCTCATATGCCGCTATGACTACGTGACCTCCATCTAGTGGTAGCAGTGGAATGAGATTGAAGATGCCAACGAAGACGTTTATAGAAAACAGCAGCGGAACAACTGCACCAATTCCAACATTTGCAGCTTGGGATGCAAGTCTCACAATGCCAACAGGAGACTCAAATCGAGCCGAAGCTCCCGCACCCGAAGTAGTTGTAGCCGGATGAGATAAAGCATGAACATAGTTTGTGATACCACTTATTGAGAAGTGGCTCATCAGTGCCGAGATGGTCTGTGACGAATAGGATCCTATCGCTGAAAACGGCTTGCCCAATGAAGATAGTAACGGAAGAGATTCATTGGGGACAACAAGATGTACGCCTATTACACCAGCACTAGATGGTGACGTCGAAGCCACATTTAGCTTCGATTCAGTGGTGGGTGTAACCGGGACAACTATTGAAGTACCGTTCCTGTAGATATCAAGTGAAACTTGCTTGTTGGGAGAGCCTTGGATGACCGTGACAAATTGATTCGGACTAGCAAGCGACTTACCGTTAATCCCATAGACCACGTCACCAGCCTTCAAACCTGACTGCATTGCTGGAGTCATCACTCCACCCTTAGCCACTGAAAGCGCAGATATCTCAATCCTGTTGGAGGAGGGAACTCCTACGAAGAGGAAGAGCGCCACTAAAAGTAGATATGCCATGACAAAGTGCATAAATGAACCTGCCACTGAAACAGCGAGGCGTCTGGGAAAGGTTGAATTGCGATACGACCTAACCTCATCTTCTGGGGAAAGCTCTTCGATATTGCTCATACCAACTATCTTGACGTATCCACCTGCCGGAATCGCCTTGACACCGTATTCGGTCTCTCCTCTTCGAAACGAAAAGAGCTTTGGTCCAAAGCCAAGGAAGTATTCAGTGACCTTCATTCCCGAGACCTTAGCTACAACAAAGTGGCCAAGTTCATGGACCATAATCATCGCAATGAGGGCACCAACGACAATGAGAGTCTTTCCTATATGCAGGTAGATTGCCAAGACGACTACTACGAACACTCCAAGGGACAGCCGTGCCAACGAACGCCAAAGCTTCCCGCGAGTCGATGCCAAATCGTCTTCGTCGCCTCCAACGCTGATCTCTTCACTATTCATCAATTAACACTCACCTATCAAGTACTGTAAATAAAATTTAAATCGAAGCTACGAGTTCCGACGCACGCCTACGCGCAACTTCATCGAGGGATAAAACAGATTCAAAGTCCGAAAAAGTCCATTTTTCGAAGGATTCGAAAGAACCCTCGATCACTCGATAGATATCAACCCACCTAATCTGCTCCTTCAAAAATGCATCAACAGCAACTTCATTTGCAGCATTTAGCCAAGTAGGCGCACCGTTTCCCAATTCAAGAGCCATATAGGCAAAGTCGAGACCTCTGAAAATTGAACGCCGCGGCTCTTCAAAGTGAAGCGTCAACCCATCTGTGTAACTGAGCCCGCCATAGACCGGCTCTAACCTTTCGGGATAATTTAGAGCATAGGCAATTGGCAGGCGCATGTCCGGGCGTGATAGCTGAGCAATCTGAGAGCCATCAACAAATTCAACCAGGGAGTGTACGATCGACTCGGGGTGGACTACCACGTCAATTTGCCTTGGATCGACTTCAAAGAGTTCGTAGGCCTCAATCACCTCAAGGGCTTTATTCATCAACGTTGACGAGTCGACCGTTATCTTTGGCCCCATCTTCCAAGTCGGGTGATTGAGGGCGTCCGCAACCGAGACACTCTCTAGATCATTTTCGCTGTAGCTCCTGAACGGACCTCCCGATGAGGTAAGGATCAGCCGCCTTACCTCTTGGTAATAGCCACTTCTTAGGCATTGATGGATCGCAGCGTGCTCGGAGTCAACCGGAACGATCAAGGAGGTCGATTCGGCCATCCTCTCACGCACCAGCGGACCTCCAGCAACTAAGGACTCTTTATTCGCGAGCGCTATTCTTTTGCCACCCTCGATAGCTCCGAGGGTAACTTGAAGTCCGGCAAAACCAACCACTGCGTTGAGTGCAACATCTGCCTCCATTGCCACACTAAAGAGTCCCTCGCCGCCGACTTCAACACGAAGTTTGGGAAACCGCTCTTTGATTACCGCAGCCATCTGATCGCTACCAACGACAACGACCTCAGGAGAAAGATCGGCGATCTGAGCCGACAGCACATCCGTATTAGAGTGAGCAGAAAGGCCATAAACACTTAATCGACCGCCGCTCGCCTTAATTACGTCGATCGTCTGCAAGCCAATGCTTCCCGTAGATCCAAAAATTGAAACTGTAATTGCCTCTGTCATCTGCCTCTTCGCCCACGTTACATACTGATAACGATGCTAGGTAAAAATTACCTATGAAGAGGCACAAAGCTACCTTCGAGTTTCAAAAAGGTCAACACCTCTTCTAACACTTTCCAAATCAAAATTACTGCTACAGCTCGCACTAAGGCAGAGCACCGTAAGATACGATTGGCACACCCAAAAGAATCATCATTTATTCGCATATGAGCTGCAATGCGATGATTCATATAACCAATGGTTAACAAGATTTCAAGCAAAGGGTACCAGGCGTTAAGAGTGCGATGATAATTTCCTGAATAGTAGCTGAGAAAATTACCGGCTACTAAGTGGGTTATACCTTGGGAGAAACAATGAAAATATCGCGAGCAAAGTCGGGCTTAACTGTCCTTTCGGCGCTGCTTCTTGCCGGCGGAGGTGTTCTCGGTGCGGCTGCTTCAACGGCAGCTTCCGCTGACGAAGTTACCTCCATCTCGGCTAATACAACAACACCGATCAAGCACCTTGTGGTGATCTTCGGCGAAAACGTATCATTCGATCACTACTTCGGAACCTATCCATATGCGGCAAATCCATCGGGAGAGGTGAAATTCACACCTTCGAAGTCAACTCCATCGGTAAATGGACTCTACAACGACGTCGTAAACGGCCAACCTACCGGTCCACAACTTACAAATAATTTGAATCAAGTACCTATCGGTGCTCCATCAACCGCAAACGGCAATCCTATTCGCCTAGATCCAAGTCAGGCTATGACATGCGATCAGGACCACGGTTATCTCCACGAGCAGATGGCATATACAAATGGTGGTACGTCATTTATCCTCAACACCGGCCATGGCAAAACTCTTAGTCAGTGTATAACGGGCCTTACGACCAACGGTGTCGCCGAGCAGGCAGGCGCAAACGGCTCTAACAATTACGCGGTTATGGACTACTACGACGGCAACACAGTCACCGGCCTTTGGAACTACGCACAACACTACGCGATAAGCGACAATGCCTACGGCACTGCATATGGACCATCGACGGACGGCGCCCTTAACGTAGCCTCAGCAAATACCTATGGTGTAATCTGTGGCCCATCTTTTGCAACCATCAACGCTCCGGCTTGCACTGCCCCAGCGGGTCTAAACACAGCGACTCCCCTATCGTCAAACCTTGATACATCTGGTCCAGTCGGATCGAGTGCAAATCTGGGCGCAGGTCCGGGAACTGACTACAGCGATGCGGATCCCTATTACGACGTTTGCTCGTATCTTCCGAGAGCCAACGGTGGCGATTCCTCCCTTCCTCAAAACACAATCGCTATGGGCGGACCAAATATTGGTTCCGAACTGTCGAAGTCAAATATCACTTGGGGCTGGTTTGAGGGTGGCTTCGATGCGGGATATGTGCCAGGGCACGGTACTGCCCCAACCACAAGTCAAATCTGCGCACAAAGTCATCAAAATGTCGGCGGCAGCACCGTAACTGACTACATCCCCCACCATGAGCCATTCCAGTACTACGCTTCCACTGCTAACCCTATGCACCTTCCACCAACCTCGGTATCGATGGTTGGTCACAATGACCAAGCCAATCACCAATATGACATGGCGGACTTTTGGGCAGCTGCAAATACCGGTAACATGCCATCGGTATCGTACCTAAAGGCACCAGCGTATCAGGATGGCCATGCAGGCTACTCGGACCCGATCGACGAGCAAAACTTCATCGTCTCAACGATCAACCATCTAGAGCAACTCCCGACCTGGTCCTCAACCGCCGTTGTCATCACCTACGACGACTCCGATGGCTGGTACGACCATGTGATCTCGCCGCTCGTCACGACGAGTCAGAGCTCGATAGATGCTCTAACTGGAACAGGGGTCTGCGGAACCGCAACCAATGGCGTTCCACTAACAACTAGCGGTCAGCAGGAGCAAGGGCGCTGTGGACTAGGACCTCGCCTTCCATTTATTGTTATCTCACCATACGCCAAAGCTAACTACGTCGATCACAACACCATCGATCAAAGCTCAGTCGTAAAGTTCATTGAAAATAACTGGAACCTAGCTCCACTCGGAGACGGTGCTGCTGACGCAAGCGCTGGAAGCATCAACTCCCTCTTCAACTTCGAACAGCCCAGCTATCAAAGAGTAATATTGAACCCATCAAATGGCACAGTTCAATCGATCTATTACCGCGGTAATGATGAAAATCAATACGCTCAAGGTAAGTCGATTGCTAAGAAACGTGCCTGACATACCTGAACAACTCCTCTAGCGGACGCATGCTCATCGTCCGGCGAACGGGATAGATAAAAAAGATAGACGCCACCTCGAATCATAAAATCGTCGTGGCGTCTATCTTTTATGCCAATTACCCGCACCTCCTAAAGAGAGACGCCCGCCGCGTGCGACGGTAGTACACAAACACCTTTACAGGATCTCGAAACAAACGTTTTATGGCGCAATTTCATCGCTGCCTCCAGGGAAAGAAATACCCAACGCGAATCAATTACCGCGGTGCACTCGTAGCGCAAAAAGCACAGCTTCATCCACATCGGAGCCATGCGTAGAGCTGAGAACACCGATAACTTTAAAAAGTCACCAAAGAATAACGCCTAGGCATCCCTTAAACGACAATGGCTCCATTGGTATTGCTAGGCAATTCCACTGGAGCCAAAGTGAAGAGAAATTAGTTAGCTTTGACTGGCACACCCGAAGAAACATCGGCGTCAGCGTTTCCACGATGACCGAATCGCCTATGAGCGTTGTTGACACTAGCTGCGGTAGCTCTCAAACTCGAACTATTGCCAAAGGCTTTAGAAGAGTTGCCTACTGTGAACTTACCTGCGATAGCCTTCAACTCTTCGCTGAGTTGTGCAAGGTTCCGTGCGGCATCGTTGACGTTATCAGCGCCGGAACTGTTGGTCCTTGCATTGTCTACAACCGAGACGATCTGCTCAGCAATGTTTCCCGTACCCGCAGCAGCTTCGGCGACGGCACGACCTATCTCCTGCGTCGTTGCGGACTGCTCCTCTACAGCTGATGCAATGGAGGATTGAAGGTCATTGATTCGGTTGATGACGTTAGAGATCTCCTCAATTGCACTAATGGCTAGGTGAGTATCTTCTTGCATCTCCCGAATTCGATCGGCGATCGATTGAGTGGCAGTACCAGTCTCTTTGGCGAGATCTTTCACCTCAGAGGCGACAACTGCGAAACCCTTTCCGGCTTCGCCCGCCCTAGCGGCCTCAATTGCAGCATTTAGCGCCAAAAGGTTGGTTTGTTCGGCTATCGAAGTTATGACCGATACAACCTCGCCCACTTTGGAGGAGCTATCCCCAAGCTTTGAGATCGACGATACTGCAACTTGAGATGCGGAAACTGCATTTGCCGCGACTCGCGCAGCCTCTGAAGCTCCACGGGCGATCTCATCTATAGCTGCTCGCATCTCTTCTGCTGAAGCTGCAACTTGGTCAACATTCGAGGAGACTTGCTCTGCCGCCGCCGCTACTCCGTTCGATTGATTCATGTTGTCACTTGCACGTCGCGATTGATCAGCTGAGGTTCCCGCCAGCTCCTCAGATGACTTAGAAAGAGCAACCGCGTGAGCTGAAATCTGGGATATCGCACCACCGACTCGAGAGATCAGCTGAGCCAGAGCAAAATGAACCTGTCCAATTTCATCTTGGGACTCCTCAACTTCATAAGAAGTCAAATCTCCGGATGAAGCTCGTTCGATAGCAGCAACTGCATCACCAAGTGGACGCGTGATTGACCTAGAGATTAGGCGCGATAGTACCGCAGCTATTGCGACGGTTGCCAATCCAAGAATGGCAAATATCAACTCGCTAGCCTTCAACGCACTCTTTTGGCTCTTTACAGAAGACAGGTAGTTCGAGTGTTGAATGGTGTAAATTTCAGAGAGGGGCGTCGAATAGGATCCGAACGCCAATTGGCTAACGATATTGTTGGCCGTAGCAATCGACTTTGGGCTATTACCGGCAAAGGCAGTGTTGATCTGATTTGACATGGACACGTATGTATCAAATGCACTCGATGCACTCTTTAGAAGCTTGCTTTCCTTAGCCGAGAGTGTGAACTTTTCAAACGTGGCCAACTCGCTCCGGAATTGGACAACCGCCTGTCCAAACGATTGTAGATCACCGGAGTGGGGTTGACCCGAATTGTAGTCAAAGGCTACAGAGTTCTCTGCCAGTGCTACTTGAGTGCCAATTTGATTCAAAGTTTCAACGACGTAGAACTTATTAAACGAGTTTGAAGACGAATCAACAGTTGACGAGCTAGACATTGCCGAGATCAAGCCATATCCAGCCAGTATGAGCATCAAAAATACTAAAACCGCAGACGATACTCCGAGGCGCCTACCGACTCTCATCTTCAAAAGCCAACGCTCCATCTGTTCCCCAGTCACGAAATCTCCTCTGAGACCTGTTCTCCAGAGGGTTTGATTTTCAATCGGCATTAAAGGACGATGCGTTTAGAAATTAGCCAAATAGGTGACGGGTATTTACAAATTGCAAATGGAACTATCAGAAATATGAAACAAATTTCATGTCAATCCGCAACAACACATTGAGGACGATTCAATTGAAACAATTTTGCTGGAAACTTTAGAAAAATGTACGGATATGGTGCGAGAAAAAAAGGATGAAATAAATAATCGGAGCTACGAAGATCAGTGAGTCAATTCTATCGAGGAATCCACCGTGACCGGGAAGGATACTCCCCGCATCCTTCGCTCCGAGTTCACGCTTGACTTTGGACTCGATGAGATCACCAACTGGGCCAATCAATCCCGCCACAGCACCAAAGACAACTCCAAGCGTTACGGTCATCGGATGAATTCGAGCAGAAATCAGGGCGCCTACGGCGACAGAACCAACCAAACCAATTAGGTAGCCTTCGACGGTCTTCCCTGGAGAAATGTCAGGTGCTAACTTGTGACGACCGGCTATACGGCCTCCGAAGTAAGCAAAAGTATCGGCAGATACCGTAGCCAAAAGAAGTGACATAGCATAAGCCATACCGACCTTACTGCCGGGTTGAGCTTTCATAATCATAGCGACGAATGAGGCACCCACACCAATCCACACGATTGAAAAGAAGTTGACCGCCACATTCAAAATAACTTCGCCTTTGACAACTCCGAAGGTATACCAAAGCATCAAAGAGATGAGTGATATCGTCGTAATGTAGATAACCGAAGAGGCACCGTGATAGTAGGCAAACCAAATCACAGCAACACTGGCCGGAATCGCAATGAAGTGAGCTGGATTGATGGTTGTTTCTACGCTCTTCTTGCCGTCAGGGGTGATCACCACCCTGCGGTCACGAACCATCGACAGGAACTCGCCGGTAGAGATCGCTACTGCTGCCGATAATAGTATTAGAACCGCAATTGGCGAAACAAGAAAACAGACGACTACAAGAGCGCCGAGAGCAAGTCCAGTGACTACGCGCGTAGCAACTGCACCCATCGAACGCCTCTTTGGAGTCTCATAAACTGGCGGAGTATCGTCTGTAATACCCTCGGGGGAAACTTCCCTAGGCTTTCGCTCTGCCTTTCCGGATCTCTTTGAAGACTTTGAAATACCCGAAAATCCGAAGCTGTTGGAAGAGTCTCGGGTAGTTGAATGCTCGGGAGAGCTACCTTCGGAACTCGAGGTAGAGCTGTTTGAAAATCGGAAGCTACTTGGCGAGTCGGCTGCCTTCGATCGAAGAATATCTGAAAAGGCTTCTCCCGCTACCTCACCGGGCTCATTTGAAGCATCGAAAGGTAGGTTCGAATTGGACGTACGGTAGCTAACAGGAGATTTTGCAAAAAACTCTTCGCGATTTGAACTTTCCACAAGCACATCGTCAACGGCGATCTGAGGCTGGAGGTTCGATGAAGTGACCACCCTAACCTTGCGCTTCTTCTCGACAGCAAAGTGCCTACCTGAAGGCAACTCTGACGCTTCATCGAGATCGATTATATTCTCGCGCGATCTTTTAGCATCGACAAAGTGCCTACCGCGTCGGCTAGAGCCAAGGTCGAATACTTCGCGGGCAACATCACCCGTGCCGTTATTGTTTTCGATCTTCCGTCGTTCGTGGAGCCAGTTAAGGGCTCCTTGGTCGACAGAGGTCAAATCTAGAACTTCGGGAGGAGCGGCTGAATCCGTGCGAAAATTGAAATGGACGGGTATCTCTCCCGTGGGTGGTTCCGTCCAATGCGGCAGAGAGCTTCTAGAGACACTCCCCGTGGCGCCATCACCGTCTTCTAACGGCCATTCATCTTCAAAGCGCCCTTCACTTCGAGGACCTTCGAGATATTCATGCGCCACTGTACCCTCCTAGCACGCTCAAACCCTAAAACCTTACTCAGACTTCAAGTAGTTCTTTCTCTTTAGTCTCTAGCATTCGATCGATCTCGGCAATGTGATCGGCGGTGAGCTTATCAAGATCCTTTTCTGCTCGATCTAATTGATCTTGGTTAATCTCATTACGCTTTTGTGCAGCTTCTAACTCTTGCCGAAGTGACCTTCGCTGATTTCGAACTTGAACCCTGCCATCTTCAGCTTTAGCTTTTACCTGCTTTACGAGATCCTTACGACGCTCTTCAGTCAAAACTGGAAATGCGAGGCGGATCACAACACCATCGTTAGATGGGTTAATTCCAAGATCAGAACTTTGAATAGCCTTCTCGATAGCACCGAGTGCCCCTTTGTCAAAAGGAGTAATCACCAGTAGTCGTGCCTCTGGAACCGAGAAGCCTGCCAACTGCAACATCGGAACATCTGTTCCGTAGTATTCGACCATAAGTCTCTCTACAATCGCAGATGAAGCTCTGCCTGTCCGGAAGGAAGAGAACTCAGTCTGCGTATGCGCTACAACCTTTGCCATCCTCTCCTTACCGTCGAGGAGGGTCAATTCAATAATTGATTCGTCCATCATGAAACAAAGGTTCCTAATTCTTCTCCGCGAAGAGCTCGCAAAATATTGCCCGGCTTCATCAAGTCAAAGACGTGGACCGGTAGATTGTTGTCCTTGCAGAAGGTAATCGCAGTTAAATCCATAACCTTTAGCTCCCTTGAGACAACCTCCATAAATGAAATGTAGTCGTATTTGGTCGCTGTTGGATCCAACTTTGGATCTGCACTGTAAATACCATCAATTCCAGAGTGCGTTCCCTTGAGAACAACCTCTGCATCGATTTCGGCTGCACGAAGTGCGGCTGCGGTGTCGGTTGTGAAGTAGGGGTTTCCAGTACCTGCAGCAAAGATTACGATTCGTCCCTTTTCAAGGTGGCGAACTGCCTTCCTGCGAATGTAGGGTTCGGCGAGCTCTGCCATTTGAATTGCACTCTGCACGCGGGTTGGATAGCCAATACGTTCAATTGCATTTTGGAGCGCAAGCGCGTTAATTGTTGTCGCTAACATCCCCATATGATCGGAGGTGGCTCTCTCAATCTTTGCGCCAGCGCCTACGGCGCCACGCCAGATATTGCCACCTCCAACGATGATCGCGAGTTCAACTTTCAACTTGGCGGCCGCCTCGACTACCTCTTCGGCAATCTGATTCAAGATTACAGCGTCGATCACCTCGGTGTTCGAACTGCTAGCGAGTGCCTCACCTGAAATCTTTAGTACGGCTCTACGCCATTTTGAAGTTGCTGAAAGTTCCTCACTTGACATGTGTGACTAACCGATAACGATCTGTGAGAATCGAGTTACGGTAGCACTACCGAGAAGCTGTGCAATGGTCTGCTTCTCGTCACGGATAAAGTTTTGGTCGAGAAGGCAAATATTCGCATAGAAGCCGCGCAATCTACCGTCCACGATCTTTTCGATCTGTGCTTCTGGCTTTCCTTCGTTGCGCGAGATAGTTTCTAGGGTTGCACGCTCATTTGCTACCTCTTCAGCGGGTACCTCTTCGCGAGTTACGAAGCGGGGACGAGCAAAACCGATGTGCAAAGCTATATCGTGAGCTAGCGATCTCGTCCCGCCGGCAATCTCAACTAGAACTGCATTTACTCCGCGATCGGACTGAATGTGGAGGTATCCGTCAACAACAGATCCTGCTGGAGCTTCGAATCTCGAAATTCGCCCGACTTCGATCTTCTCCTTGAGCGTCGCAGCAAGAACACCGATCTCGGCTTCATATCCAGCGACTGCTGATTCGCCACTTTCGGCGACTGAAGTCGCCATCTTCTCAAGGAGCGCTATGAACTCTGCACTCTTTGCCACAAAGTCAGTCTCGCACTTGAGTTCAACGACGGCTCCAAGGCTGTCATTTAGGATCACTAAAGATACTGCACCCTGGCTATTGTCGCGGTCGGCCCGCTTTGCCGCGCCAGCCATACCCTTCTCACGAAGAATCTTGGCTGCTGCTTCCATGTCGCCATTAGCCTCTTCTAGGGCCTTCTTGGCGTCCATCATTCCAGCACCCGTGCTCTTCCGAAGTGCCGATACGTCCGCTGCAGTTATTGCCATTTATATACCTCTGTCCTCAAACAATATCATTCAACATCAATGTGGCTAACTACCAATTTGGAAGTCAGCCACAGTTGTCACTTAGAATTCACAGAACGACAAGGACTACTCTCCTTGAGCATCCTTAGCTGGATTCTTCTTTGAAGCAATTCGAGCCTCGCGTTGTCTTTGTGCCTCGGCGGCCTCGCGACGAGCAATCGCTTGCTCTTCTTCTTGGCGACGCACCTCTTCAGTATTTACCGGAGGAGCAATCACGGTCACCTTATTTGACATGCGACGTCCCTCGAGAACTGCATCGGCAACGATGCGGCACATAAGTTCGCCCGAACGAATTGCGTCGTCATTTCCTGGGATAACGTATTTGATTACGTCTGGATCACAGTTGGTGTCGACGACTGCAACGATCGGAAGGCCGAGCTTGTTCGCTTCGGTTACGGCAATCGCTTCCTTCTTGGTGTCGATGATGAAGAGAGCATCCGGAATCTTATCAAGCTTGCGAAGGCCACCTAAGTTTCTCTGCAACTTCTCTAGTTCGCGAGAGAGGATGAGAGCCTCCTTCTTTGGCATCGCCTCGAAGTCACCGGCCTCTTTCATTCTCTCATACTCTTGCATCTTCTTTACACGGCCAAGGATGGTGGAGAAGTTAGTAAGCATTCCGCCTAGCCAGCGCTCATTTACATAAGGCATACCGCAAGCGGTTGCATACTGAGCGATAGCCTCTTGAGTCTGCTTCTTCGTACCAACGAAGAGGACAGTCTTGTCCTTAGCGGCCGCGTCACGCAAATAGGTGTACGCCGTCTCAATTCTTGTAAGAGTTTGGTGTAGGTCGATTACGTAGACGCCATTTTGTTCGCCGTAGATGAATCGCTTCATCTTCGGGTTCCAACGACGGGTCTGGTGTCCAAAGTGGACTCCAGCTTCGAGAAGCTGGCGCATCGTTACGACTGGTTGCTGACTCATTCTTTCTATATCCTCCCACGGTTATGTAGCATGAATGCTCGCGCACGCTTGATGCGACCGTTGGGGTGCACTCACGCCGAAATTACAACGAATTTATCCTAGTAGCACCTCGGCGAATATGGCCTATGTATCACTGGTGCAATTTCAATTCGTGTAAAAATAGCCCGACTAATCGCGATACAACTGAAGGGGTCTCGTTCACGACCGATATTACGGGCTACTTTTCCAAAACCCGCACCATGGTGCGCCTGAGACCCTTGAATTGACCTCATAATGCAAAACCTTCTGCCCTTTAGACGGTGACAAAACATAAAAGCAAGCAGCCAGACGCAGTATCAGTCAAAGTTCAACCGAAAGCTAATCCTATGTGCTAACCATCACGCAACTTAACGGCTTGAAACAAATGCATTAGAGAAAAAAAAGAGCATTATCTTTCCATTTGAGTTCGAGCAATTGCCAATTCAATAGGGGTGCAAGTATTCACCTCTAGCAGATGCGAACGACCAACTATGTAAGGCGAGACTGTTTGCGCCCGACGCAACGGATGGCATCAATCATTGATATCAAATAGTGGCCTCACGTTATCACTCGGACAGGAAACGCGAACTAGTAAAACCACTCTAAGTAACAAATTTCCCATGAGGAATTGCGAACTTAACCGATAAGTTACTAGGGAGTCTCAAAGTCATTGAGACGCAAGCGCAGCTGCATTACAGCCTTGGTGTGTATCTGGCACACACGAGACTCTGTTACTCCAAGTACTTGACCTATCTCAGCCAAGGTAAATCCTTCGTAGTAGTAGAGTGCTAGAACCATCTTTTCTCGGTCGCCGAGACGATTTACGGCTTGTGCGAGAAGTTGTTTCGTCTCTTCATTTTCGAACGACAATACGGGTCCAGTGGTCTTATCCGGAAGCGAATCTCCCAGAGTACCTGATTCCCCACGATCAGACGAGGATAGGATCTCATCCAATGCAGCAACTCCAAGGCGCCTGGTCTCGGTAAGAATGTCGCCTAAATCTTTAGGGGATATCCCGAGTTCAGTTGCGATCTCTTCGTCACTCGGACTTCGTAGCAACTTAGCTTCTAACTTAGTTATCGCTTTCTCAACAGATCGAGCTTTAGCCCTTACCGACCTTGGTACCCAGTCGATTGCACGAAGTTCATCAATGATCGCACCCTTGATACGCGCAATGGCATAGGTCTCAAATTTGTTAGCCCGCTCAAGATCAAACTTGTCAATCGCATCTATTAGGCCAAAGATACCGTACGAAACGAGATCAGCTGGATCAATGTTGCCAGGCAACCCACTTGCTACCCTACCTGCAACGTACTTGACCAAAGGGGAGTAGTTCACGATAAGACGATCGCGTGCCGTAACACTCTTTGTCGCTTTGTATTCTTTCCAAAGCAGCGTAATTTGGTCTGTATCGTTCATCTCCACAGAGACCATCTTAGTCGTCATTTGAGAGCGGGTGAGTCTTTGAGTGGACCTCTTTTAGTGCTGAGAGTGATACTGCGGTATAGATAGATGTGGTGGCGACCGAACTATGCCCCATCATCTCTTGCACTGATCTCAAGTCCGCACCACCATTTAGCAGGTCAGTAGCGAAAGAGTGGCGAAATCTGTGTGGAGACGTTGGCGTTGTAGACCACCGATCAACCACCCTTCGTATGTCTCGTGGGGTAAGGGGATTTGATCTTCTATTGATAAAAATCTTTTCGCCAATTCGCAATGCAGTTCGACCTACAACTACCACGAAGTTGTCGTAGGCGTCGATCGTGGCTAACGATATTGGAACATCTCTAACCTTGGCACCCTTTCCAATTACTCTTACGTAGCCACCCTTGGCGTCGATTTGACCAAATGTGAGGTTAGCTACCTCAGAGACCCTTAAACCCGATCCGTACAGCAACTCTAGGATCAACCAGTCCTGTGCATTTACCCTATCCTTCGTTGATTTAGCTGCTTCTTCTACTGCACCAAGAATGCGAGACGTAGTAGAGGCAGGCATAGGCCGGGGCAGAGAATGGACTGACTTTCCAACGTTCAGTGGTCTAGAAGCATCAACCAATCCAGCCTCAGCGTTGACAAAGTCTACGAAACCCCTAGCCACGCTCGCTTTCCGCAATATGGTACGTTGAGCTAACTTAGCTTTGCGATAATGGGCAAAGATTGTACGGAGCGAGTCATTCGATAGGTCAGGAACTCCAAGTTCAACAGCGATAACAACGAGGTCATGAAGGTCACTCCGGTACTGGTTCCTCGTCGACTCAGAGAGCGAGATCCTTCTATCTAAGTAATCTTCAACTCTCTCGAGCAGCTCACCTTTGTCCATATTCAAATGTTACATACATGTAGATGTCAAGCGCAACGCCGTATTTGAATTCGTACAATCCCTGGGTTGGACTAGAGTTATCCCAATCCTGATCAAGGCCTTGGATATCAATGTTATCTTTGAGTGATCCCTTGCCGAACCCTACGCATACTGATGACCTTTGGTCGAATCTAGTTGAATGCTATCGGCGAAAGAATCGCTTACTCGCGAGTTAGATACCCGAGGACGAATTGGCAACTTTCACAATAAGAACTGGTGGCTTTCCTATTTAGATAGACCTCCTAACAACCTCAATCGAAGCGTCGAGGTCGTTCTACAACAGTGTCTTAGGCAGGGAGTCGACCGAACCAATCGAACAATTCGGAGGTTACTTTAACTTTCTTTACGGTGGAGAAATGATTGCCGGAGGCATGAACGCACCTACTTCTAATCCTTCATCTGCCAACACGTGGACGATATCCCTAGGGGTGGAAGATGCTCACGCTGCGGTTTCCAAGGTTGAACCAAATGGTGGAGAGGTGCACCACGGAGTAACCGACGTAGCCACACTCGGAAAGATGGCAATCGTAGGCGACCCATCAGGGGCCACGATCGGCATCTTGCAGCCCGGGGAACACAAGGGCTTTTCGATATTTGACGAGAACTGTGCTCCCGGGTACTTTGAACTACACACCACGGACTTTTCAAAGTCAATTGCCTTCTACGAAAGAGTCTTTGGAATATCGATGAACGTTG
>JAKAZZ010000048.1 GCA_021826315.1 Actinomycetes bacterium
CTGTCATGGGAGCACAGGGCGCCGCTCAGATTTTGATGCGCCGCGCCACCGCCGAGGAGCGTCTCGAATATCAGACAAGTTACGAAAAGAACTACCTTACCCCGTACGTCGCAGCCGAGAGAGGCTTCGTCGATGAGGTGATCGAGCCAGGAATGACGCGAACGGCCTTGGCTTCTGCTCTTGAACTAGTTATGGCTAAGAAGGAGCGAATTCGAAAGGCAAAGCACGCTAACTCGCCAATGTAATGCGCTATTCAGAACTCTGGTTATTTGGAGTACGGCGCGTTTTGAACGCTTCGCCAAACCCGTGCTTTGAGGTACGGGTCAAGGAGCTCTGCGGTCTTCTGCCGCTGGGTTTTGTTCTGCGGTCGCTTTATCTCGAGTAGTGAATCAAATTGTGACATCGAGACAACTACGTCGAAGAGCTTGATCGCCTCTGTGCCTCGAGGGGCTGGCATTACCACGGGTCCAAATACTGGTCTGCTTTCATCAAAGACCAACGTTGGAACCCCAAATGCACCATATCGTTCCACTGCAAAGTTGTGATCGGCCATCACTGCCTCTGCTAGCTTTGTGTTACCTACAGTGGCGTCGGCTATGGATGGGTCTTTCGCGATGGCAACGAGAGCTTCACGTGCATCTTCGATCGTGTGGATCTTTTGACCGTCGTGGTGAATTTTGTTTCCGATGTATGCGTAAAAGTCTTCGGCTGCCTTGCTATCCGACTCCTTTAGCAGTGCTGCGCATTTGAGAAGTGAAAAGCCATAGGCCCAATCTCGTTCGTAGGCGTGCTTTTTGCCATCTTCGCGGTTGATCTCCTCTAGTGAAAGAAAGCGAAAGTCGATCTCAAAGCCGTAGTACTCTCTCGCCTCTTTGATCCAAATCGAAGTTTCGTATGCGAAGGGACACATCGGATCGTAGAAGAATTCAACTTTCGTGACGTCTTGGGGCGCTTCACCACTCATTAGATGATGAAACCTAGGTGTTCGAAGATGAGCCTGCCGAGGATCAAGTTCCCCTCGAATGTAACTTCACCGCGTTCGAGGTAGCTAAAGGCGTTTGACCTACCTGCTGTCGCAAAGACAAATGCATCGATCGGCATTTTTATGATGGCTGTGTCGCGAGAATGGTCGACCTCCCGGACAATTGTTGCCCTCCCACCATCTACTAGGAGCGTGGTCGAAGTTACGTTGTTGGGAGAAATTGCAATTTCAAAGGTAACTTGGCTTCCATCTGGAGCTTTGGCTTTTTTGCCAATGACGAATCCTAGACCAGAGGTTAGTTTATCAAGTGATATGGCCCCGGACCTGTCGTGGTATATGAAGTCGCTACCGGTCGATACTCGGATGTCTTGCTCGTGTACGAAGCAGTCCATTACTCGTATCTCCATAAAGTCGCGGTAAGTTCCTTCTCCCACTGGAGTCCAGCTCGGAGCATTAAAGCTCTCTTCGTCGAGGCCGTTTAGGTACTTCAACCTCATTTCGATCACGTGTTCGAAGCGATCGATGAGTCTCGTAATCGGTTCGGTGCGTAGGAAGGTGACCCACCGCTCGTTCATCTTGCCGACGTCATTTTTGACGTGGTCGCCGAATGCCTCTGGTTCGTCGGGGCTCGCCTCTCCAAGAAGGGAAAGTTCAGTGCCTATGATATGGGCAAGTACGTCGCGTACGGTCCAATTTGGACAGTTCGATGGCCGATCCCACTCCTCTTCGCTTACTGAAGTGGAGTAACCTAGGAGCGAATTCCAAGTCTCAGATAGGGCAGATACAACGAAAGAGGTCGAATACTTCACGTGGCCATCCTTGTTACCCGGTGCAACACCGACGATCTCTAACTATGAAACCATCTTATTCAGTTAGTTTGCACTAATCACCTAAAGTAGTGACTTTTGACTCATAATGCGAAACTTGGACCATTGAAGCTGTCCACAGTCGTAAATTCGCCGACGTTCTTCCGCTTGAGCCTTTGGGGCTGTCTTCTCGGCACGCCTAGAGCCATCAACCCCGCCATCGCAAAGTTGTTTGGCAGACTTACCAACTCCCTAACCTGTGTCTCTCGTCTTGCCAATACGGTGGTAATGACCCCACCGAGGCCCATTGATCTTGCTGCTAGCAAAATATTGTGGCAGAAGGGATAGATCGATGCTCCTCCCACGATGCTTTGACGACCGATATTGCCATCTGTTACTGCAAGTTGATTTAGGTCCACAAAGATTCCGAGTAGCACCGGATGTTGATCTAAGTTATCAGCAAATGGGAGTGGATAATGCACCTTCATCGCCTCTTGTAGGTTAGCGTCACCCTCTGCAGGGCGTAGAAATGGAACTTCACCAAGGGATACGTAACCCATGTACTCTGACCAGGCAGAGACGTATAGCTCTTTGAGGCTCTGGCGGATCTCTTTGTCTTTGAATAGAACTACGTGCCAACCTTGGCGATTGCCTCCACTTGGAGCAAAGCGAGCTATGTCGAGAATTTCAAAGACAGTTTTGTCTGGAACTTCCACGTCCAAAAAATCGCGACTCGTTGATGCGGATGTGACTACCTCTTTGAATTCCATGGTAAAAGACTTTATCTAAAGGAAGTGAAAGTGTCTCTCTATTGTTGAAGCATTGGCGAACCCATTGAAACTATTTTCGACAAATACAAAAAAGTAAAGATTTGGAAATACTAATAAAGCAGTAATTGTTTATTTTTTGAAAGTAATTATGCTTTGAGAGTATGGAGATCGGAAATTTGGAGTCTCAAGAGGCCGTCTTTGCCCTTCTGTCGAGGATTGCTCGAATTGTTAGAGTTCTGAGAGAGTCAAACATTAAGGATCTGATCTCAGAGGTAGCCGATCCGTCCCCGCGCCATATGATCGCCATTGCACATATTGCTACGTCCGATGGAATCTCGGTCTCTGATATTTCGTCGCGTATGAGTATCTCTCTCGCTGCGGCATCTCAACTCGTCAGCCAAATGGCAAATGCGGGTCTTATCGATCGTTATGAGGATTCGAACGACCATCGGCGAACTCTTCTCAAGCTCTCTGATGATAGGGGAGTTGAGATCAAGGGTCAAATAGCGGCGCGCACGGCGCCGATTGCTGCTGCAATTGCGACTCTAGATGGAGATCGTTTCAGCGTTCTTCTAGATACCTTAGATCAGATAGTCGGCGCGATAGAGCATCGCCCGTCTGGCATCGACGATCTAAAAACGGAGGTGGGAGGCTCGTAGATTCCACTCCCGAACAAAGAAAACGGTTTTTTTAGATCTCGAATAAAGGAGTTTTGTGTCGAAATTTTTCGGACATCTAGGCAAGTGGGTAGTAAAGCTCAGATGGTTAGTGGTACTCATCTGGATAATCGGTACTTTCGCATCGATAAAGTTTCTACCATCACTTGGAAGTGTAGTAACCAACGACAATCGAGCCTTTCTTGGAAATAATGCCCCTTCTATAGCTGCTGCGAACTTAGCTTCCAAGTTCGGTAACACGAACAATTCAACTGTCCTAGTCGTAGGTCAAACTTCAGGATCATCTCTGTCAGCGAGCGACAAGGCCGCATTTGCGTCATTGTTGACCTCGATAACGCATGATCCGACTGTCATCTCAGCTAAGGTTGCAGGCGTCTCTCCTGATCAGCGTGCAATTCAGGCTCAGATCATCTCTTCGACGAGCCCCTTCGGCGATACCGGCCTCAATGCGCTGGTTGCAACCGTGCGATCATCTATCAAGTCGGCTTCATTGCCGAGCGACCTTTCAGTCCATACTGCTGGGCAAACGGCAATAACGGTCGATTCCAATAAAGGTAATGCGGGTGGTCCTGGTAAGGCCCAGAACTATTCGGTCATACTGATCCTTGCTATTCTGCTGGCCGTCTTTAGGGCTCTTCTAGCGCCAATTATAACGCTGCTTCCTGCAGTCTTCGTTGTCCTAGCTGGTGGTCCGTTAGTTGCTGAGGCATCGAAGTTGGGCTTTACTGTCTCTTTTGTCACTCAACTTCTCTTCATCATCTTGATCATTGGTGCAGGAACCGACTACGGCCTATTCCTAGTATTTAGGGTGCGCGAAGAGCTTCGCAGGGGCTTAAATCCCAAGGACGCAGTAGCAAGAGCGCTTGAGAAGGTTGGCGAGTCGATCACATTCTCTTCGTTGACTGTAATTGCCGCACTATTGTCCTTGGTTACTGCATCCTTTGGCTTCTACAGAGGCCTTGGTTGGCCGCTAGCGATCGGCGTTGGCCTGATGCTTTTGGCCGGTTTGACGCTACTTCCAGCAATACTCTCAATCCTCGGCAGAGCTGTATTTTGGCCGACGTCAACTCGCGAAGGAACTGGCAAGGTAGGACTCTGGGGACGAATTGCTGCTCGAGTGGTACTAAAGCCTTACGCAACGCTTATTCTCGGTGTCGTTATCTTTGGTAGTTTGGCACTTGCTTCATTTGGTAACAGCCCATCCGGCTTTGCGAGCACCTCAACTGCACCGGCAGGCTCTGACTCATATTACGGTGGCCAGATCCTTAGTAAGGAATTCCCCTCTGCTAGCTTTAACCCGACTCAGGTAGTTTTGCAGTTCAATACGCCGGTTTGGTCCAACCTCTCTGAGATTGCGAGCATTCAAAACGAGCTATCGGCGCAGAGTTCTTTCAAAAAGGTATTCGGTCCTTTCAACGTTGGATCACAGCTCCTTACGGCGACTGAATTGTCTAATCTTTACCAGAAGCTTGGAAACCCAAGCTCTCTTTCGCCAATTGAGCCTCCTGGAACGGGCGTTTCGCCGGTTCTATATCAGGCGTATCGAAGTGAGTTCCAATTCATCTCCTCCGACGGAAGCACTGTTGTCTTTGAGACGCTTCTAAACGCTGGAGATGCAGCAAGTACAACTGCCCTACAGGCGATACCAACTGTACGAGCTCAGGTTACGCAAGTTGCGAGCAAGTTCAATGTCCCGCGTTACGGTGTTACCGGCCAAGCTCCAGCAGCCTATGACATTAGCCACTTCTCTAGTTCTGATCTCAAGAAGATCGTTCCGGTAGTTGTCCTAATCATCGGCTTGCTGCTCGCCTTGGTACTTCGGTCATTGGTGGCTCCGCTCTATTTGATGGTCTCGGTTGTTCTTTCGTACTTAGCGGCACTTGGTGCGGACGTAATCGTCTTCATCTTCTTCAAGGGAGATTCGGGGTTAAACTTTGTGCTGCCCTTCCTCCTCTTCTTATTCCTCCTAGCACTAGGTGAGGACTACAACATTCTCGTGATGACGAGAATTCGAGAGGAAGCGCACCACAGAGGCTTGAAGGGAGCGGTTCAAGTTGCACTCAATGCAACTGGATCTACCGTAACCTCTGCCGGACTCGTTCTAGCTGCTTCATTCGCGGTACTTGCGTTAGCACAGCTTGGTAATGCTCAGGTAGAGGAGATTGGCTTCGGACTTGCTTTGGGTATCCTGATGGACACCTTCCTGGTAAGAACGCTCCTCGTTCCAAGCGCGGTCGTCATATTGGATAAGTGGAACTGGTGGCCTTCCAAGCTCTTCAAGGAGCACCACACTGACGCAGAAGCTGCAGCGTGGGAGAAGGAGCAAGAGGTAGTTTCGAATTAGTCGAGCCTCTTAGCCTGATCTAATTCGAAAGATCTGATACGGTATAGGGTCGAACCGCTAGAGTGTGCGGTTCGACCCTATCTTTTTGGAGGAGACTTGGCGGGTTCTGTGGACGTCACGATTGATGATTCGATCGCAACAGTGCGATTGAATAACCCAGCTAGGCGTAATGCAATGACTCGAGCAATGTGGCGAGAGTTAGCGGATTCTTTCTCTTACCTCCGCGCGGTCGATGGCATAAGGGCGGCGATAATTTCCGGCGTCGATGGCAACTTTGCAGCGGGGGCCGATATTAGTGAATTCAAAGAAGTTCGACAAAGTGGCGAGAGCGCTATCGCTTACGATGAGAATACAGAAGCTGCTCTCGCGGCTATCGAGTCGGTCCCGTTCACGACGATTGCGTCGATCGATGGTTTTTGCATCGGCGGCGGAATTTCGATCGCATCAGCGTGTGATATTCGCCTATCGGCGAAAGATGCCAAATATAGACTCCCACCGGCACGCCTTGCAATTGCATACCCTTTTGACTCGTTAGTTCGTATGGTGAGAATTATTGGAGTTGCAAATTGCAAGCGAATGCTCATCACCGCCGATACTTTTGGGGCAATTGCGATGGAGCGTTTTGGATTTGCGGAAGTTGTTGAGGGAGACGTGGCCAGTGCGGCAATTGACATGGCTAGGCGCATCAGAACTAATGCCCCGTTGAGTATTTCGGCTACAAAGAAAATTTTATCAGCTTTTGAAGGGCAGACGTTGGAGAGCGCACGCGCCGTCGCAAGCAGAGAGCGCGAAGTGACGTTGTCGTCCAACGACTACGCAGAAGCTTTGGCTGCCTTTATTGATAAGCGGGACCCCGAATTTCGAGGTGATTAGTTGAGGTACTCTTCGCGAATTTTACTATAGAGGATCTTCCCTAAGTTATTTCGCGGGAGTGTCTCGACTATAAATACTTCTTTGGGTAATTTGTACGACGAGAGTCTCGTCCTCAGGAAGTCTATTAATTCGACGGCGTCTATTGAGTCGCTGCATTCGACGAAAGCTACTACCTCTTCACCCCAGAGTTCCGAGGGCCGACCTACAACGGCAGCTTCTCTGATCCCTCGATAGGCGCGAATTTCAGCTTCTACCTCTTTGGGGTAGACGTTGAATCCCCCGCTTATGATGAGATCTTTTTTGCGCCCTTTTATCTCGAGGTAGCCATCTTCATCAACCTCGCCCTGATCGCCGGTCCTAAAGTATCCATCTGAAGTAAATGCCTCGTCGTTGGCGGCGGGTCTTCCTAGGTATCCGAGCATTACATTGCCACCTTTTATTAGGACCTCACCGTCGGGGGCGATCTTTACTGAAACTCCCTCTAAGGCCATTCCGACTTTCCCCGCTCTTCGTTCGCCGGCAAATGGATTCGATGTATTCATGACCGTTTCGGTCATGCCATAGCGCTCAACTGGCCCCTCGCTCAACGTATCTTTAATTCGGTCGAATAGGTCAGTTGGCAGAGGCGCTGAGCCCGATACCATCAGTCGTAATTTTGCGAGCGATGGGAGGCGATCGTCCCTAGCGATTCGTTCGTAGATGGTTGGTACTCCGAAGATCATGGAGATATCTTTTTGTTCTACGCTTTGAAAGAGAAGATCTTCAGTGAATCGTTCTAGAAACGTAATTTTAGAGTCGGCGACCAGAGATGCAAAGACTCCGACTCCGAGACCGTGCATGTGATAGAGGGGAAGAAAGTGAAGAAGATGGTCTGTATTCGACCATTTCCAAGCTTTTATGAGCCCTTTAGCGGACGTGTATAGGTTGTTTAATGAAAGAAGTGCGCCCTTTGGTTTACCAGTAGTGCCTGAGGTGTACCCGATCAAGCAGGGTGAATCGATTTCGCAAAGGTTTTCAATTGAATTGATAGACGATACTCCAGCTATCTCGAATGAGAGCAGAGTGCAATTGCTAGGAACGGCTAAATCGCTTCCCACCCCTTGGTAGGTCTTGGCAGCGTAGGAGCGTCCCGAGGCAACTGATTGAAAAACCTCACCGTTACCAATGGCAAATTTAGGTGTCGCATCGCCAAAGACGTAGTCGACTTCGGGGTGTGTAGCGCTTGGATTGATGGGTACAACGATTCCACCGGCGGCGATTGCGCCAATTACTGAGGCGATGTAAGTTGGGTTTGGCCCAGCTTCCATCGCGATCCGGTCGCCAGCGTTGAGCCCAGCTTCAAGAAGCATTTCTGCGCTTTGGCTTACTAGCGATAGGAATTCGGGGCCAGTAAATGCTGCGCTTTCGCCGAACGTTAGGACTACCTCGTTGCGATTCTGGTAGTTTTCAATAATTCTTTCGAAGAATGCGTTAGGCACCTAAAGATACTCCTTTAACCACTTGGGATAAGGCTACAGGTGCCTAACGGACATTTACTTGCTATTACAGAAGTGCGGCTGCTTCGGAGACAACTGTTCGCAAGATGTCTACTATATCGTCGATCTCACTCCTGCCAATTGTTAGCGGAGGAGAGAGCTGAATTACGGGGTCTCCTCGGTCATCTGCTCTGCAGATGAGGCCAGCTTCAAAGAGGTGGGGAGTAAGAAGGCCGCGCAAAAGTCTCTCGGACTCTTCGTCGTTGAATGTCTCTTTCGTGTCACGATCCTTGACGAGTTCTAGACCATAGAAGTAGCCAGTACCTCGAACATCTCCGATAATCGGTATGTCTCGTAGGCCTTCGAGCTTTTCGCGAAAGTAGTCTTGGTTCGCCTGAACGTTGCCTATGATATCCTCTTTTTCAAAGATGTCTAAGTTCGCAAGGGCGACTGCCGAGGATACTGGATGTCCGGCGAAGGTGAAGCCGTGGAGAAATGTGTTGCTCTCTTTTAGGTACGGCTCTATGATTCGGTCTGAGACGATTAGCGCTCCAATAGGTGCGTAACCAGATGACATTCCCTTTGCGACCGTCATCATGTCAGGTACAAAGTTGTATTTGATCGATCCAAAGTACTCACCGAGTCGACCAAAACCGCAGATTACTTCGTCTGCTATAAGTAGGACGTCGTATTTATCGCAGATCTCTCTGACTCTTTGGAAGTATCCATCGGGTGGAACGAAACAGCCACCTGCATTTTGTACTGGCTCAAGGAATACCGCGGCGACCGTATCTGCGCCTTCATACTGGATCATTCTCTCGATATCGTCAGCGCAGTGGAGGTTGCAGGTGCTGAAGCCCGCACAATCGACGCAGCGGTACCTATTATTGTTAGCTACTTTGAACGTTCCTGGGATTAGCGGTTCAAAGTCGCCCTTGATCCCGGCTAATCCAGTCACCGAAAGGGCGCCCATCGTTGTACCGTGGTAAGAGATGTTCCTAGAGATGAACTTGGTCTTCTTTGGCTTTCCTGTAAGTTTAAAGAACTGTCGCGCAAGCTTCATTGCGGTTTCGTTCGCCTCGCCACCGCCGGTCGTAAAGAAGACCCTGTTGAGGTCACCCGGCGTTAGGTCGGCGAGACGTTCGGCTAACTCAATAGCAGGGACGTGTGCATAACTCCAAAGTGGAAAGTAGGCGAGTTCACTCGATTGTCTAGCGGCAGCCTCAGCTAATTCTGTGCGACCGTGGCCGGCTTGAACTACAAAGAGTCCCGCTAGACCATCGATATATCGTTTACCACGGGAGTCCCATACGTATCCGCCCTCGCCGCGGACCATAACCGGAACTTCACTGTCGTTATAGGCCGACATTCTTGTAAAGTGCATCCAAAGATGGCGCTTGGCCTTCTCGGAAAGCTGTTCTGTATTGAAATTTTGTGTCATCTTGCACCCCATTGATAGCTTTGTTTTTCTAATCGAAGATAAAGAAACGCTTCGATTTCAGCTACTCCCGTAACTTTTCTCAGGCTGTCATTTAAGATTTCCATTAGGTGGGCGTCGTCTTCGCATACGACTTCAGCCAGTAAGTCAAAGCGACCAGCACAGACGACCACGTAGTCCACCTCCTTTATGTGAGCTATCTCTTCTGCTACTTCTCTTAAATCGCCGTTTGCTTTTATGCCAACCATTGCTTGGCGACTAAATCCAACTGAAAGTGGATCGGTAACGGCGACGATCTGCATCACCTTTTGATCAATTAATCTCTGAACGCGTTGTCTAACTGCGGCTTCACTTAGCCCAACTTCCTTTGCTAGGTTGGCATACGATGCTCTCCCGTCGCGTTGAAGTAGCGCTATCAGCTCTTTTGACTTTGCGTCTAGATTTATCGCCCCCTGGCTATCTTTTCGAGATGCGTTTAGGGTTTGGCGAAATGCCGCGCCACCGCCCCCACCTCGAACTGGTCGCAATGCTCGCTCGACCATGACTTCCTCTCGAACTCGGACCTTTGAACTCGCCCTAGGCGATTCAAAGGGTACTGATGAGTGATTCTTAAAGTTTTACCATGCAAACATTACTGATTCCGAACTTTTTACAAATATTTCATACGTTTTCCATCATTTGGACTATCTGGGCTCACTATTATTCCTTGGAAGTTACTGTTTTTCGACTATCGACCGTGGGGGCTTGTGTGCGGGTATTAGTAGTGGGTGCTGGCGGTGTTGGTGAGGCATTCGCCAAGATTGCGGCAGAGAGTTCGGCTTTCTCTGCACTTGTTATCACTGATGTCAATTTGGTACGTGCCGAGCACGTTGCAACTCTCACGAGGCCTTTTTCTCGCGGAGCCGAGATAATTTCTGATCGTCTCGACGCATCGGATGCCAGCGCAATAGTTGAGGCAGGTAGAAAGTACCAAGTGGATGCAGTGATGAACTGCTGTGATCCACGATTCGTAATGGGCATCTTTGACGCCGCATACGAATTAGGTGCGACTTATGTAGATATGGCGATGTCCCTTTCAGTACCCCACCCCGACGATCCCTATTCAAAGGTTGGCAAGATGCTAGGGGACGATCAATTCGCCAAGGCTGCCAACTGGGACGAGAAGGGCCTGCTGGCGCTGGTCGGAATGGGTGTTGAACCAGGTCTTTCGGACGTTCTGGCTGCCTATGCCGCTAAAAACCTCTTCTCTGAGATCGATGAGGTTGGTGTTCGTGACGGCGCAAACCTGTCGGTAGATGGGTATGAGTTTGCTCCAACTTTTTCAATTTGGACGACCATCGAGGAGTGTCTAAACCCGCCTTTGATTTACGAAGAGGGTAAGGGTTGGTTCACAACTCCTCCATTCTCCGATGGCGAGATCTTCGAATTTCCAGAGGGTATTGGACTGGTTGAGTGCGTGAACGTTGAGCACGAAGAGGTCGCTCTTATCCCGCGGTGGATAAAGGCGAAGAAGGTCACCTTCAAGTATGGCTTGGGTGACGAGTTTATTGACGTTCTGAAGACCCTTCACAAGCTAGGTCTTGATTCGACAAAGCCAGTTACTGTGAGGGGAGTAGAGGTATCGCCGCGTGACGTTGTTGCTGCTACCTTGCCAAATCCTATCGATCTAGGACCGATTATGAAGGGCAAGACGTGCGCCGGTACCTTTGTTACTGGTCTTGACAAGAACGGGGACCCAAAGAAGGTCTACCTCTATCATGTCGTTGACAATGAAGAGACTATGAAGAGGTGGGGTTGTCAAGCGGTTGTTTGGCAAACGGCGATCTTCCCGGTAGTTGCGCTTGAGCTTATCGCCGAGGGAATTTGGTCAGGAAAGGGAGTACTCGGGCCTGAGGCGTTTGACCCTGACCCATTTTTAGAGAAGCTCGTTTCCCACGACTCGCCTTGGGGTATGCGCGATGACACCACTAAAGGATAATTTTTTGTTCTTATCGCCAAAGTTCCCCCTTCCGTCACTTGCCTATAATCACAAACTAGATACGTATTCTTCGAAAGGAAGTTGCATCAAATGTCCTCAGATAAACAACATATTTTGAACTTTATCGGTGGAAAGGAGAGGCCGGCAAACTCAGGAGCCACCTCTGACATAATCGATCCGTCCTCTGGCGAGGTATACGCAACCGCTCCGATGTCGGATGCATCGGATATCGATGATGCTGCCAAAGCTGCCAAAGCGGCATTTGCTACGTGGCGTGATGCAACCCCATCTGAGCGATCGCTAGCCATGTTTCGCATTGCGGATGCCATCGAGGCTAGGGCAGAGGAGATTGTTGCTGTAGAGTCCAAAAATACCGGAAAGCCCCTTGAGCTTACGCTCTCCGAGGAGATTCCTCCGATGGTAGATCAAATTCGATTCTTTGCTGCAGCAGCCCGGAACCTAGAGGGACGAAGTGCGGCCGAGTACATGAGGAATCACACTTCGATGATAAGGCGCGAACCTATTGGCGTCTGTGCAGCTGTAACACCGTGGAATTACCCGATGATGATGGCTGTTTGGAAGTGGGCTCCTGCGATTGCTGCCGGTAACACGATGGTCCTAAAGCCATCTGACACCACTCCAATGTCAACCGTTTTTGTAGCTAAGATCATGGCAGAGTTCCTACCAGAAGGCGTATTCAACGTCGTCTGTGGAGAGCGTGACACAGGTCGTGCGCTCGTTGAGAATCCTATTCCGCAGATGGTTTCGATTACCGGATCAGTCCGAGCTGGCAAAGAGGTGGCAAAGAGTGCGGCAAATGACCTCAAGAAGGTCCACCTTGAGCTCGGTGGCAACGCGCCCGTAATCGTCTTCAAGGATGCAGATATCGAAAAGGCAGCGGCGGGCATTGCTATGGCCGGCTTCTTTAATGCAGGTCAAGATTGCACCGCAGCCGCACGAGTTCTTGTTGCGGAAGAGATTCACGAAGAGTTTGTCGCGGCGCTTCGTGCCGCAGCCTCCGCTACTACGACGGGAGCTCCATCGCAGAATGCGGACTTTGGTCCGTTGAATAATGCCAGCCAAATCGCGCGCGTTCAAGGTTTGCTTGAGCGTCTTCCTGACCATGCACGAGTCGAGACTGGTGGCCATAAGGTCGGGGATACCGGCTACTTCTTGGAGCCAACGGTTGTATCTGGCCTTTTGCAGACCGACGAGATCATTCAATCTGAGATCTTTGGCCCCGTCATTACGGTTCAAAAGTTCATGGATGAGCAAGCTGCACTGTCAATGGCAAATGATGTTGAATATGGCTTGGCGTCATCAGTCTGGAGTCGTGACCATGCAACCGCAATGAGGATGGCTCGATCCCTTGACTTTGGTGCAGTGTGGATCAATACCCATATTCCGATCGTTGCTGAGATGCCTCACGGTGGCTTCAAGCACTCCGGATATGGAAAGGATCTCTCGATGTATGGATTCGAAGACTACACACGTATAAAGCACGTTATGAGCTATATCGGGGAGTAAGTTCAGGAAAGATAATGGCTGATTGAGTGTGAGATTCGCCCATATCAGCACAGTAAATCTTGGACTAAGTAACGTTGAAGTTAGTTGCGTTTTTGTTTCGGGGTGTTGGGCTTTCAAAGTGTTAGCTCAGCGCCCCGAATCTATTTGTTGTACATAAAGCCAATTAGTCGCACTTTGGCAGTATCGAATTTTCGATCGCGATAAAAAGGCAGCGCTCAGTATTCATAAGTACTGGGCGCTGCCTTTAATTTCACCTCAAGCACGGCTTGCTTTGAGAGACCCGTGCAGGATTTTGCGCGGAAACCAATGTCATTTGAAGTACATCGGTGGTGGTTGCCACCGATGTACTTCAATAGTGATTTGGCTATTACTTCTCGGTCGCCTTTAGAGCTGCTTCAAAGGCTGCTAGTCCTTGAGCAATTTGGGATTCGGTAACGATTAGAGGTGGCATCCAACGAATGATGTTGTTGTAGGTTCCGGCGTTGAGTAGGATAACCTTTCCGTTTTCGCGAGCGTGGGTGAGCATCGTCGAAACACGTTGGGCATCGGGCTCTCCGGTTGCTGGGTCAATGATGGCGCAGCCGATCATCATTCCAAGCCCTCGTACGTCTCCAATAGCTGGATAAGACTTAGCCAGTTCTTCCAATCCTGAACGTAGCTGCTCTCCGCGGGCGGCTACGTTTTCGATGAATCCTTCGCCTGTGAGGATGTCGATAGTTGCAAGGGCTGCCGCAGCACCGATTGGGTTGCCACCATAGGTGCCACCATGGCTGCCAACTGGCCACTTTTCCATCAACTCGTAGGACGATCCGATTGCAGAGAATGGAAATCCCGAAGCGATGCCCTTGGCCATGACCATGATATCTGGGTCAATCCCATAGTGTTCGACTGCAAATAGTTTTCCAGTGCGACCAAATCCCGACTGAACTTCGTCGGCTACGAAAAGGATTCCCTTATCCTTGCATCTTTCATAGAGCCCTTCGACGAAGGTTTTCGAAGCAGCTCGATAACCACCCTCGCCTTGGACGAGTTCGATAACTACGGCCGCAGTCTCGGATGGCGCGGTTTGAGTAGCTAGAACTTGGTCGAAGTTCTTGAGCGCAAGCTTGGCTGTGGTCTCTTCGTCAAGGCCGGTTACAAATGGATCTGGAAAGTCTGAGGTGTAGATTCCAGCTGGGAATGGCGCGTATCCAGCTTTGTAACCCGTCTTTGCCATCGTCATTGCCATCGTTTGAGCAGTACGTCCGTGGAAGGATCCCTGGAAGACTATTATATGGGGCTTCTTAGTAGCTGCCTTAGCTAGCTTTACTGAGCCCTCAGTTGCCTCTGCACCGGAATTTGCAAAGAAGAAGGTGTCGATGGATGAAGGAGTTATCTCATTGAGCTTTGCAGCTAGGGGTTCGAGAAGATCGTGAATGTAGATGTTTACTTGTGCGTGGATAAAGCGCGCTGCTTGCTTTTGAATAGCCTCAACGACTTTCGGGTGGCTATGGCCCGTTGATGTTACCGCGATTCCAGAGGTGAAGTCCAAGTACTCTTCGCCACCAACAGTTGTCACGATTGCGCCCGATCCTGAAGCGACCTTGAGGCCGGTTAGTTGGGACCATACTGGAGCTAAATGATTTCTTTCAGTCATATTTTTTTCCTTTCGCTGTATTTAGTAATTCATGAGGGAGTCGGTAAATTTTGTAACCAGGTCACCATCTTGACCCTGATTTTCCAATTTGTCTTTTCGCATAGTCCCCGCTATCCCAAGGTTTATACCTATGCTTCTTAGTGGTTCAATCTCCCAATTGCGCCTCTGAGGGTTTACGATCGGGAGAGACGTTAGGCTGCTGGACCGACCTAAAATTAGGTCCGCGAGAGTTCGTGCGGCGAGGTTGCTCGTCGTGACTCCGTCTCCCACGTATCCGCCAAGACGGGCGTAAGATTTGCCGTCGTACTCTACGAACGACAGAAAATCTCGAGGAACTGCGAGGGCTCCGCCCCATTTGTATTCGATCTCGACACCGCGCAGCGATGGAATGAGATCGTACAGAGTTTCTTCAAGGAGGTTAAAGATCGACTCCTCGCTATCAAACTTCGGAAGAATCTCAGAACCGAAGTGATAAGGGGCGCCACGACCTCCAAAAACTATGCGGTCATCGTTGCTTCTTTGGCCGTAGATTATCAGATTGCGCTCATCCGCAAAGGTCTCGTAGTCTCGAAGTCCAACGGTTTCGATTTCGGCTTTCGATAGCCGCCGCGTGGCAATCATGAGTGAGTAGATCGGGATGGTTCTTCTTCGTGAACTTTTGATTCTGCATCGGTAACCTTCGGTCGCCTCGACGACTACGTCTGCTGCAACCTTGTTTCCATTTACTTTGAGATAGTTTTTTGAGAGTTCGGAAACGAGGCTTTTTTCGTAAATCTCCACCCCGATTTCCTCTACGAGATTTGCGAGGCCTCTAACCAATTTTGCAGGTTGAATTCGTGCACATTCGGTGGTATAGGTTCCTCCGATGGCACTTGGAACGTTTATTCTTTCAATAACTTTGCTTTGCTCGAGGAGAGAGTAGGTATCAAAGCCGAAATTACGGTATTCGTTAACTGTATCTTCAGCCCTTTTGAGTTGGCTTGAGTTTCGAGCAACGGTAATTGTTCCGCCTTTATGGAAGTCGGCGTCTATGTCGTTGGCTCTTATTACCTTTTCGATCTCGGTCAATGAATTGTGGAGTTCGCAATAAAGATTTATCGCGCTTGATTTGGAGAAGCGCTCTGCCATTGAGGTAAGGGAAGAAGCAAAGAGTGTCGAAGCCCAACCTCCATTGCGACCTGAGGCACCGAATCCAGCGTATTTTGCATCAAAGATTGCAATCTTTAGCGATGGATCCACTGTCTTTAGATAGAAGGCAGTCCAGAGGCCACTGTATCCACCGCCAGCGATAGCGACATCAAAGTGCATGTCCCTATCGGCAGTCTTACGTGGCTGAACTTTTTCAATCTGAGAAAGCCAGAGGCTCTCTGGACTCTTCCAACTAATCAATGTTGGTCGGTGCCTTTCAGTGCTACTTACTACTTCGGTTAGAAGCCGAGTGAGTCGGCGACGGCCTTGTACACGATCTTGCCGCCAGATACGTTGAGCGCTCCGCGCAGACGATCAGAGGCTGGATCCTTGGCAAGGTCGATGAGTCGCGGGATTACCGCGGCGCTCAGCGCTCGAGCAGACGTTCTCGGATATTGTCCAGGAACGTTTGTAACGCAGTAGTGGACTACTTCAGATTCGACAAAGACGGGATGGCTTAGCGATGTTGGCTTCGAGGTCTCGATGCACCCACCTTGATCGATAGCTAGGTCAACTACGACAGAGCCAGGCTTCATCCCTTCTATGTGCTCACGGGTAACAAGCTTTGGAGCCTTTGCACCAGGAACTAGAGCAGCTCCGATGACAAGATCTGCATCTGCAACTGCTTCACCGATCGCCATCTCTGAAGAGGCCAATGAGGCGGTAATAGTTCCGTTTTGCGTGAGTTCAAAGAGCCTGTGAAGGTCGATGTCGACGCCAGTAACTTCAGCATCCATCCCTCGAGCTCCTCTAGCAGCCATTGTTCCGGCCACGCCCATTCCTATTACGACAACCTTTGCAGGTGGTACACCTGCGGAGCCGCCTAAAAGGGTTCCGGAACCTGACGCTAAATAATATGCCCCCATGATTGCAGCGGCGCGCCCGGCAACTTCACTCATTGGAGCTAGTAGCGGCAGGCCAGCAGGGTAGCTCAAGGTCTCAAAGGCGAAAGCCTCGACACCTGAGGCCATTAATGCGCGAGCGAGATCAGGCTCTGCAGCTAAGTGCAAGTACGCAAAGAGGTGCAGTCCTTCGCGGAAGTATTGCCACTCAGATGGTTGAGGCTCTTTTACCTTACAAACAAGGTCACTAAGCCAAACCTCCTCGGCGGTGTCAACTACCTTTGCACCAACTCGTTGGTATATATCGTCGCTAAAGCCAGCTCCATTTCCAGCACCCTTTTGAATATTGACCTCAAATCCGGCGCTAACTGCCGCTTTAACGGCAGATGGATCGAGCACGACACGGCGTTCACCGTCTTTTGTTTCCGCTGGAATTCCGATGCTTCGGATCATTCTCATCCCCTTAGCGATGTCACAAATCTATTTTTGAAGTGGACAATTTACTATCTTGATATGGGTTTCTCTCGGCGCAGAGAGCCTATTTCAGGTTACATCCCCTAGCTATTGGCAATGGGGTAGGTTAGAGACGCACTTAGATAATGCATCTTTGTAATGGAACAAAAAATCAATTATTTTTTGTCTTATAAGATAGAAAAATGCATAATCCAACGAGGCAGGATCCTCTGGATTTAGCCGTTGATCGGCCCCTCTGAGGTGCGAAGACTCGATGGATTACGACCAGATCGGTGCGCTAGAAACTCAGCAGCAATTGCAAGAGCGGTTTCGGCGGGTGTCTTTGAGCCAAGATTGAGCCCTATTGGCCCGTAGATAGAGTCCACATCAACTGCATCGTATCCAAGGGTAAGCAGAAGTTCACGCCGTGCTTGTTGTGTGTGGCGAGATCCGAGAGCTCCTATGTAGATACCTTTTATTTTGAGTGCAATGTCGCATGCAGGTACACCGATGGTGTGGTCGTGGCTCAATATTATTACCGCATCGTTGGTGGATAGATTTCGAACTGCTTCTAGGGAGTCGTCGAGCGTATCAACTACCCGAAGATCGGCGGCGATTAAGCGAAATTGATTCACAATTGCATCTGCGAGCTTTGACGACCCAATTACTATGCCCTTTGAACTAGGTGCATAGACTTCGAAGGCAACGTCCACTCCGGAGATACTTTCCACCGCTGAAGTGGTAGTTCGTTTGCTGAGGAGCTGTGACATGCGCTCAATTATGGAGGCTTCAACAGTTGACGGAAGCTTTAGGCCATCAATTCGGCGAAGTGACTCACCATATTCGTTGACAAATAATAGCTTTCCGCTCTCCCAATGCGATGCTGCAGCTACGACCTTTCGATTGGCAATTGCGCTCAGTAACGTACGGACGTCCTCGCCAACGATTTGGGTTATGACCTTGGCGTTTCCGCCGCATGCTAGCCCTCTTGCTACGGCATCTTGGTCGCCAAGTGCGACGTCAAAGGAAAAGTGTGGATCAACGCCGGTTGCCGCACGTACCTCTTCATCGATCGAGCCAAAGAGGAGACCCCCGAAACTTCCATTGGCGTTAAATCCAAGTAAATCGCCAGTGGTACGCCCTCCAAAGCCATCGAGTTTGACGATTCGAGAGAGAAAAGTGTCTTCGAGTTGTGACTGCTCGAAGATCTCAGCAGCTAGGGCTTCGGTTGCCATGTCAAAATCCTTTCGTCCTCACTATGGATTGAGGTTGTCTTTAATCAATTCTTTGAAACGGGTTGATATTTCTGTGGCGATAGGTCCTGGTTCGGTTGCCACTATTGTTCCATTGATCGCTTCAATGTATTGAGTCTCTCGTAGGCTCGATGAAAGAAATGCTTCTTCAAAGCGGTGTTCAGTAAGGGATTCGATCGGGGTGTCAATCTCTTTGCCTCCAAGAAATTCTACGATCAAGTCTCGGGTGACTCCAGCAAGACAACCTGATGCGAGTGTTGGAGTAATTAACTCGCCATCTAGGAGTAGGAAGATATTCGATCCCGATCCTTCGCAAAGGTTGCCAGCGATATTTTTGAAGATAACCTCTGATGAACCTTGGGAGATCGCCCAATCGAGGCCTACAACATTCTCCGCATATGAGTTGGTCTTAATGCCGGAGAGCACTCCGTGCTCATTGCGTGGCCACGGAGCGACGTGAACACGAGCCGATGGAGCAAGCGGCGCAAGGGGCGCACATGCCACAACGGTCAATGGTTCGGAGTCCAAGCGGTCGGATCCAAGTGGGCCATCGCCAGTAGTAAAGGTAACCCTTACCTTGCCGAACGAAATCTTGTTGGCAGCGACTACGTCAAGTATTGAAGCCCTAAGTGTCTCACGATCGGGGAGCTTCTTCATCCTCATTCCTGTCGCTGATCGCTCAAGGCGATTGAGGTGGCGATCTATTGCAAAGGGAGTTCCGTCGTAGACAGCTAGCGCTTCGAAGACTCCGTCACCAGCGACAAAACCGTGATCAACTGCAGAGATCTTTGCTTGGCTGGCATCTAAAAGTTTGCCGTTTATGGAGATTGTGGCCATGATTCCCCCAAAAAGTTGATGATTCCCCCAAAGTCTAGTTAGGGAAAGAAGATGGCGTAAGTGCGTCTGGCCAATTTGCAGAGGAATGAGAACTGTTGGCAGCCCCAACGGGGTTCGAACCCGTGTCTTCACCGTGAGAGGGTGATGTCCTAGACCGCTAGACGATGGGGCCAAGCAGTAGAGATAACAGTTTACACGCCACGGTATCGAGAGATATCGTTCCGGAGACAAAAACTTTCGTCGCTAGGTTCAAATTGGTAGCGTTGGCGGGAAATACGTAGAGCGCGTAACTGGCGCGGAACGTCTTTGCTCGGGGGGGAGGACTCGAACCCCCAATGGCAGGGCCAGAACCTGCTGTGTTGCCGATTACACCACCCCCGAAGGACTGTTTTAATTTAGTCTCTATTGTCCCGAACCGTGCTCAAGTAAGCTCAGGAATTTATAGCCGACTATTTGAGAGCCACTTATTGCCACGTCTTCTCGCAGATAGTAGGCAAATGTAGTGGCGTAACTAAGTGGCGTCACGTCGGGAGACGAGAAGTCAACCATTCCCAGTTGCGTCGCTATGTCAGAGACTCGCAGTGCGTGAAACGGGTCGGTCACAAAGATGGCCCGCTTCGTTCCCATGCCCGAAATAACATTCTTTACCGCAACTAACGACTGATATGTATCGACTCCGGTAGCTGCTTCAACGATATTTCCAGGAGGAATTCCTAGGGTTACGAGGTAGCTTTTTGCAACATTTGCCTCGGTCGAACCCCCAGTAACCTCGGGGCCGCCAGTTGTAACAATAATGTTGCAGTAGTGATTTTTATAGAGGTATGCAACGTGATCGAGGCGAGCTTTGTAATCACTCGAAGGAGTGGAGCCGCTAATAGATGCCCCCATCACTACCGCAACGGGGGTATAGGCAAGATTCGACGAGCGTCCGAAAGAATAGATATGGTAAAGGTTTGAGGCGAAGACAATCAACGCAGCTATCAAGACGAAGGCAACTAAGTACTTTATGAACTTTCCTACAAGGCCAATCATCTAGGCTTCCTCTGCTTGCTACTTTTCCGCATTCTTAGCCGACGAGGTAAGCCGTTCGATGATAACGGTACGACCTGCGTGCTGCCATAGTTCAAAGAGGGGTAAGCCTGCTTTGGCTCCTGTTGTTGCAATTCGAATTGGAGACTGAAGCTTTCGAAGCGGAATCTCAGATGTCGTTGAAAGGTCGCGCAACGTCGCCTCGATCGAAGCCGCATCAAATTCAGCGAGGTTCTCGCATAACGTGGCGACTTGAGAGAGCAGCTCGGCGTGGGGAGCAACCTCTTTTTCAAACAGAGCCTCTTCCACTGTGACCTTCGGCGCGAAAATTGGCATCAGTAGATCAGGCGCTTGTCCAAGTAGCGATACCCGTTCCTTGGTAATTGAAGCGAGGTCGAGCAACTTGGCTCTGTTTTCAGCGCTTCCCTGCCACCAGTCGGCCTTTTCAAGAAACGGAATCAAAAGTTCAACGAAGTCATCGTCGGAGAGTGCTCTAATGTAGACGCCGTTGAAGTGTTCCATCTTCTTCTCGTCAAAGAATGAAGGGGAGTGTCCAACATCTTCAATGGCAAATTCTCTCGTCATCTCATCAAGCGTCATAAATTCACGGTTGTCCTTCGGACTCCAACCGAGAAGTGCCAGATAGTTGATCATTGCTTCGGGAAGGAAACCCTTATCTTTAAAGTCCTCGACCGCAACTCTGTCTCGCCTCTTTGAGAGTTTCTGGCGCTTTTCGTTGACAAGTACGGGAACGTGCGCAAAATAGGGTGCGACTTCTCCAAAGGAGTTGAAAAGAAGTACCGCCTTCGGAGTATTCGGAAGGTGCTCCTCTGCGCGCAACACATGGCTGATCTTCATATCGATATCGTCTACGACGTTGGCAAGCACGAATAGTGGGGCATCGTTAGCCTTTAGCAATACAAAATCATCGATATTCTCGTTTGCTACGACAACCTCTCCACGGACTAGGTCATGTACTGTCGTTGCACCCTCAGCAGGTACTTTGTATCTGAGAACTGTGGTTGGCGACTTTTCTAAATTGCGCTCCCTGCAGTAACCGTCGTAGCCCTGCTTTGTCCTTTGCGATGCCTTGTTACGCTCCTCAACATCTTCGCGCCGACAGTCGCAGTAGTAGGCGTCGCCCTTTTCGATGAGAGAAAGTGCCATTTCAACGTGGCGATGGGTGCTGGCACTCT
>JAKAZZ010000007.1 GCA_021826315.1 Actinomycetes bacterium
ACAGCGGTCCCGGTAACACCGAGTACGTATCAGATCCGATCACTGGCAGCTTCAAGACTCAAGGCTCTCTCCAAGGTGCAATCAACCTAGGTGCCCCGACGGTAGTAGCAAATAGCCTCGATCCAGTCTCTGGCAACGTTCTAATTACCTCGATGTTTGACTCTGCTCCAACCAACATTAACCAAGGCATCAACTCGGTAAGCTACAACGCCTATCTATATGATGAGACTACGGGTGGACAACCTATTGCCACCCTCGACAACGTAATGCCAGGTTCAACCCTTACCTTCCAGGCTCACCAGCCAAGGGTAGGTGACCAACTCGTTGTAGTTATCGATGCCAACTACAGCTACTATATGGCAGACATCCAAGGTGCCACTTCGGCCACAGTTAGGTCCACCTCGGCTGCTACTAGCTATAGCTACACCTCAGACTATGCAAATAGTGCCTTCCCATCCACTACGACACCAACAGTTGCAGCAATAGACAATACCAACTCCAACTCAGCTAGTGTCAATGTGAGCTTTACCAATCCAAATGTAGCTATCACCAACCCACCTAAGAGTTGGACCATCTCTGGCTATAGAGTCGACCTCAATCAGATAGGTACCGCAACAACCCTTATCTCGTCTCAGACCATCGGTGCCACTTGCCCAGCATTTGGTAGCCCAACTGGCCAAAACATCCTCGCCTATAACTGCTCAAGCACATCTGCTGGTAACAACTACTCAGTTCTGGTGGGAGATCTCACATCAACGAACACCTATGGCATAACCATTACGCCCATCTACTCAGATGGCAATGGCCATGTAGCATTTGGCCCAGCGCAATCTAGTGCTAACTTCACCCCAGCTACTGTTTCAACTTCAATCATTGCTACTCCAACGAACGTCAACTTCTTACCTGGTGTTGATGCACAAGGTAACGCAGATGGAACTGTTGCCTTTAGCCCAAGTACGACAGTCTCGCCATCGCTAAAGCTAACTGGCTATGTCATTGTTCTTCTTGATAAAAATGGCAATCCAATCTCATATGCCAACGTTGGTGCAAGTACCTTCACCCACACCTTCAGTGGCCTAGATCAAACAGCCTCCTATGGTGCAGAAGTATATGCAACTTACAGCGATGGAAGCGTAGCCCTCGTCTCTTACCCAGGTAAAACGACGTCGCTCGTAGCTGAGATGGACAACAACAACCCAATTGCAGTTCAAAACCTCATGCTCTCTGCAGATGGAACTGTTGGATCACTATATGCATCATGGACTAACCCAATCACTACCAATACGGGCTTTATGCCAGCTGGTAGCTATAGGGTAACCCTCTATGACTCAAGCAACAACGTCGTAGGCGGCTATCCAGTTATCGTTAGTGGTAGCACAAACAACTACACCTTCAACAACCTCGATGCCAATAACACCTACCACGTAACAGTCACCCCTTACTACGGTTCAAATGGTGATGGCCACGTTGGTAAGTCAGTCACCTCTAGTGCAACTAGTCCAGAGTCAATTGCAATAAATGGTGTAACTACCCAAGAGGTCACCTCTACTACCAATCCAACCCAGAGCCTCGTAGTAGGCTTCAACGGTCAAGCCAACACCAACTATCAGGTGTGGCTAAATGGCGAGCCGGCACAGATTGTAAATGTGACTAACGCTGGTCCACAGTCAGTTACCTTTAGCCAACTTGCCCCAGGTTCTTACAACCTCTACATCCAAGCAACTCAAAATGGTAACACCACTACCTATGAGCAAGACGGAGTAGTAGTAGTAAACCCACCGAACGAGGTCAACTCGCCAAAGCTAGTTACCACTGCGACAACAGCTACCCTGACATGGAACTCGCCAAATCAGGTTGTCTCAAATGTTGTAGGTGGAAAAGATCTCTCACCGGTATCTAACTACCACTACAACATCACCATGGTTGATAGGACCACGAATGCTTACTTCCTCTTCTCAACAGCTGGAAATAGCTTCACAACCAATGTCTTGACCCCTGGTGATCTCTACGACTTCTCTATCACCTCGGTAGATGAGTACGGTAACGTATCGCCAGCTGCGGCCCTAAGTGCAGTAGCAGCCACTTCGCCAAGTGCAGTTACAAATCTGCAACTTAGCTCCGATGGCAAAGACCCATCTGGAATCACGGTGAACTTCAATGCTCCAGGATCAACTGGTGGCCAGACGATAACTGGCTATGAGATCACTTGGTCACTAGATGGAGTTGTACAAGGTACAGCTAGCACTGCTGCTAACGTAGGCTCCTATGACATCTCGGGTGGCACAAATACCTTGATCCCGGGTGCAACCTATACCGTATCGGTAGCACCGACCTATGTTGATGTAAACACTGGAATGCCAGCGGTAGGTAGCAGTATCTCATCAGCTATCTATACAGTCCCAGCTGTACAGCAAGCATCATCGATCGCCCTTAGCCCAGTTGGATTTGGTGGCCTAGATGCCCACCTAGTCACAGGTGCTAACGACTATGCAAATAGCTATGAGATCTCGCTATGGCAAGGGGGCGCTGTAGTAGATAGCGTCGTAGTAGACAAGAGCCAACTTACAAATGGTGCCTTTGACTACGTCTTCTCCCCACTAGATGCCAACCTTAGCTATAGCGTCTCGGTAACTAGCTTCTCTGGCGCTGGTGCTAGCGGATTTGCCTCTACGCCATTGGCAAATACGACATCTGTATCGCCATACAACGCAGATGTCTCTAACGTCTCAGTTACCTCTGATGGAAAAGCCCTACCAGATGCAACTGTGGCCTTTGATGGAACAACTGGTACCACCTATAACGTCTCCCTCTTTGATGCAAATGGAAACAAAGCAGCAAGTGCCCAGGTAGTAGCAACCTCGAATGTGGTCTCGACCTCCTTTACCTCGCTCCAACCAGGTATCTACAAGTTGGTAATCACCTCATCTACCACCGGTGGAGCAACGAATACCTTCGTCCTAGGTGGCGAGATAATCGTTGCAGCGCCAAATGCAGTATCTGCACTAAGCGCCACCGCCAATGGCTCAGCGAGCTTGAATGTAGCTTGGGGTACGCCAAATGCAGTACCTGCAAATGGAACCCTGGCTCCCTCGACTGGTTATAGGTACGTCGTCTCGTATGTAAATAACTCAGTTGCTAACTCAACGCCGATAAATGAGACAGTAACGGGTAATTCAACCACCCTTACAAACCTTGTTCCAGGAGATACCTACTCCATCTCGGTCAATGCAATTGACCAATATGGAAATTCAGGTAGCGCAGTTAGCACAACTGCTATCCCTGTAGCTATCCCATCTGCGCCAACGAACCTTTCTGCAACCGAGAAGGCCAATGCAATTGACCTTTCCTTTGGTGCGCCAGCAAATTCCGAAGGCCAGATGCTTACTGGTAACTACAAGATCACCTATACCGATACGACAACTAACGTTCCGAACTCTGTCATCGCAACGCCGACACAGCTGATCAAAGATGGTCCATACACCTATACCATCCCTGCAGGCGATCTCACCCTTGGTCATAGCTACACAGTTAGCGTCCAAGCTGAGTACAGCGACGCTGTAACTGGCAAGGTTGCTTATGGCGAGGCTTCTACTAGCTCATCAGTTACCATCCCAGAGCCAATCTCAGCATCGTCAATTGCTGTTGGTGCAACACAATCTGGTCTAAATGTCACAGTTGGTGCTGCTCTATCAACAGGGACTTACTCGGCTCCAATGAGCTATGAGATCGACATCTATGCAAGTGGTAATACAACAACCCCAGTTGCTACACAGATCGTCGATACCTCAAGCTTCACAAAGGGTCTAGATACAGTCAACTTCTCCAACCTCGAGTCCTCGATTGGCTATGTCGCAAGCGTAACTCCATTTAGTGGTGTAGGTGGAAGTGGCACACCTGGAGATGCAATCTGGTTCAACAACCCAGTAATGCCATATCCTGCTGCGCTCAACAACGTGACCCTAACATCTGCTAACTCTTCTGCTAGTCCAGATGTTGTTGTCTCATTTGATCCAACTGCAAATACCACCTATGAGGTATCGCTACTAAATAGCGCTGGTACCAAGGTCCTCTATGGCCCAGCTACCACAACAGCGACCTCTACAGCTAAGACACAAGATACCTTCACCTCGGTAGCCCCAGGGATCTATACCTTAGAGATCACCTACAGCCAGCCAGGTGGTGGAAGTGGAACCTACTACGCCTATAACCAATACGTAGTAGCTGCTCCAAATCCAGTATCTTCCCTATCGGCAACTGCTAGTGGACCATCTGCTATCACTGTCAACTGGGGTGCTCCAAATCCAGTAAGCACCAATGGAGTCCTAGCTCCTGCATCGGGTTACACCTACTTTGTTACCTATACGGACATGTCGGTAACTGGTGCGAAGCCAGTAACCATAGAAGTGACTGGAACCTCCACAACACTTACTGGCCTTACAGCTGGAGATCAATACTCGATCTCAGTTGCCACTAGAGATCAATACGGAAATCTCTCTGTTCCAGTTATGACCTCTGCCACCGCAGTTGGACTACCTGGTACAGTTCAAGACCTATCCCTAAATCAGGTGGCAAATGGACTTGTTGTAAACTTCAAGGCTCCAACTGAGACCTCGGGTCAATCTCTAACTGGTAGCTACCAGCTCACCTACACTGATCAAAACAGTGGCCAAGCAACAACCATCATGATCGATCCACCTGTAGCTTCAAATGGCGTAATCAGCTATGCGATCCCAGGTGGTAACAACTCGCTCATGGTAGGAGATACCTACTTGGTCTCAGTTGCTCCTCAGTACAAGGATCTAGCAAATGGATCAAACCTAGTGATAGGTACTCCAGTTGCTATAAGTGCTCAGGTAATAGCTGGCCCTGGGCTAGTAAATAACCTCTCGGCGATGATGTATGACAGGTACCTCTCGGCTAGCTGGTCCCCATCAAATATGGGCTCTCCTGCAACTAGCTACATAGTTACCCTCACAGATACAACGACCAATGTGGTTACTTCCTACCAGACCACAGCTACGACCTATGTCACTCCTTCTCAATTGAAGGCTGGAGATGTATACAACGTCGCAGTTGTAGCAGTGAACCAATATGGCAAATCTGCTCCAGCTACAGTTGTGGCCCAAGAGCTCAACTCGAACATCCAAGATGTTGCCACACAAGTTCCTGAGGTGCTCGACTCAACTGGTCATGCACCTACCACAGGTACTGTAAATGTCGCTTTCCTACAGCCTGCATCTCCTGCTGGAACACAGATCACCTCTTATTCGGTAAGCCTGTTCAATCCAACAACAAATGCAGTCGTAGCAACGACGATGGTTCCAGCATCTAGCCTTACTGCTGGGCTAACTGCCTCCTTTAGCGGTATTGCCAATGGCCAGATGCTAGAGGCTGGTGTATCTGCAATAACTAGCGACGGTGGAAGCTTCGCCTATGATCCAAGCAACGTCATCACAACGAGTGGCCTGCCATTTGCGCCTAGTAACCTAAGCGCAAGCGCGACAGGTGCAAGCGGAAAGGTAGACCTCTCCTGGCTAGCTGGTGGAGATAACTACTCAGCGATTACTGACTATGTCATCTACTACGGCCAAGTTGGATCAAATGGTCAGGTAACTAGCTATCAGAAGCTAGATACCATGGGTACCAAGACCAACTTCGTGGTATCTGGTCTACAAAATGGAGTGCAATATGGCTTCTATGTAGTACCAGTAAATGCCAATGGCATGGGAGAAGCCTCATCTGTAGTAAATGCAATGAGTTATGCAGCCTTTACAACGGGTGCTACCTTGGGACCAGTAACTGCAATGGGTGCAGATTCATCTGCAAACGTTACATTTGCCCAAGTTCCAAATGCGCAGATGCCGACCTTCTATACCATTAGCTACTACGACACCTCAGTTGCTAGCTCACCTACGACAAGTGTCGATGTTCCAGCATCTGTAGTTACTGCCTCTGGTAGTGGTGCTGTGACCTACAAGATCGCTGGCCTTACAAATGGTGATAACTACAAGTTCACCGTAACTTCCTATAGCGGATATGTAGGAAACACAAATCCTGGTGGATCTGAGGTAGTAGGTACTGCTACTGCTACGCCAAATATCGTTCCAACTGCCCCTGTGATTACAACAGTTGCAGGTGGGCCACAGGCCCTGACGGTCACCTATACCGCTGGTATCTCGGCTTCACCGGTAACGAATTACACCATCAACGCTTATGCGCCAAATGGTGTCAAAGCTGGAAGTGTAACACTTCCTGCAAATGGCTCGGTTGGAACCATCAACGGCCTAGTAGATGGTACGACCTATAAGGTTGTCGTAGATGAGAACACCGTTGTTGGATCTAGCCCAAGTGCCCCGGCCTTTGGGACTCCATATAGTGCTCCTACGGTTGCCAACAAGGTCGCAACCGTTGCACCTGGTAACGCAGCAGCTACCATCAACTTCCAAGCAGCTACCCCAACTGATCCAGCTTCACCAGTTGCTGGCTATGAGATCATCTATGGACCTACAGCTACAGGATTTACCTCAACCAAGATCGTCCCTGCGACAGAGGTATCCCTAGGCGGTAATGGAACCATAACTGATACCATCGCTGGGCTTACAAATGGAACGAACTACACCTTCCAAGTTGAGGCATTTGCTGGTAGTCAAGGAAATGTCAATGCTGAGACCAACTACAACCCAGTTGCAGCTACCCCAGTTGCTCCAGTTGCTCCAGTTTCCCCATCAGCTCCATCACAGCTACCTGCACAGGGTTACTACATGGTGGCATCTGACGGTGGAATCTTCACCTTCGGACCTAACCTCCAATTCCACGGCTCACTTGGCGATCTCCAGCTAAATAGGCCAATAGTTGGTATGGCTGGTCTACCCGATGCCTCTGGTTACTGGTTAGTCGCCCAAGATGGTGGAGTATTTGCCATCAACACCTCGGTCTACTACGGCTCACTTGGTAAAACCAATGACCCTAACGATCCAAATGGTGTTATCGGCATGGCAGCTAATGGAACCAAGGGTTACTGGATTGCAGATAGCAAGGGCTATGTCTATGGCTTTGGTAATGCTCCAGTCTTCTCTAACCCAATTGCTGGAACTGTAAATGATATCGTCTCGATCATTGCTACCCCAGATGGTGGCGGGTACTACCTGATCGGTGCCGATGGTGGAGTATTTGCCTACGGTGATGCTACCTACTACGGTTCGCTTCCAGGAATGAAGATCACACCTAACCAACCAATCGTTGGAGCTGCTCTTACAGCTGATGGAAAGGGCTACTACCTAGTTGGAAAAGACGGTGGAGTCTTCGCCTTTGGTGATGCACAGTTCTATGGTTCAACCGGCGCAATAAAGCTGAATGCTCCGATTGTGGGAATGGCTATCGACCCAACCAATGGTGGCTATGACCTCTTCGCAGCTGACGGTGGAGTCTTCACCTTCGATCCAAATGGAGCAAATGGCTTCTACGGTTCGATGGGTGGACAGCACCTCAACCAACCAATAGTCGGTGGCACCACCTACTAAAGGTAGCTCGCTAAGAGAAGATACAGATAGGAGGGAGTTCTAACTAGATAGTAGGACTCCCACTATCAAAGCAGTCTTCTAAAGATCCCTTACAAGATTCAAAAGCGTGACGACAAAAAATAAGAGGGAGGACCTAAAAAGATCCTCCCTCTCAGTTAGATAGGTTTCCTTTCAAGAAACGGCTCACTGCGATCCTATATTAGGGTCGCAGTGGTCGTTTAAACCTACCTAGGCGTATACCTTTCCACCTGAAGCTAGCGTTGAAAGAGCGCTCGATGAAGGGGTAGAGGTAGCCTTAGCGCCGCCTGGTTCGACTCCATGGTCGCCATCGCCGTCCTTCTTACCACCTGTTGCACCGGTTACCTGTGATGTGGTTGGTTGTGGGGCTACTGGTGGTGTTGTTGTAGCGGATACGTTCATCTCTCTCCTTAGGATTGAAGTTCCTGTTCACCTATAGGGTCGTCGCTACCTGAAGATTGCTTTAATTGGAACGCTCAGCTTGCCTTCAGGTTGGAGAAAGTGTTACTTGGAGAGTTCGTTATAGAGGTCATAGCTTTCGCGTGACTTCGGTGATCGCGAAAATGCTAGGACGACGTGACCCAAAATAATGCGAGCTTCAGGCATACCAACAGATTCGCAGGAAGTTAATGCCGAAGTTGCCAGCGTAAGGGCACTATTATCTGCGAGTGAAATATCTTCTGATGCGAAGATCACGAGGCGACGGGCAATAAATTTCGGATCTTCACCTAGAGAAAGCGCTTCAACTAAAGCTCGCATGGCGTTGTTTTCGTCAGAGGCACGCATCGCTTTAATGAGTTTCGAGGCGAGATCGTAGTGTTTGTCGTCGTCAATGAAGCTTGAGTTTGTCGTAAGTTGATCAATTAGATTCTTGATATTTTGGTCACGATTATCCCCCTTGTGTGCCTCGACATAAGAGAGCAGTCGGAGACCTTGCCTGATATCGCTGCCGACTCTGTCGGCGATCAGGTCTAAGAGTTGCGGGTCTAGCGCGGTGCCGATCCGCTTTGCAGTACGACTCAGGATCAACCTCATTTCACTTGGATTGGGCGGTGCAACTTCAAAGATGTCAAATCTGGATACCAAAGCCCTTGAGAGTGAGTGATGGGGAGATTCGGTAGTTGTCCCTATCAACTCGATCTTTCCGGTCTCAATGGGCTCGAGGATACTGTCTTGCTGTACCTTTGACAGGCGATGGATCTCATCAACTATCAAGATCTTTCGACTTTGAAAGAGAGACCTCTTGTCTGATTGAAGATTTTCGACCAGTCTTTTGACATCTCCAACGCTCAATGTAGAACCAGTGAAGTACTCGACGTCGCAATTTACCATTCTTGTTAATTGTCGTGCGAGGGTTGTTTTGCCACACCCCGGTGGCCCCTTGATAATAACGCTTATCGGAAGATTCGACGTTGCAATTGTATATAGTGGACCGTCAGGTGGATCTATGAGGTGCCGCCCGACGACGATCTCGTCTAGATTTCTCGGCCTTACACGTTCACCAAGGGGAGCAAGATCGGACACTTCACTTCTTTGGAGCTAAGGTCAGGCCAACGTTTTTTAAAGTGGCCGCATCGACTGGCTTTGGAGCATCAGTCATCGGATCTAGCCCGCTTTGGGTCTTTGGAAATGCGATTACCTCACGGATGTTGTCTTCACCGCTCATAATCGCAGCGATGCGATCGATTCCAAATGCGAATCCACCATGGGGAGGAGCGCCGAACTTAAAGGCATCAAGTAGAAATCCGAATCGACTTTGAGCCTCTTCATCGGTAACGCCGATGATTTGAAAGATCTTTGATTGGATATCGGGGCGATGGATTCTTATGCTTCCACTTCCGAGTTCCCAGCCATTTAGGACCAGGTCGTAGGATTGGCTTCGCACGCGCAACGGATCGGACTCGAGAAATTCAAAGTCATCGGCGTGAGGCATCGTGAAGGGGTGGTGAGCTGAGATTGGCTTACCGCTCTCGTCAAGCCCATCGAAAAGGGGAAAGTCGACGATCCAGGTAAATGCCAGTTGATCGTGGCTGACTAGCTCCTTGCCAAGCTCGAGTCGAATTTGACCAAGAACAGTTGTTGCGACCTTCCATTCGTCAGCAACGACAAAGATCGTATCCCCAGCTTCCGCGCCTAGTCGTTCGATTAGGGATAATGTCGGAGCCTCTTCAAGGAATTTGGCAAGGGGTGATTCGAAGGCGAGTCGATCTTCCTCTTCGACCACCTTGAAGTAGGCGAGCCCCTTTGCCCCTAATGCCTTTGCACGATCAATGAGAGCATCGAGGCGACTTCGTGTGAATGACTCACGCACCGGAGCGAGAAGTGCTTTGATTGTAGGTGCCGAGAAGGCTCTTACGCCAAGGGGCGAAAGTATTTCGGTGACATCTATCAGTGGCGATTCAAAGCGAAGATCAGGCTTATCGACACCGTACTTGTCCATTGCGTCGAACCAAGTCATCCTTGGAATTTCATTGATTTGAACGTTGCGTGTAACTTCAACGATCTCGGCAATCGCACCTCCGATAAAGGCAAAGATGTCTTCTTGGGTCACGAAAGAAGCCTCTAGATCCAACTGCGTGAATTCGAACTGTCTATCTGCGCGAAGGTCCTCGTCTCTCATGCATCGTGCTATCTGATAATAGCGATCAAAGCCTCCGACCATGAGTAGCTGTTTGGCGATCTGCGGACTTTGTGGTAGGACATAGAAGTTGCCGGGTTGCAGTCGCGACGGTACCAAGAATTCCCGAGCACCTTCCGGAGTTGGCGTCCAGAGCATTGGCGTCTCGACTTCGGTAAATCCCTGAGCTTCGAGCGAGCGTCGAATTGCGCTATTTACGAGAGCTCGATTCCTGAGATTGCGTTGCATCTTATCGCGTCGGATGTCTAAAAATCGATACCGAAGCCGCGTGATCTCTTCTACGTCGAGTCGATCGTCGATTGAGAAAGGTAGCGTTGCCGCACTCGAAAGGATCTCGATCTCGCCGTCGTGGATCTCGATCTCGCCGGTAGCAATCGTTTTGTTGATAGTTCCCTCGGGGCGATTCGCAACAGTTCCGGTAACTCTTACAACGAATTCAGAGCGTAGGTCATTTCGACGTGGTGTAACGATCTGTACGATTCCGGTGTGGTCCCTCAAATCTATGAAGGAAAGGTGTTCTCCGTGGTCACGAATTCGATCGATCCATCCACAGAGGGCAACTGCAGCTCCAATGTCTCCGCTACCTAACTCACCGCAGTAATTACTTCTTAACCCACGGGCCAGTGTCATCTTTTGTCCATCACTTTTTCGAGTAGTTTCTAACGCCTTCGATACGGCGTATTTTTAGTGAGATAATGCGCCTCGAAGTGCAAATTTCTTTAGATAGCCTAACTTTAGCGGGGACGTTAACGATGCCTAACGGGAGCATTTGCATCAAATTTATGACACATAGGTTGAAGCACCGAATAACGAAGCGCGATGGTTAAACCTTTACTATTGGGCTCTCACTTGACGTGCTAGGATTTGTTGCATAATGGACGCAAATACCCTTCGTAAAGCCTTTACAGACTTCTTTGAGTCACGAGGTCATACCCTCGTGCCATCTGCTTCGCTTATTCCTCACGATCCGACTGTGCTCTTTACAGTGGCAGGCATGGTTCCCTTTAAGCCCTACTTCTTAGGGCAAGAGCAGCCGCCATTTTCTCGTGCAACGACGATTCAGAAGTGCATGAGAGCAGGTGGTAAGCATAATGACCTCGATCAGATCGGTCGAACCGCACGCCATCTCACCTTCTTTGAGATGATGGGTAATTTCAGCTTCGGTGACTACTTCAAAGAAGACGCCATCCCCTTCGCGTGGGAACTCATAACAGAGGTTCTTGGATTGGATAAGGACCGCCTTTGGGTGACTGTTCACCTCTCTGATGACGAAGCTGAGGCGATTTGGCGCGACAAGATTGGGGTCGATCCATCACGTATCCAAAGGCTGGATGAAGATAACTGGTGGCAAATGGCTGATACCGGACCATGCGGCCCTTGCTCTGAGATCTATTTTGACAAAGGTGAGGAGTACGGTGCCGATGGAGGTCCAGCATTCGGTTCCGACGAGCGTTTCTTGGAGATCTGGAACTTGGTCTTCATGCAATACGATCGTGGAGAAGACGGAACTCTAAACCCACTTCCAAAGCCCTGCATTGATACCGGCGCAGGCCTCGAGAGAATCCTTCCGGTTCTTCAAGGCAAAGGGTCTGTATATGAAACAGACCTCCTTTGGCCAATTTTGACTCGTGCAGCTGAAATTACTGGTGTTACCTATGGCGAAGACGAAGAGCGAGATGTATCACTTCGTATTATGGCAGATCACGCTCGTTCGATGACCTTCCTTGTTGGTGATGGAGTCATACCTTCAAATGAAGGCAGGGGCTACGTCCTGCGGCGAATCATTCGACGAGCGGCACTTAGGGCTTGGCGAATTCGTGAAGTTGAATCGGTCTTGATCCAGTTGGTGAATGTTGTCATCGACAATATGGGCGAAGCCTACCCAGAGATAGTCGCAGCCAAAGACTTTATTACGAAGGTGATCGATCGTGAGGAGCAGAACTTCGCCCGTACTTTACGCGCTGGTTCGACTCAATTAGACCTAGAGATGGAGAAGGGCTCGATCTCGGGTTCGGCGGCCTTTAGATTGCACGATACCTTTGGATTTCCGATCGAACTGACCATGGAGATTGCCGGCGATCGGAAGGTGGCGGTTGACATTGATGCATTCAATGCAGAGATGGCCTCGCAGCGTGAACGAGCACGCACCGATCGCAAGGGGAAGGTGCATGACAGTGAGGTCTCCGAGAGATATCGAGAGGTGCTCGAGACATTCGGAACAACGGTGTTTACTGGATATGCAAATACCTCTGGTCAAGGTCGAGTCGTTGGGATTGTCGACAACGGCAAATTTACAGACGTCTTTACCGATTCAACCTGCTTCTATGCCGAACAAGGTGGTCAGGTGGGCGACAATGGATCGATCTCAACGGACTCCGGCAGCGCGCAGGTAATTGACACAATCTTTGTCTTGCCATCCTTGATCTGTCACCGCGTTGAAAAGTTAGATGGAGAGTTTCGACTTGGGCAGGTAGCTTCCCTCGACGTCGATGAGGCTCGAAGAGAAAAGATCCGCAAGAACCATACAGCGACCCACCTTTTGCACGCGGTATTGCGTGAGACACTTGGAGATCAGGTAAAACAACAGGGTTCACTTGTTGCTCCCGATCGTTTGCGGTTCGACTTCTTCCATTGGGGTCCAATGTCGTCTTCGGAGATTGCAAGCGTTGAAAGGACTATAAACGAAGCTATAGCTGAGGGATCCAAGGTCTCGACTGAAGTTACCTCCAAGGCAAATGCAATGGAGATGGGGGCGATCGCCTTCTTTGGAGACAAGTATGGCGATGAAGTGCGCGTGGTTCGTGCAGGCTCAAAGTCATTGGAGTTCTGTGGAGGGACTCACGTCTCCGACATAGCTTCGATTGGTCTTTTCGTAATAGTCTCCGAAGCCTCGATAGGCTCCAATACCCGTCGCATTGAAGCACTGACCTCAGTTGCCGCTTATGAGTATTTGAGGGGTCGATCTGAAGTTCTAGACACTGTTATTGAAGCGCTTTCGGCTACCGATGCAGATGTAACTAAGAAGGTTGAGGCATTGAAGGTTAAAGAGAGGGAGCTATCGGTGCAGATAGCAGCTCGCAACTCCGAGCGTATCGCTGATATAGCTCGCCAGATTGAGCAAGCTGAGAATTCGTCTACGGTCATTTGGAGTGGTAGCGGCCTTACCAGCGATTTCTTGAAGGAGCTTTACGGCAACCTTATGTCCACTGGGAGATTTGATTTTGTAGCTCTATTTGCGACTACGCCCGACGAAAAGGTGGCGATCGTAGCAGGCAGAGGTAGTGAATTCAACCATGATGTGTCGGAGTTGATAGGCGACGTAGCTCGCACACTAGGCGGTGGGGTCGGTCGTAACGCAGACTTTATTCAAAGCGGTGGAAAATTTGTTGACAAGATTGATGAAGCCATTTCGATGTTGCGCGCCAAAATCGCAAATTTATCGTAGGGCTGGGTGACTTAGGCTTGGCACGAATAATTGCGCTTGATATCGGAGAGAAGCGAGTAGGTGTTGCTTATTGCTCGACCGTTGCCATGGTCGCAATCCCGGTTGATGCTTTTGTGGTGAACAAATCACTGATCGATGAGCTCGATCGCCTACTTGTACATGTGAGTGAGTATTCCCCGGACATTTTTGTCGTCGGTGATCCGATCGATCTGTCTGGGCGTGCTTCGATTGCTTCGGAAAAAGTCCATGCGATAGCTGACCAGCTCTCAAAGAAGAGCGGTGTCGAGGTGAAGTTTGTGGACGAGCGCTTAACGTCGCGAACAGCGTCAAATAGAGCAAGGGCAAGTGGACAGAGATTAAATCGTGCCTCTGGAGCATTAGATTCGATCGCTGCGGGGCTGATATTAGAAGGTTACCTAGATACTATCTCGTAAGATATTTATGGTTTGGTATAAGTACTTTGGTGGGAAATCTTGAGTGACGTTCAGTTGGGTGGCGATGAGGCCCATACAAAAAGGGGAATTCGTCCGTTACGAGTCGTGCTTCTCACGATATTGGTACTTGTTCTAATAGCCGCTGGGGTCGTATTCTTTTACTACCAAAAGTATCAAAGCGCCATCTCGGGCTCTCCGTCGGGCACTCCGATTACGTTGACGGTAGCAAATGGTGACAGTTATGCGAACCTCGGTAACCAATTGGTTGCTAAGGGGATTACTCCGTCTACGACGTACTTCTTGTTGTATCTTAAGCTGAACCCCCCACCGGTATTGCTTCCGGGGCTCTACTCGATGCACACGAACGAGTCACTAAAGGATGTCTTTGCAACGTTGAAGAAGGGTCCTAATGAATTTAAGGTCACTGTTATACCGGGGATGACCTTGGCTCAAATAGCTACTGTCGTAGGAAAAGTTCCAGGTCACAGTAGTCCGAAGTTCCTCGCTGCGTTAAAAGCTGGAGGTTACTCTAGCCCATTTATCACGTCTTCTACTCCGTCCCTAGAGGGACTACTTGCTCCGCAAACTTATTTTGTTCTTCCCGATGAGAGCGACAGGGCAGTGATACAAGAGATGATCTCCCAGACGACTTCGAATGCACAAAGTGTCGGATTAGCTCCAAGTACGACGTTTAGCGGGCTAAATGCTTATCAGATTTTGACGATCGCGTCGCTAATCCAACGCGAAGCGCTCCTCTATAGCGACTATCCGAAGGTTGCTAGGGTGATCTATAACCGGCTCTCGGTTCCGATGAATTTGCAATTCGATTCGACAGTCCTTTATGGCTTGGGACTTACGTCAGGTTCACCTACGTTGAACCAGCTAAAGATTTCAACACCTTACAACACCTATTTGAATGCGGGCCTTCCGCCGACTCCAATTAGTGCACCGAGTCCTGAGGCGATTAAAGCGGCGTTGAATCCGGCCTCGGGGCCTTGGCTCTACTTTGTAACGATCCAATCCAACGGTCTCGAGGCTTTTTCTACTACGTACGCCGAGCAATTAGCAAACGAGCAGCTAGCTGCCGAGAGAGGTCTTTGATGAGTAGTTTTGAAGCTGAACCGAGGATGGCCTCCTGGGCCTGGCCTACAAGTGGAACTAAGGTGCTTGCAATTCTGGGTGATCCAGTTGAGCATTCCCTATCACCTGTAATTCATAACTCCGGCTTTAGGCGCCTCGGCCTTGACTGCGTCTATGTCGCTCTTCGGGTGCCAGAAGGCGAGATAGGAAAGGCGGTAGAGGCACTTCGATTCTTTGGCGTGATCGGGTTTTCGGTCACCATGCCCCATAAAGAGTCGATTATCCCCTACCTCGACGAGGTGACTGATAGAGCTAAGAGGTTGCAGAGCGTTAACTTTGTATATCGCCAAGACGACCGATTCATTGGAGATTCGACCGATGGGCAGGCACTCGTCGAGGCCCTCCGTGATGAATTCGATCTATCTGTTCATGGTAGGAGCGTTGCAGTCCTAGGTAGCGGAGGAGCAGGTAGGGCAATTTCTTTAGCGTTGGCTGACAGTGGGGCGAAAGAGGTATACGTAATTTCACGAAACCTCTCAACTGCGTCGGCCGCTGCAGAGCTAGCCGGGTCAGTGGGTTACGTCGGAGTCAATGAAGACCTAGAGCGTGTGTCAGTTATAGTAAATACAACCCCAATTGGCATGGCTGGAACTAATCTCGCGGGCTTGACTCCTATAAGGGGAGATCAGCTTAGAGACGGTCAATGGGTTTATGACATCGTCTATCACCCTCACGTAACACCGTTGGTCGAAGTTGCTCGGAGTCGCGGCATTCCCGCTTCGAGTGGAGTTTCAATGCTCGTTCGACTATCGACAATCGCATTTGAAAAGTGGACTGGGGTCGAAGCGCCTATCGAAGAGATCCGTTCGGCGGTCAGGGCGGAGACTTTAAGGCGAGGATAGCTATTTGTGACAAAATAGTGTTGAAGTTTTTGCTCATCGTTGACGAAATTCAATGTGATGAGTCTTCCAGTTCCGCCGACAACAAGTGGTGAAAGGTCCCTGCCGGGGAGACATATGCCCGGTGGCGGTGGGATTTTAAGCCCTCTTGCGCGATTTTTGCTTCAAGAGAGGGTCGTAGACGAAGATTCTTTGCGACGAGCGACAGAGGAACAACGGCGACGAAACCTCCCTCTGACGAGGATCTTGATAGAAAACAAGGTCGTTGATGAAGTCGTACTGGGAAAGATACTTGCTACTCGACTTGGACTTGAATTTGTTGAACTAGCAAAGCTTCCTGTTGATCCTGGCGCAGCCTCGTTGATTTCGAGGAACTTAGCTGTGAAGCACGAGATGATTCCGATTGGGCACAGGGAAAATCGAATCGTGGTTGCTGCGGCGGATCCCAATAACGTCTCCGGTATCGATGACTTTCGCGCATATCTCCGAAAAGAGATAATCGTTGTAGTTGCTTCGCGTACTGCAATACTTTCAACCATCGATCGCCTAATAGGACTTGGCAGTGAATCGGTTGAAGCAAATGCACTCGCGGCCTCTGAGATCGCAGATAGCGCTAATGACCCTACTGCCAATCTCAAAGAGATAGCAGATGAAGGTCCAATTGTAAAGTTGGTAAATGCCACTATTGCACAAGCAGTGAACGATCGTGCTTCGGACATTCACATCGAACCTCAGTCTGATGGGGTTCGTCTAAGACATCGCATCGACGGAGTTTTACACGAAGTCTCTAATCTGCCAAAGAACCTTCAATCGGGTGTGATCTCTCGCATTAAGATTATGGCCGACCTAAATATTGCAGAGCGACGCGTCCCTCAGGACGGACGCATATCTGGCGTCATTGGAGGTCGTTCTATCGACCTTCGCGTTGCTACTCTTCCAACCAACTACGGCGAAAAGGTCGTACTTCGAGTGCTCGAGACCTCCACTGCTATGCGAGACCTTGCTGACCTTGGCTTTTTGCCTAAATCCCTTGAGTCCTATAGCAAGAACTTCAAAAAGCCTTACGGTACGATTTTGGTAACTGGTCCTACCGGATCGGGTAAATCGACGACCCTTTACGCGACTTTGAATGTGTTGAATTCAAAGGAAAAAAATGTCATTACAGTAGAAGATCCGGTCGAGTATCGGATCGCTGGCATCAACCAAGTTCAGGTAAATTCAAAGGCTGGCCTTTCGTTTGCGTCGGTCCTACGGTCGATCCTACGAAGCGATCCTGACATCGTAATGGTTGGTGAAATTCGAGATCGAGAGACAGCGGTCATTGCGACCGAGTTAGCTTTAACTGGACACCTGGTCCTATCAACCATCCACACCAACGACGCGGCGTCTACTCCAGCAAGGCTCATTGAGATGGGAGTGGAACCGTATTTGGTATCGAGCGCACTCGACTGCATTGTTGCGCAACGCCTAGCTAGAAAGTTGTGTGACAACTGTAAGGTCGCTTATAACCCAACGAGTGAAGAGTTAAAGGCGTTGAATTTAGATCGGTATGAGATCGCCACTCCATCTCAGCTATACCGTCCAGAGGGTTGTGCAATTTGCTCAGGGACTGGATACCGCGGGCGTTTCGCAATCCACGAGGTTATGACGATAAGCGACGAAATCGAGCGACTTATAGCGAGTAACGGAAACAGTCATGAATTGAGAGATCTCGCGATTGCCCAAGGGATGATCCCAATGCGCGCCGCTGGACTGCAACAAGTTGCGTCGGGCGTAACGACAGTCGAAGAGATCTTCCGCGTAATCGCCTAATCGAGAGAGGTTATGGGATAAGAGGCTAATGAATGTTGAGTTAGTTCTAAGTGTTTTAGGCGATAGGGGAGTAGTCGAAGTTGCATCCGCTAAGGATGCAATTGCTGATACTTCAAATCCTGTCGACGTAGCGGCTGTACTTGCTACTGTATTTTCTCTCTCCGAGGACTTTCTTCTAGCTTCATTTGCCGAGATTCAAAGGGTACGCATCGTACCTTCAGATGTCGTCCTCTCCTCCAAGGTCGTTGAGAGGATCGCATCGGCTGAATTGTTCAAGCGATTTTGGGTGATTCCATTTGAGGTTGCTAACTCCAAGTTACAGATTGCAACCATCGATCCTTATCGCCCCGAATTTGCCAAGGGACTTGAATCGGCACTTGGATATGGAGTCGAGCTCGTACAGATCTCATATCAAGAGATTATAAAAGTGGCTTCTACTCTCTTTGGAAATGAGGTGCAAGAGGCCTTTGTTGAGGCCAATCCAAAGAAAAAAATCGAAACGAAGGGACCAAAGCTCGCCTCTACAGCAAATATTGATTCATCGATTCCATCTATCGCCGAGCTTCTGAGGATCGCAGCCTCCAAAAAGGCTTCGGACCTCCACCTTTCAGTGGGTACCCCTCCTACAATTCGAATCGACGGTCGCCTTGTGCGTTTAGATGAGTTTCCGAAGTTGTCGAACCAGAGCATTCGAGAGTTGGTATATTCGATCCTTACTGACAGCCAGCGCGATCGCTTTGAGGCAAACAAGGAGCTTGATGCTGCATATGGGGTAAGTGGCATCGGTAGATTTCGAGTCAACGTCTTGATGCAGCGAGCCAGTATCGGCGCCGTTATGCGTAGTATCCCCGACAAGATCGCTGCACTCGATACTTTGGGTCTGCCACCCGTAGTTAGTGCTTTCGCAAATATCCCAAGGGGCTTGATTCTTGTTACCGGCCCTACGGGATCCGGAAAGTCAACGACGCTAGCGTCGCTTATCGACTCAATTAACGCGAGTCGCGATTGCCACATAATGACAATTGAGGATCCAATCGAGTTCCTCCATAACCATAAGCGAGCGGTAGTAAACCAGCGCGAGGTGGGCGAGGATACATTGAGCTTTTCTGATGCCCTTCGCCACGTATTGAGGCAAGATCCAGACGTAATCCTCGTTGGGGAGCTAAGGGATCATGAAACGATATCTATGGCTCTTACGGCTGCTGAGACTGGCCATGCGGTCTTTGCGTCGCTCCATACCCAAGACGCGCCACAGGCTATCGACAGAATCATCGACGTGTTTCCGAGTTATCAACAGTCGCAGATTCGCGTGCAGCTCGCCGCAAGCCTTCAAGGAGTTGTTACGCAACAGCTTTTGCCGAAGATATCTGGCGGTAGGACGGTAGCCGTCGAGGTCTTGGTGGTAACTCCAGCAGTGCGAAACCTCATTCGCGAAGCCAAAATCCATCAGGTCTATTCGTCGATGCAGGCTGGTGGCGCATATGGAATGCAGACCATGGAGGCCTCGCTTGCCTCACTTGTTCGAAGTAAGGTCATCTCTCCCGAGGTTGCGGCAGCAGCCTCGTCGAATCCTGATGAGCTAAAGCGTCTCGTAACATCTATGCCCTCGGTGCAACGCAGGGGTGCTTAGTCACCAGCGGCTTTAGAAAAAAGTTTTCTCTGTCGATGTAGAAAGGGTGGGCAGACCCTAACAGAAGGGGCCAATAAAAGTGAAAACCTTTGAGTACCAGGCTAGAGATCGAAAGACCGGTTCCAAGATAAGTGGCGAGATCGAGGCGGAGAGTGAGTCTCGGGTACAAGAACGCTTGCGCGAGATGGGTTACCTTCCTATTCAAGTTCGACCAAAGGGCAGAGGGGGCCTCCAGGCAGATATTCGGATCCCCGGCCTTACGGACCGTGTAGGAGCCGACGACTTAGCTACATTTTCGCGACAATTTGCTACAATGATCGCCGCTGGCCTGCCGTTAGTTCGCTCCTTGGCAATCCTTTCAGGACAAGTAGAAAATAAGGCGCTAGCAGAAGCTTTGGTTCAAATACGTCAAGAGATCGAAAGAGGGCAGTCACTCTCAAATGCCATGGCATCCCACAAGAAGATCTTCGATCGCCTTTACATATCGATGATTCGTTCGGGCGAGGTGGGTGGAGTGCTCGATAAGGTCCTTCTTGACCTTGCGACCGCCCTTGAGAATGCAGCCTCCATTCGCCGTAAGATCAAATCCGCGATGACCTACCCTGTGGCAGTGTTGATTCTGGTTGTGTTGATTCTGACGGCAATGATGCTCTTCGTGATTCCGCAATTCAAGTCGATCTTTGCCTCTTTGAATGGAACGTTGCCGCTTCCTACACAGATCCTGTTGGACGTGTCTAATATCGTGGTCCACTACTTCCTGGAAGTAGTTGTGCTTGTGGGACTTGCCATCTTTGGGCTCGTTCGATATATCAAGACTCCAAGCGGCAGGGCGATCAAAGACCGTATCGTCTTGAAGGTTCCTATCTTTGGAAAATTGCTCCATAAAAGTGCTGTAGTGCGATTCTCGCGAACATTAGCTTCTCTGGTGCGATCTGGAGTTCCGTTACTAGAGGCCCTCGACATCACTAAGGGTACAGCTAATAACACGATGTTCGAGATAGCTATCGGTGAGATGCAAAACGGCGTCAAGCAAGGCATCTCTCTCTCGGCGACCATGGCGAGCCACTCAGTATTTCCACCGATGGTCGTCCAAATGGTAGCCGTCGGTGAAGAGACAGGCGAGGTCGATGGAATGCTCGAGAAGATCGGACAGTTCTACGCTGAGCAGGTTGAGGCTATGGTTGCATCGCTTTCATCGCTGTTGGAACCGGTGATGATTGTTGTTCTAGGTGGCGTCGTAGGTTCGATGGTTATCTCTTTGTACCTCCCGATGTTCAACGTCATCAAACTAATCCATTGACTCTTCGTTGACTACGTGTTGACGCAAGATTGGCGGGTGAAGAAAGTTGGCGCTGCCCCTACGGTACAAGGTTGCAGGACGACCGCCTTTGCTGCTAGGAATTGCTGCCTTTCCGATTGCTTCAACGAAACCTTGAGTTGATAGTATTTTGCGTCGAAAGTTTGCAATGTCTGGGGCTCTTCCCCAAACTGCCTCATAGACGTTGCGAACGTCCGCTAATGAGAATGGTTCGTTGAGCAGCGCCGCTGCAAGGGTGGTGTACTCGAGCTTTGACCTTACCCTTTCAACGGCGTCTTTGATAATTTGGGCATGGTCGAAGGCTAGGTTGATCGACCCCGTTGACTTTGAAGATGGAAGGTTCAACTCGCTTACCTTGACCAAAGTTGCCGCACTAGCACCACCACCCGCGACGATCTTACCCACGGATGGTACGAGGGCTACGTGCGCTACAGAAATTACGCGCATTCGTGGGTCTCTGTCGCGGCGCCCATAGGTCCCAAGCTGTTCCAAGTGGCTCTTTTGAAGATCCACGCCAGTTTCAATTTGGAGTTCGCGGCGAGCGGCATCTTCAACGTCGTCTTTGATATCGACAAAACCACCAGGGAGCGCCCAGCTACCCGCAAAGGGATCTTCGGCACGTTTGATTAGAAGGATGCTTAAGCTTCCTTCCTTGATAGTGAAGATGGCTAAGTCGACTGTCAGTGCGAATTGAGCTTGATGTTCGTTTGACTTTAAAGGCATTGCGATCTTTGTAAATAACTTTTTCTACTGATCGTAGACGGCATGTACATTTTGAATAGTTGCTTTAGCAACTTTTATTGTTCAAAGCAAACCCTCAGTGACTGATTTCACACCGCGACACCTGGTTACAATGCAATTCCCAGCAACCGAAATTTAGAGGAGCTCTTAGGAGTTTAGGCTGTTTGAAGAGTTGTGGTTGAGAAAGTTGTGGTAACTAAACGTGGTAAATGTAGAGGTCTTTCTTGATATCCTTTGTCCTTGGTGCTTCGTCGGCCGTCGTCGATTAAAGAGCGCAATTGAACAATTCGAAGGCCAAGTGAACGTGAACTATCGTGCCTTTGAGCTCGATGCGAACGCGCCTATTCACAAAGGCATGAAGATCGACGAACTACTTGCTAAAAAGTATCGAGTTTCGATCGATCAGGCGCGTGAGATGAATGGCCGTTTATCGACGATCGGAGACCAAGAAGGGATAGCTTTTGACTTTAGTGAAATGAAGTCGACTAACTCTTTCGACGCGCTCTCGATGATGAAGTTTCTTCAGAGCAAGGGCTTTGCGGATCAATACCTAGACAGGGTAATGAACGGATACTTTGAATCGGGTGCTCTGATTTCAGATCGCAACTACCTTATTGATCTTGCAACCCTTTTCGTTGAGGATGATGAATCTTTTAGCAGCGATGACATCTTTGGTGAGGAGAATTTTGGTGCTGAGGTCCGCAACGACGAGGCATATGCGAACGAACTTGGGGTTACGGGAGTACCGTTCTACCTCTTCGAATCCAAATACGTCATATCCGGAGCTCAAGAGTCGGCGACTTTTTTATCTGCACTTAGAAAGGTTGCAGAGCTAAAGGCGGGGACATCTTCCAATTAGCCCCACGCCGTCCTAAAACTTTCGATAGTTTATGAACGATAGAACGTCGTTAGGAGGACGGATTGGATTTTGAATTCAGCGAAAAGTCGAAAGGGCTTCAGGCGAGGCTAAAGGATTTTATGGAGTCAGAGGTGATTCCGGGCGAGGCCGTCTATGAAGAACAGATGGCTGAGTCTGGTGATCTTCACTTTCATCCACAGATAATTGAGGATCTAAAGGCGAAGGCTAGAGGCCTTGGCTTGTGGAACCTATTTCTACCACATAAGACCGAGTGGACGGATGGACTCTCCAACCTTGATTACGCTCCGTTGGCTGAGATTGCGGGTATGAGCCATCTTGGCCCAGAGGTGATCAACTGCTCCGCGCCAGACACTGGCAACATGGAGATCCTTACGATGTTTGGTACAGAGACCCAAAAAGAGCAGTGGCTCCGTCCTCTTTTGAATGGCGAGATTAGATCCTGCTTTTCGATGACGGAACCCGCCGTTGCATCCTCTGATGCAACGAACATCGAATGTTCCATCGTTCGTGATGGTAATGAGTATGTCATAAATGGACGCAAATGGTGGTCGTCCGGTGCGATATCGTCGCGATGCAAGATCGCTATCGTCATGGGGAAGACGGACCCCACGGCGCAAACTTATCGCCAGCAGTCGATGATCTTGGTTCCACTCGATGCTCCCGGTGTAAAGATCGTACGGGACCTTTCAGTCTTTGGTTACGTCGACAGAGAGGGTCACGGAGAGATTCTCTACGATAACGTACGCGTTCCGGTAGAGAACCTTTTGGGTGAAGAGGGCGGCGGTTTCGCTATTGCTCAAGCACGTTTGGGACCTGGGAGAATTCACCACACAATGCGTTCGATTGGCGCTGCCGAGAGAGCCTTAGCATTGATGTGCCAGAGAGCGAGGCAGCGTGTTGCATTCGGCAAGACTCTAGCAGAGCAAGGAGTGGTTCAAACTTGGATCGCTGACTCTCGGATTGAAATTGACCAAGCTCGCCTGTTGACTTTTTATGCAGCCTATTTGATGGATACCGTTGGCAACAAAGGTGCGCGAACTGAAATCTCGGAGATCAAAGTAGTTGCGCCAAATGTTGCACTGCGCGTTATCGATCGAGCTATTCAGGTCTATGGTGCAGCTGGCGTTAGCCCCGATACGCCGTTGGCGAGGATGTACGCAGGGCAAAGAACACTCCGACTAGCCGATGGTCCAGATGAGGTCCACCGTATGACTATTGCCCGGCGTGAACTGCGAAAGTACGAGGGATAGTCGCCAGAGGGGCGACGGAAAATATCTCACCGCCATTCAAAACTTCTATGATATTGGCTAGTACTTTTATTTAGTCGATTGGGATGGTCTAAGAATGGCGGGAGATCTTCAGGGAAGGGATCGGGTCGAGAAACTTAATCTTGACCCGGCCAACTCGAATGAGAGAGTTTCAAAGTATCTCGTCGATAAAGTTGAAAATCCAAAAGTCAAAAGTGATGCCGAACGATTTATCGAAGAGGCAAGGACGCGCATAGAGAGCCGTGTCGCTGAACTCAAATCAAGCGGCAAGTTTCCAGCGTCGAAGATCGACCGCATGAATCGCATCTACCACCAGCTCTTGCCCAAAGGAACGGGGAAGTATGTGGGAGATTTCGAGGCAGCATACAAGCTCACGGATCGCGTTGCTTTCATGGACGTTGACGTTCCGACGGAGAGCCGGAAGCCGGTCGTAGGCCTAGTTAAAAAGGTTCTACGCCTTTCGATGGCTTGGTATCTAACCTACCTAGCCCAGCAGTTCAATAACTTTACCTCCAATCTGATGAGGTTACTTACTATCTTCGACGGGCGCCTTAGTCGCATGGAGACCGAACTTGATCGTCGTTCGTTTCCTCCGCTCGACCTTTTGGGTGAGACGGTTTCAATAAAAGTTGCTGACAGTGCAGTAGAGATCGTTTTATCCTTGGTCGGCGATATCTCGGGTCGCATCTGCCACTTGGAGTCGGGAAATGGAAGCGTTGCCAAGGCTCTTGGATCAAAGGGTTGTAACGTCTACTGCGTTGAAACGCGTCATCGATTCATAGATGAAGTTGAATTGGCGGGCATTGAAGTAGTAATTGATCAGCCGATCCGGCACCTAAATACGGTCAAAGAGGGTTCCCTTGCAGCATTAGTTGTAAGTGGTGTCGTCGACAGAGCTTCCAATAGCGACCGAGTTGACCTCCTGCAAAATTGCGCTACCGTTTTAGAGCCAGGGGCAAGGTTGGTACTTTTGCTAGCTTCGCCAGCTTTGTTCGATGAGCCAGTCAACCATCTAGAGCACGACCTATCGTCCGGTCGACCGCTCGCAGTTGAGACGTGGACCTTCCTCCTAGATCTTTTGGGTTTTGACGAAGTCGAGCTCTTTGAGCTACCTGATTCAATCGGTTTCGTCGTAACAGGATCGAGGCGTTTAGTTGGTTTGTCTTCCAACTCCGATGGCGAGGTAGCAAAAGGTTAATGCCAGCTATACACCACTTCATACCGACCATTTCGGACGGCGATGGAACTTCCAACTGCGTGCTTTCTATGCAATTGAGGATGCGGGAGTTAGGCGTGGACTCTGAGATCTTCGTCATCGAAGATCTATCTAAGCGATCCCTCCCCAGTTACCTTGACTACAAGGGCAATAGCGACGATATTCTGATTTACCACCTCGCGACCGCGTCACCTATGCCTCGTTACCTCGCTGGATTAGAAAATCCGATAGCAGTGATGTATCAAAATGTTACCCCAGCACATTACTTTGCTGACTTTGATCCATTGGCTGGACAGATACAAGAGCATGCAAAGGCGGATCTTGATTTTCTAGCGACAAGAGCTATAGCTGGTATCGCGCCCTCAAGATTCAACGCTCAAGATCTCTTCGAAGCAGGGTTTTCTGAAGTCCTCCATGCCCCGATCGTCTTTAATCCTGAAGATTTCATGGTAGAAGGTGATCCGGAAGCCGACAAGATGTTGTGGAACCTTGGTGAAAGAGGCTTTTCCAATTGGGTCTTCATAGGCAGGTTGGTCCCAAACAAGGCACAAGAGAAGCTAATCATGACTCTAGCTGTGCACAGGGAGATCTTTGGTGATAGCGCTTATCTCCATCTTGTCGGCAGACCGTCTTACAAGGGCTATGTCAAGGCGCTCTTTGATTTAGCTAAAGAACTTGGAGTCGACGATCGTCTTAACATTACCTTTGGGGTATCCACAAGTGCACTGTCGTCGTTCTACTCCATGAGCGACCTCTTCATCTCAACCTCCGAACATGAGGGGTTTTGCATGCCTTTAGTGGAGGCGATGTACAATCGACTCCCCGTTTTAGCGGTCGACTCTAGTGCAGTTGGGGAGACCCTTGGTGGAGGGGGGATTTGCCTCGATACCTTTGACCCACGCCAACTCGCTGCGTACGCCCATGAGATATGCTCCCTTCCGTCAATGGCTCAAAGCCTTAGGGAAAGGGCGAGATTGCGCCTCGATGAGATCGGCGCGAAGGCCACCGTTCCGCAATTGGATGTCGCGATTAGAAGGCTTTTGGAGGTAGCGGGCATCCCCTTCGACCTGCCAACGGACAGGCCTTCAAAACTTGTCGTATCCAGTTAGTGGCTGTACAGCGATAAGGAATCTGATCATTTGACTTCTATAACATACATTGTCCCTCGCTACGGTGACGAGGTGGTTGGAGGGGCAGAGAGCGCAGCCCGTACCTTAGCGGAGGCTCTAGCCCAAGCGGACGTTGATGTTCGCGTCTTGACGACAACTGCTCGCGACTACTCAACTTGGGCACCCTACTACTCAGTTGGCGAGAGTGTGATAAATGGTGTGCGCGTTAGGCGATTTGATGTCGATCGTGAGAGGCCATCTAACTTCGACCGGCACTATCGAAGAGTTCTTTCTCATCCGCAATCTGCGGATTTAGAGGAATCAAAGGCATTGATATGGGATCAAGGCCCAGATTCGCGTGAATTGCTCGATGCTATTGCGAAGTTAGAAGAGGGGGTAGTGGTGTTTTATCCCTACCTTTACCTTCCAACGGTCGAAGGGGTAATGCGGACCGCTTTGCCGAAGATAATGCACCCAGCTGCGCACGATGAGCCGATAATCGATCTGCCAATCTTCGCAAATGTCTTTACGGCAGTTGATGGCATCGTCTATCAAACGCGAGCGGAGCGTAGCTTCGTTGAACGGCGCTTCAAGGTTGGGCATATTCCCTCTGTTGACCTTGGAATGGGCGTAAACGAAGTCACTCCAGTCGAGGAGGTGGTTAGTGGCCGAGTTAGAGAGGTCGCCGCAAATCGATTCATCTTGATTCTAGGTCGTGTTGACAGAATGAAGGGCTCTCAAATGGCCTCCTCCTTCTTTACGAATGCACTCGAAAACCTTCCATCTGACCTTAGGTTGGTATTTGCTGGTCCGATCGGAGAAGGGTTTGAAGTTGGGGAGCGAGTTACCCTACTTGATCGAGTGAGTGAGGCTGAGAGACAGTTTTTGCTGCAGAATTGTCTATTTTTGCTGTCACCCTCTTTCCAAGAGTCATTTGGGTTGGTTATCCTCGAGGCTTGGCAATTTGGAAAGGCAGTTCTTGTGAATAAGGGGTGTGAAGCCACGAGTGAACTCGTGGTTCAAAGCGGTGGTGGAGCTCTCTTCGATGACTATCAATCTTTTGTAGCTGCAATCTCAGTCCTCGCCGATGGTGACGTCCTTCGGGATCGGTTAGGTGGCATAGGTAAGGCATACGGCGAGAGGCGTTACGGTCTAGATCGCGTTATTGAACGCTATGTGGCCTTTGTCAACAACATCGCCCAAACTCGGCGAGATTAGTTAGTTATTTGCCGTGCAAAAGGTCCGCGGTTGGGTAAGGATGTTCAAAAGAATAGAGTCCTCCTTTGAAAGCGGTCTTGGTATATGAATGAGATCTTTGAAGACGAGCACATTGCCTTCGGTGAGTCGGTAAAGCAATTTATCGATCGTCACATCGCTCCAAACTTTGAAGATTGGGAGAAGAATAAGATCGTGGATCGATCCCTCTTCTTGGAGGCGGGTAAGGCTGGTTTCATCGGTGTCGACGTCGACGAGGAGTTCGGCGGTGGGGGAGTGCACGACTTTAGGTACAACGCGATACTTGACCGCGAGATCTCAAAGAGTGGATTTTCCGGTGCTGCGCTCGCCCTAGCTCTTCAAAATGATGTGGTTCTTCCCTACTTTTCCGATCTTACAAATGCCGAGCAGAAGCAGAGGTGGCTTCCAAAGATTGTGACTGGCGAATATGTCATCGCCATTGCAATGACAGAGCCAAACACCGGCTCAGATCTAGCTGGAATCCGAACTAGCGCCACTCTTGAGGGCGATGAGTACGTCATAAATGGGTCTAAGACTTTTATTTCTAACGGTCAAAATGCAGATTTGGTTGTCGTCGCTGTAAGAACATCTCCAGATCCCCATAGAGGTCTATCGCTGATCGTCGTAGAGCGCGGTACTAAAGGTTTCAACCGAGGGAGGAACCTCGATAAGATCGGCTTAGCCTCCCAAGATACCTCCGAACTGTTTTTTGAAAACTGCCGTGTGCCTCGTGAGAACCTTCTCGGCGAAGAGAATCAAGGCTTTTATTACTTGGTCAAGAACCTTCCTCAAGAGCGCCTTTCACTTGCTATTGGAGCACTTGGTGCGGCGGAGGGAGCCTTTGAATGGACAATCGACTACGTAAAAGAGCGAAAGGCTTTTGGGGTACCTATTGGTTCTTTTCAAAATAGCCGATTTCAGATTGCGGAGTTGTCGACGGAAATTGATGTGGCGGGTAGCTTCGTAGCAAGCTGCCTCACTTCCCACCTTCAAGGTAGGCTTGATGCCATTCGTGCTGCTAAGGTGAAACTTCATACAACCGAAATGCAGCTAAGGGTCGTTGATCGATGTCTGCAACTTCATGGTGGTTACGGATACATGAAGGAGTATCCGATTGCTAGGGCTTATGTCGACGCTCGAATTCAAACGATCTACGGCGGAACATCGGAGATAATGAAGGAGATTATTGGCCGCAGCTACGGCCTCTAATCAGAGATAGTTGGAGATCTGTCTTTTGAGAAAGCCAATATCAACGTCAATTTTTGGAGTCGTCCTCTCATTGCTAGTGGCCTCTTGTGGTTCAGGAAGTGCTGCTTCGACGTCTACTACCAGCAGACCCGCAGGAACTACTTCTTCGACCACTTTGGCAGCTAGTACTTCTACGACCACACCCGCTACGACCACTACGACAGCACCGCCTCTACCGACGACCGTTGGTGCTCCCTCTGACTTTGCCCCCCACAATTTTTCGTTCGTCTCCTCGACGATGGGTTTCATGTTTGGTTCGTATAAGCAGGGGTGTTCGACCACCTCGAGTTGCTCGGGCACTTTACGTACGAGTGATACGGGGCACTCGTGGGGCTTAATACAGAGCCACGGTGTTTATGATTCATCGCCTCTATTGACGAATGTTTCGCCAAGTGGCTCGGGAGTGGCTGTTAGTAAAGTTTCGTTTCTGTCCCCACTGGTCGGGTACGCCTTCGATCCCGCACTTGCATTTACCATCGACGGTGGAGTTAACTTCTCGCCGTTGTTGGCCTCGTTTGCTACTTCAACGACTCGTTTTCTCGACGTTGAAGTTGCGGGATCAACAACCTACTTTGTTGCAGTTGGCCTCAACTTTAGTGGAGTCTCCCCCAATTCAATCGTCTTTGGATCGTTTCCGAACATCTCCACCGCGAATGTAAATCCCTCGATAAAGGTAATATCGTCGTCCGCAATAAGCGCGGGCTCGCTGCAAAATGCCGTTGCATCGATTCGCGCCTATCCATTTGGGGTAGCGGTTGAGTTCGGCGTAAATAACTACACAACCGCACTGATCGGTGCAGCAGGATCCCCTAACTTTACTGCGGTCGGGCAAAATCCGTGTTCGCAGGTTCAATACTCTCAACCTTATCTTCCACCTTTGGCGATCGCAGATACCTCACCGATATCGATCTATGCGCTCTGCACCTCTAATCCAGCAGCGGGCTCGAGCCAGAAGACGATCTTTACATCTACCAATATGGGTGCATCGTGGACCAACGATGGAAGTGCTCCCAATGGTGGGCAGTCGTATGGAATCGATGCCACTGCCCCATCGACCGTGATCGTATCTGCATCATCGGGAGCGACATTCTTCTACACTTCGACCGATGGTGGAAAAACGTTCAAGACGGCATTTACTGGGTTTCCTGGCGGGAGTGAGTACCTCTATGGGCCATACTTCCTTTCGTCGTCACTTGCCGCTGTACTTTCATACTCGCAAGGTTCTCCCTTTTCTTTCTTGGTTTCAACTGACGGCGGTGCCTCATTCTCACCTTCCTAGTTGGCAAGAAGGTTTGGTGAAGGGGAATGCCTGCCCTTAATCGATCTTTGGGTAGGTGATGAGGGCGTGAGCGCGCGAAAGTGCGCTTTGGAGCTACGATTACCAATATCAGGGGTGCATCTTCAGCACGTTTGAAGGTTTTCTATGAAAATGGCACCGTAGCGCGAAATCTTGGTGTGTCAAAGAATACTTGACTGCCACCAAATGCGTTCGATGGATTTCGCTGTTCAACTCGGCTGGCAATGCAGTCGCACTTGCCAACAACTCAGTCCGATGGCCGAGCGTGGCCTCGTTACTCGCTAGGAGTGTGATACCGATCGGCGCGGTTTGATCGAGGTGCTCACTGCGGGAGGGCTAGAGTGAATCACGACTGCAGCGCCGATTCATGCCCAAACAGTTAATCACTGCTTCGCAAACGTATTGGGCGACGAACAGTTGACCGCGCTTTTGGAGATCAGCCTTACGATTTTGACGTACCTCAAATCTAAACACCCCAACGAAAATACCCAAAGAATAGTGCTATTTCGTGGGCTTAAGGAACTATTGAATCGACAGAAAAGACAATCTCTCGGCGGTTCGCGGAGCACATCTGACCTAGGTTGCCAAAGCAAACGATAGAACCTAGGTTTGAACTGTTATTTTTTGAATCAGTGGTGATTTTGCTCCAACAGTCGCAGTGAATTTGTGCCTTTGTGCTCGGCGATGAGTGGCAGCGTCAGGAGGGCCTCGATAAGTATGAGTCGCTTGATGAGGGCGTAGACAAAGTATGACGGAAGACTAGCGAGCGTCCTGACACCAGAGTATCGAACAGCTAGAACGGCAATTGTGCCGAAATTAATACCTTCCGCCAGGGCGGTTGCCACTAACGCATGGATAGCAAGATTCCACTGTGTAATTGTAGAAGCTGCAATCCAGATCGGAACGACTCCTCTCGCCAGAGAGAGGGCCCTTATCGAGAACATTTTGGGGTAGAAGAACCAGGTTCGTGGTCCTACGCTTCCAGCATAGAGAGGATTGTGGCGAGCCCATGAGTGAATTATTGCCCGATTCCATCTAACGCGCTGTTCCCTGAAGGCACTGAGATCGGAGGGCACGTCCTCTTGGATCCTAATTCGCGTATCGACGACTGCACTGTATCCAAGTCGAGATATTACCATCGTGAAGTCCGCGTCTTCTCCATTCATGCCGTGAACAAACCCTCCAGTTTGGATTGCTGCACTTCGCCTAAAGGCGACGAACGTACCAGGAATGCAGTTGATCGCGCGTAGGCGGGACTGCGCTATTAAGTTGAAGCCAAACGTCTTCAACTCCTCGAATCTGCGCATCTTATCGAACCACGTAATTCCGTTGTCGGTACGCGGACTTGGAAGGGCTCCGACCACTCCTACCTGAGGGTTGTTAAACCACTTTGGTAGTTGAGAGAGGCTTTCTTCTTCGATAATGATGTCGGCGTCGATTCGGATAACGATCTCCGCTTCGCCCGCCATGAAAGCTCCATTTAGGGCAAACCCCTTTCCTTGGTGATCGAGGTCAATAACGCGCCCATGCAAATACGTACATTGGCGGAGGGCCTTTTTGGCAATAGTTGAAGTATCGTCGGTTGAGCCATCATTTCCAATGATCAGCGTTACGATTCCTCGGTAACCTCGAGCGGCAGTATCTAAAGCCTTAATTACCAATTCAATTGAGGCCGCTTCGTTATAGGCAGGCATTATTACTTCGAGTGGAGGTTGTAGCGTTGGTTCGTCGCCGGGCCGGATCTTTGTAAGGGCCAATAGGAGTATGAGCGACGAAAGGGTGTAAAAGCTAGGGTAAGCCAAAATAGAAATTATTGAGATCTCTTGAATGGGAATCGCATAGAGAGTTGCTGCGGCGAACAGCCCCGCCCCAAGGGTCACAATTAATAATAGGGCGACGATAGTGAGTGAGGCGGATTCTGAGGCGTAGGCCCATCGCTTTGGGCGGCGAACGGCAGTTCCCCTCGGCAGAACGAAGGTTGTCTGAATGAAGCGCATGTATACGGCGGTAGAGATGACGATTACTAGTACCGAACCTTGAATCGCAAATGGGCCGACCGGAAGTTTCGTGAGTGTTGCAACCGCACTCTCTAAGGCGTCGACAAAAGCGAGTAGAGCAAATAGAACGAGCCCGTGTACAGCAATCTTTAGCCGAACTACAGGCGGTGCCTTCATAACAATCGCGAGAACTGGAAAGTCAACGAGCGATAGAAGTCGGATCGCTATTGCCAACTGCCCTGCAGTCTTTAAAGATGCTCCACCGGTGCCAACGATCAGGTAATTGGCCAGGATTTGGATTAGGTTCTCATATGCAGATGTCACGGTTGCTGAGAAGATGATCGTGGCTGCAGAAAGGATAGCAATCGCAACCATAAAGATAGTTGGCCTTTTCAGATCGCCCTTTGCGGGTTTTGGAATCTCAACTATGCAAAGCCCATCTCCCTTATCGAGCTTCGACTCTCTCGAGATACCTTCAAATAGATAAAGTAAGGCGATGAACAGCGGTATTGAAAATAAGAATAGGTGAAATACGGCTACAGTCATCGAATTGTTAGTTCCGTTAGATCTCTAATTTAATGAACCGAGTAGACCTTGATAGAGTCCCGAAGGCATAGAGCCCTTTTCGTTGACCGTTATTTGAAAGTAGGAGATTCCATTCTCGTCAACCTGAATAGGACTTGTCTCGGCAATGACGCCGGTAAAAGTTCTTTTATTTGGTATTTGAAATGATGTTTTGACTATTTTTCCTGGTGCGAATTGGCCAATCTTGCTTTGAGGAACCAGTAACTTCACCTCCCATGAGCTCCGACTGTCGATTACGATTAGCGGAAGTGACGGATTGTTAGAGGCAGCACCTTGCACCCTGCCAACGCTTTGGAAGAGCGGTTGAGCGGTGTTTTCGGCCGCAGTGGTTCCACTTTGCTGGAAGTTAGCCGTTCCGTTTGGACCAGCTAGTTGTCCGACATTTCCATTAATCTCCTCTATCACCCCAGAGATTGGAGCCTTAAGGACGGTTTGGCCCAACCCTTGAAGGTCTTGATTGAGAATGTTTTGATCGGCTGTCAACTTTGCCTCTAGCTGCTCAATTGTCGTCGATGACGCCTCAGTTGTAGAAATCTGAGCCTGATCCTGGGATAGTTGATTGATGGCCTGATTCAATCGGCTTTGTACTTGATCTCGTGCAAGCACTGCATTTGCTTCGGCCGAATTGACGTCCCCTGCAGCTGCCGTTAACGCTCTCTTGTCCGAGTCGATCTGGTCATAGAGGTTGGAGCAAGTATTCGAACCAAGTTGATTGTTTTGAGAAGCTAGGCCTGCTGGGCAGATATTTGAATAATTCGATTCGTCGCTCTGTTCGACTTGGAGTAGCGAATTGTATTCATTTGCAGCGGTGGTAATAATTTGGTTTTCAGAGGATATAGTGTCGTTTAGTTCGATTTGAAGCTGAGCAATATTTGCATTGTCGCCGTTAATGCTCGCTAGTTGAGCGGTAGTTGGTTGACTGTTCTGCCGTTGTGCCGCAGCAATTGCGCTTTGATCAGAACTAATGTTGGCCTGGTCGGCCTTTACCTTTGCGTCGGTTATGGCAGCATCTTGTGTCGCGAGTACCTGGCCTTTCGTTACGAATTGACCGGTATGAACCGCCATCGAACTCACAGTGGCCGTATTTTGAAAGTTCAAAATAACTTGCTCTCCGCTCGATGCGGCTACCTTGACCTGCGATTGGGATGCTTGCGTTGCTCGCACTATTATCAGTCCAATAAGAACGAACAAAGCTAAAGCTAACAAAAGTGAAATGTATTCGCGTTTTTTGTCCTTCGACCGTGGTCCGTGGATAGATTTTGGCTGAAGGAAGTACTCTTCACTAAATGGAATTAGGTGGTTCGAAGTTTTATGAGCGCCTTCAGAGCCGCTAGCGGCCTTTGTTGGGGTCGCCGTCAATACTGTGCCGTGCAGCTTTTCACCTATGAATTGTGACTGTTTAAGACTTTCTGAGTGGTTTGACGTTGCGTTATCTAGGTCTCGTAGATCGATGACAACGTTCTCGACATCGTCACTTCTAGACTTGCTCAATTCGTCCATGAGAAGAAAACCCTTTGATTAGCGGTGTCGACGCTTTGGTTTTCGAAGTTATAAACCCAACAATCTGCGTCAACCGACAGAACTAAGATTACATACTCAGAACCTTAAGAAAGCTAAATTAGCCAGATTATTTTGGCTAAAAATATTTACCATTGATAATAAAAAAGAGTGCCGTAGTTACTGCACTCTTTTTTATTATTCCAAATCTAGAAAAGCTTGGATTACTCTATTTCGAGGAGGTGCTTAGCTTCACTGATTGACATGTCCTTGCTCGGCACTACCAGGTCTGAGGTTACAATCTGCTCTGCTGGTACAACCTTTCCGATCGTCGTAATCAAATGGGCTAAGTTGGCGGCACACGCCGCAAAGGCAGCTTCGTCCATCTGATTGATCGCTTTTTCCATCTCGTCGTCGAGAGCGTCGAGTGATGGTTTGATCGAAAGTGGAACACTGTAGATCTCGTCTCCGGCGATACGAATGTAGATGCTATTTGGCGCACTTTGGGTCGCAGTCTCAATTGCTTGTTGGGCCGGTGCTGCTAGCGCCTCTTGCGTAGCAGTTGCCCCCATCCCTAATTCGGCCTTCATCTTCTCTAGCTCAATATCTACGCCCTGTCCGGTACGGCCAGAAGAAAGGGCTTTCTCGATATCGTCACTACCTCCAGCTCCGAGAGTCAGTGAATCGAGTACCCCTGAGTCAGATAGCTCGCCGAGAGCTGCCGATCTAGCTTGATAATTATTGATCTTGTCTTGGGCTCGATCGAGCATTAGGTTAACATCAGTCATATGCTCCGACAGTCCCGATAGGTTTTCGACTGCTTCGGTCGATGCCTTCGCCGCGGTGTACTGCGCCTTCATGGTTTCGCGCTGGGTTCGGAAGGTTTCAATCTTTGTTTGAAGCTTTCTACCAGTATCTTCAAGTGCGGCACTTTGCGTCTTGAGCTGATCAATTTGAGGTTGAAGAGCATCTATCTGCCCTTGTACTCCCCGTGCTCTTTCAAGAGCTAGGCGTGCCACATCTTCTTGATTCTGCTGTAGCGCTTGCCTTGCTTGACCTTGGAGTTTGTCGAATTGACTAGATAGGTGGGCCTTTTGAGCCTCGAGTCGCTTCTGGGATGTCACCACATCGGCAATAGACCTTCGTACTTGTTGAAGATTTTCGAGCATCTTTTGATACGAGAGATCTAGAGCCTGGGTTGGATCTTCAACTTTGTCGAGCGCAGCATTGGCTTTTTGTTGAAATACTTGGGAAATTCTTTTAAAGACGCTCACTTGGGCTTGGTCCCTTCCACTTTGCTCTATCGCTCCACTCTTCGAAGTCGGTCTTGGAGCGGCTAAGACACATCTTTAGATCAACTATTAATTTAGTGCTCTGCGTCTGAGAATTTCCCAAGAGTTGGACAATAATGTATCTAATCCTTGGCCCGAGGCGCTCGTTGAGCATCGATTGCCTAGAATCGTCGCATTTTTCAACTAGAATAGGGAAAAATTCCTTTGGCTAGTTTTGTACTTGAGGTGCGCATAGTCACAGGTTACCTTTGAAGTTTGAGTCGGTCGAGCGATAATTCAGTTTCGATTGAGACACGAGAGATCTTTGGAGATGGGTGACTAATTTTTCGATCGTTCAGAGTCGGCGACGGATCGTCAAAGAGAGCTTGATGCACTTTGACTATTCGCTGATGATAGTGACCATTGGCCTTGCGATGGTTGGAGTGCTCATGGTCTATAGTGCCACCAAGGGCTTATTGACCTCGAAGGGTTTGAACCCCAAGTACTACCTCGAGCGACAAGCGCTATGGGTCGTACTTGGAACTGTGGCGATGTTCGTCACCATCTTTGTCGATTACCGTCACATTCGGCGTTTGGCTTATGTCATCTATGGAGGCGTAGTCTTGGGACTTGTTGGAGTCCTATCGCCATTCGGTCATAGTGCTCTCGGTGCGCAGCGTTGGTTCCAGCTCGGACCATTGCAGTTGCAGCCCTCGGAGTTCGCAACATTAGCTATCTTGATCATGGTTGCCTTTTACCTTGGTGACGAAGAGGGCTATCTATCGCTGAAAAAACTCGGTGGCGTCCTCGTGCTTGCAGGACTTCCGATGGCTCTCGTTGTGAAGCAGCCAGACATTGGAACGGCGATCATCATCGGCATAGTCTTGCTGTCACAGTTGGTAGTGTCACGCATCAAGCTTTCGCACCTTCTTGTCCTCGTGCTCTTTGGAGTCTTGGGGATCTATGCCGTAATTAAGTTGCATATCCTTCAAAAGTACCAATTAGATAGATTGACATCTTTTCTAAATACCAAGTCCAACTCTTCGACTACCGGGTACAACCTTGCACAGTCAAAGATCGCGATAGGTGCTGGCGGCGTATACGGTAAGGGACTATTTCACGGAACTCAGACGAATTTATCGTACGTCCCCGAGCAGCAGACCGACTTTATCTTTACTGCGCTTGGGGAGCAATTCGGCTTTGTGGGTGGATCGATTGTAATTGCGGCGTTCGGTTACGTGTGTTGGCGAGTGTGGCACGTCGTCTCGATTGCGCGCGATAAGACCGGAAGAGTCCTTGGCGCTGGCGTACTTTCGCTCCTAGCATTTTCGATATTTCAGAACGTCGCAATGACTATGGGTATTATGCCAATTACCGGAATACCCCTTCCATTCATGAGCTATGGCGGCTCGGCGGCTCTCTCTTTCTTTACGGCGGTTGGGATTGCCCTAGGGATAGGGTTTCGCAATGCGCGATACCTACCCGAGGATAAGCGAGCACTCCAAATGATGAGGCGCGAGTAGACGCCATACATTGCTACTGTCGGTAGCGAATTTATAAGTGATGAACGAATGGGAAAATACGGTGACCGCTGGTTTTGAGGAAGATGATCCTTACATCGATGTAAGCGATTTAGGGAGTGATGCTTCCCGCATTGATTCCAGTGACGGTTTAGGCGACATCGTCGACATCCATAGTAGTGAGACCATTTCTCGCCTTGCGAAGATGCGAAGGTGTGTGGTTGAGGACGTAAAGGTGTCTCTCCCTGAAACTAACGGTACTTTAATTATCAAAGAGGTCGACGAACCGAACCGTCGTCTTTTGGTTCCTATCGGTTTGGATCAGGCATCTACACTTTCTCTTTACCTCAAGGGAGTATCTAGGGTTCGTCCGCTTCTTCCTGAAGTTGTAATCGACATACTCAATCAGTATTCGATCACTATAGTTATGGTCTCAGTTACTTCGAAAGATGGTGGCATCTTTCGAAGCGAGGTGACAACGGTCGATTCGAGTGGAAGATCGAAGAGCGCACCTTCTCGACTGAGTGATGCTGTACTACTGTCGCTTGCATCGCCTCTTTCACCGCCGATAATGGTCGATGAGGGCCTCTTGGAAGGCAGATAGCAGAACATCATGGGTGAGACGTCCTAGTAGTCTCCGTGAATGACATTGAGCGGCTCTTGGCCTTGGGCGAATCGGGATAGGTTTTCTTCGATTAGGGATATCCCTTTGTAGAAGAAGCTCTTCGTGGCTCCTCCAACATGGGGCGTAATGATGACATTCTTCATCGTCCAAAGCTCACTCTCCGCCGGAAGAGGCTCAGGGGTGACTACGTCGAGAGCGGCGTTGAAACGTCCACTACGAAGGGATTCAATCATTGTATCTTGATCGACCACTTCGCCACGGGCGACGTTGACGAATAGAGCCCCATCTTTAATCTTGGAGAAGAACGACGCGTCAAACATCGATTTCGTCTCATTTGTTAAGGGTACAACTGCTACCACTAAGTCGGCAGAGCGAAAGAGCTCGTCAGCTTCGCCAAAAGCGACAGTACCGTTGCTTCCGCTTCGCGATACAAATGAAACTTTGCCACCGAGAGCTTCGATTAAACGGCCAATCTCTCGTCCGATCGACCCCGCTCCAACTATTGTGACGGCGCTATTGAAAAGGGTTGGCCGGATTCTTCTGGTTGACCATCCGCTATTGCCGGCGCGTACAGTCTCAACGATTCCTCTCATTGACGCAAGGATCAGCCCCAAGGTGTGTTCGGCTGTTCCAAGGTCGTGTACGCCGCGAGCGTTACATATGGTAAGTCCCTCGCGCATAAATGGAGTTACCTTGTCTACACCTGCAGTGAGAAGTTGAATGTAACGCAAGTTTGGCATGTCGTGAATTATCTCGTACACCCCTGCGCTCCCCATGTAGGTTGGAACGTAGATCTCGACTTTATCGAGCGATGCCGGCGATGGGTCGACATCGCCATCGAAGACCTCCACCTCGATGGTAGGTGGTGTTTTAGCGCTTGAAAAGTTTTTGGGAAGATAAGCGAGCATAGTGACTATAACTTAGAGCCTTGGTTCCCATGGTCGCCACTGTGTTTGGGTCAATAGACGAATTCATCTTTTTTTCGAAGGTAGCAGTAACTCCTTTGACGTAATATCTTGCTATGACAGCTACTTATTATGTATTGACTGAGGGTTATATCTCACCCGGAGTCGCCTCTACAGTGTCGTTAGTCGTCGATGGCGAACGAAAGATAGTAATAGATCCAGGAATGGTCGCAAGTCGAGTAAATATTCTTGCGCCACTTGAGAAGCAAGGTGTGTCGCCTGCCGATGTAACCGACGTTGTCGTCTCGCACCTTCACATCGATCACACCATAAATATCGCAATCTTCCCGAATGCGACAGTTCACGACTTCATGGCCAGTTACAAGAATGACTCTTGGGTGGATCACGAAGAGAGCCCCTTCCAGCTCTCAACAAATGTTTCCTTGCATGCAACTCCGGGCCATACTCGGGAAGATATAACAACTGTTGTAAACACTGCCGATGGCATCGTTGCGTTCACACACCTTTGGTGGACGAAGAAGGGCCCGATCGAAGATCCATACTCCTATGACCTAGGCGAACTTAGGGCTTCGCGAAAGTTGATTTTGAATATGAATCCTTCCGTTATTGTTCCGGGCCACGGGAGTCCATTTGCCTTTGACGGCGATTCGTCCAAGTTGCTTTAGGAATATTTTTTCACTTTTCGCTCTTTGACTCTACGGCGCATAGCGCGTCTTTAATTTTTTGAATGCGAAACGGGGAGAAGATGGCAATTTCAATAGGGGATTCGATTCCTGAGGTGAATTTTACGGTAGTAAAAGGTGGCGAGTTTACACCTGCAACGTCGAGCGAAGTTTTAGGCAAAGGCAAGGTAGTACTCTTCGCAGTACCTGGAGCCTTTACTCCAACTTGTAGCGACTACCACCTCCCTGGATTTATGGTCCGCTCTGATGAGATCTTCGCCAAGGGCGTAACTACGATCGCTTGCATTTCGGTGAACGACGCTTTCGTTATGTCTGCCTGGGGTAAGTCCCAAGACCTTGGAGAAGAGATCGTTCTTATTGCAGACGGCAATGGTGACTTTGCCAAGGCAATCGGACTTGAGCTCGATGGATCTTCATTTGGGATGGGTCTTCGCTCACAAAGGTACGCGATGGTCATAGAGGATGGCGTCGTACAATCTGTAGACGTTGAGCCAGGCGGCGGATTAACGGTTAGCTCGGCAGAGGCGATCCTAGCCAAGATCTAACCTTCGGGCCATAGCTCGGAGTACGGACCATAAATCAAACACGCTTATGCGGAGTCGAGCCCTTGCTCGGCTCCGTTTTTTATGCATTGAATGAAGGCTCGCGATAATAATCCGCTTTCAATCGCCGTCCATTTGGAAAACATCAACTATCGAAGTTGCAGCCTACGAACTTAAGTAACGGCGACGAGTCACCTTACGAGCCAAGGTGGTTCGATCGCTAATTCGAGCGACGATCATATGGTTGGTAGCGGATCCTTCAACGTCAGTGTTTATACGAATGGAAGCCATGCAAGCTAGTAAGAGATTCCAATGATCAGGCGACTTAATCGCATATTCGACATGATTCGCTCAGACTGCGATGGGGCGACAATCGACCGTCGGTAGATGGGTGGCCGTACTTCAGCCAAAGATGAGCCGCTCTCCTCCATACGATCCAAGACATCAATAGGGTTACAGCCCGTACGGTGGGATTTTGATGCTTCTCGACCGATGTAGTTGCATTCACGTGTGCTTGGTATTTGTGCACTTCGGATTGGTATCTTTGTCCGTACAAGGTAGGAGATCGTGGTAACTTTCGGGCTCGAATGAGCCGATGATAATGGTGTGATGCAATTCAACTCTGAGGATCGGGTCTTAATTAGTTCGCGCGCACTGAAGCGATTGGGCGCCGCATCGCCAGATATTGCCCTCTCGGTATTAGATGGCCTCCCCGGGATGGTGGCATTCTGGAACCGTGATCTTCGTAATGTCGTTGCCAACAAAGCCTATGTCGAGTGGTTCGGGCGGAGTCCAGAGGAGATGGTCGGAATGCACATACGTGAGGTTCTCGGCGAAGACGTATACACCTTAAATCTTCCGTTTATGCTCCAGGCCCTTGCTGGCAAGGAACAGCTCTTCGATAGAACACTTGTTGACCAACATGGCAATACCCGCCACACCCAGGCTTCGTACATCCCACATCGAAACGATGAGACGGGAGAAATTGATGGCTTCTTGGTGCTTGTCGCAGATGTAACCGAGCGCGTAGCGGCAGAAGTGCAGGTGCGGCTATCGGTAGAACAGTATCGTGCTCTTGCCGCGAGTGTGCCGGGCAGCTTCGTAATGCTCTTCGACAGGGATCTACGCTACTCCATAGCAGAGGGTGAGGCTCTGGAGGAGTTTGGGTTCTCCTCGGTCGACCTCGAGGGTAGGACCATCTATGAAGCTTTACCGCGATGGTTAGCTGTTGAACTTGAGAAACGCTATCTTGCAGCTTTGGCTGGTGAGAGAAGTGAATGGGAACGAGTGCGTGGAGATAAGATCTTCCGATTAATGTCTGCTCCGGTCTCCGATCGGGACGGAGAGATCTTCGCTGGAATGGTGATCGCTCAAGATGTAACATTCCGGAGGCGTACAGACGCGATCAACGCCGCACTAGGGGAGATCTCGAACGCAGTCGCGCGCCAAGCGACGACCGAGAGTATCAGTGATCTCATCGCCACGAACCTTAGGGAGATATTCCGATCGGATACCGCTGCGGTAGTACATTTTATAGATCGGGATTATGCACGAATTATTTCGATGTCGCCAAGTCGGCCTGAAAATATACCGGACGAACTGCATTGGCGAGGTAGGGAAAGTTCTGTAACCGCACAGGTGGCGAGGACGAGCCGACCGGCTCTTGCTCTGTATACAGAACCTAAAGATAGCTACGTAGCGGCAATGCAGGCCGACGGCCTCGTTGCAGGCGCCGCGGCACCGATCTATCACGATGGCGAGCTTTGGGGGGCAATCACGCTGAACTCCAAGGATGTCAACCGACTGAATGAGGGTTCTCTCCAAGAGTTGGCCAAATTTGCTGATTTGCTTCAAGTCGCTCTCGAAAATTTCAAGGCTTTGTCAACACTTCTAGATCAGGCTCTTGCAGATCCACTTACCGGCCTCATCAATCGCCGTGGCCTTGACCTAAGGCTTGAAAAACAGTTCAAGTTAGAGTTGTACCCGGGCCAGTCGATCAGCATTGTGACGATCGACCTAGACCACTTCAAGCAAATCAACGACGACTTCGGACACCATGCCGGCGATCGCGTCCTGCGTGAACTAGCAGCTTTAATGACCTCGATCATTAGGGCAAACGAGTTGGTAGCCAGGATCGGTGGAGAGGAGTTCCTGTGGATCTTGCCGGATACGTCTACGCAACAGGCGTTTTGTGCCGCCGAACGCTTAAGGGTGGCGATTGAGGGTCACGATTTTGGTCTTTCGCGACCGGTGACCGCCTCGATCGGCATCGCCACAACTACTCAGGTTCGAAATTTGTCTGATGTCATCATCCAATCTGACCAGGCCTTGTATGAAGCCAAACGGAGTGGAAGGAACCGTGTTGTGGTACTTGACGCCGCTCAAGGAGAGTAGGCCATCCCGCATCAACGGGGTTAATCGCAACTGACACCGTAAGCCCCGACGATACTTTTACTTTTGCCTAAAAGCAAGGAGTTCCAAAACCCCAATTCAACTTCATTGAGTACCAGTTGAATGAGTACATCATGGTCGGTTGAAATGAACAGTTCACCTTGAGGCTCGGCCGAGCACAGCCAATCTAAGTTCTATACCGCTTGAGGCAGGGTTGCATAGACTTATTATTTGTGGCTGTGCTAAATCACAAGCGAGTCCCCTTCGCCATCCTGTCGTAGTCGGTGATGAAATCTTATGAGCATGTCTATAGGAATCTCGCATGGTGCGTTTGGCGATCCATCGCTAGAGGTACTTGCGTTCGCCTATTGGACATTTGGATGACCGGTGTCTTCGCAGGTGGGAGGCTGAAGCGTGTTGCAATAGCGAGCTTTCATAAGATAACTTGCGATTAATTGAGATGGCTTCACCCAAGTACGAGATAAACGGATAATTAGTGGAGATTGCGCATAGAGCGGATCGGAGAGGCAAAGTTCTCGGCAGGGAGGGTTATGAAATTATCGACTCTGTGAAGATATTAAAGAGTGGCTCCTAAAGCGAATCCTGTTGGCTTTGACGTCAGAGTCCTCAACGCTCCCTTCATCTGAGATGCGCATGATAACGGCTACAAGAATATAGCTAGACACAAGCGACGAGCCTCCATATGCTACAAACGGGAGGGTTACGCCGGTAAGGGGTATCAATCGAACGACTCCTCCCATGATGAAAAAGGCTTGGAGGCCCAACATTGTGGTGAAGATGGTTGCTACTAGGGCAGTGAAGTCGTTCTTCGCGCGAAGAGCTGTTCTTAGGCCGACCCCGACTAACAGGACGAAGGCGATGACCATGGCGGAAGTACCTGCTAGTCCCATCTCTTCTCCCACTGCAGCGAAGATAAAGTCGCTTGATACAACAGGTATCAAAGTCGGGTGTCCAAGTCCAAGACCCGTGCCACTCACCCCACCTGCACCCAAGGCGTATTGAGCTTGAACAATTTGGTACCCAATGGTATTTGCATACTTCCAAGGGTCGAGCCACGTGACAAGGCGCTCATTTACTTGACCGAAGAGGTGGTTTGCCAGGAGTGCTCCACCAACAAAGAGTACGATGCCACCGATCAGATAGCGAAGACGGGCAGTGGTTAACCAGATTGTGATGATAAAGACCAAGAAGAGCATGAGTGAGAATCCGACGTCGCGTTCCATGAGCATGATCAGTATCGAACCTAACCACGCCGTCAGGAGCGGTCCGAGGATGCGGGGGTTGAGTGTGTCCCGTATAGATTGCCTGCCCCTGACGCCGCCTATGACGTCGTTTTTCTCTACGAAGTATGAAGCGAAAAAGATGGCAAGAAGAAGCTTGGATATCTCCACCGGTTGAAAGGTGTAGGCGCCTAAGTGGATCCAGAGGCGTGCTCCATTTATGGATTCACCAATTCCAGGTACCAGTGGGAGTACCAGCATTGCAAGGCCGGCAACAGCGAGCAAAAAACGAAATCTCTCGAGTATCGCGGATCTATCGATGAAGAAGAGCGTTAGGGCGTACAGAACGACACCAATGTAAGTCCAGAGGACTTGAAGGGAAGCCTCATGTAGATTGAGGCGCCATATCATCACGTAGCCAATTTCATTTAGCAGTGCAACTATCGGCATGAAAGTTGAGTCGCTATTTGGTGCGAACGCGACGTTAGCTAGGTGAATTAGAAATGGTGTGACCGCCATGAGGGTAGGAATGATGAGCGGAATCGATGTCGAATTGGAGTAGCGACCGAAGAAGGCGAGAAAGTAGGCGAGGTAGAAGATGACCGTGACGATCAAGATCATTCCCAATTCGCTTCTTCGATTCTTGGTATAAAACTCTGTTATCTTCAGATCTGCTCCTTGGCTCTCAATGACGATTGTAGTTGCAATGGTTATCCCTACCTCGTCGGGGTGGTCAATACCTGGGTGTCGATAGTTTTCCTTGAGTTGTCGCCGAGTTCTATAAGGGCGCACAAATGCTGAAAGCCGGATGGATCAAATCGAAGTTGCGGACGCAGCGGTGCTAAATTCTTAGGTAAGTGCGTACTTGAAACTGACATGGCGGTATTTGACGTTGTTGGAAATTGATTTTGATCAACTTAGGGACGATATTCGTAGATGGCTGCGCGAAGATATCGGAAGTGGCGATATTACTACGCAGCTCACCATCGATAAGAGCTCAACTTCGAAGGGAACTCTTCTTGCTAAGAGTGAAACTCTCCTTGCAGGCCTTGACGTCGCAAGAATGGTCTTTTCAGAAGTTGACCCATCGATTGAATTCGAGGCTCTCATTCCCGAAGGTGCTCATGTGAGCAATCGTGATTCAATAGCAGTGCTGAGCGGTTCTTCTCGATCTATTCTCACCGGCGAGCGCCTTGGGTTGAACCTCCTTCAGCATATGTGTGCGATCGCCTTTACTACGAGCGCTTATGTTGCAAAGGTGGCGCCGTACGGTTGCAAGATTATAGATACCCGCAAGACGACGCCAGGACTTCGCCAGCTTGAAAAGTATGCGGTCCGTGTAGGCGGAGGCTTCAACCATCGATTTGGTCTTTCGGATGGAATCTTAATTAAGGACAATCATATTGAGGCTGTAGGATCGATCGCCGAGGCGGTTGCGCGGGCACGTCGCGGCGCACCGCACCTGATGAAAGTCGAAGTTGAAGTGGGAACTCTTGCCGAAGTCGCCCAAGCCTTAGAGGCTGGTGCGGAGGCGATCTTGCTCGATAATATGACTAATGACCAGATGAAGCAGGCGGTTGATCTCATTTCACACCGTGCGGTCGTCGAAGCGAGTGGTGGAATGAACCTTGCTCGCGTTGAAGAAGTGGCGAAGTGCGGCGTAGATCTGATAAGCGTCGGTGCGCTTACGCACAGCGTTTCCGCCGCAGATATCTCAATGGACTTCGAACTATAAGTGCCATAACCACCTTCAACTAGCATTTAGTTAAAGTGGATGGAAGTTACTCAATGATATTTTTGTTGACTTACGTACAGAGGCCATAGCGCAGCTCACAATAGGAGTGAATCAATGTCGCTTGTCGATACCTCTCTTGCTGAAGAGATTAACCAGCTGAAAAAAGATCGCAATGCCATAGTCATTGCGCACTCGTACGAACGCGGTGAAGTCCAAGAGGTGGCGGACTTCGTCGGTGACTCTCTTGGCCTATCGCGGATTGCCGCTTCAACGGATGCCGATGTTATTGTCTTTGCCGGAGTCCACTTTATGGCAGAGACGGCATCGATCCTCAATCCAACGAAGAAGGTACTCTTACCCGATCTTGGAGCTGGTTGTTCTTTGGCGGATACGATTGCTGCCTCCGACGTAAAGCAGTGGCGCGATGAAAACCCAGATGGGCAAGTCGTCTCCTATGTCAATACGACAGCAGAGGTGAAGGCGCTCTCGGATGTCTGTGTGACTTCTGCAAATGCAGTTGAGGTAGTAAAGAGCCTCGATCCGACTAGGCCGATATTCTTTCTACCTGACATGTTTCTTGGCGCATATGTCGAAAAGATGACTGGTATCAAAATGCACGTATGGATGGGTGAGTGCCACGTACATGCTGGAATCGGTGACGCTGAGATCAAAGAGAAACTCGAACAATATCCAGATGCAGAATTCCTGATTCACCCCGAGTGCTCTTGCGGCTCCTCGTGCCTCTTTTTGAAGCCCGACGCAAAGATGATGAGCACGGAAGGAATGGTCAAATACGCGGCTGCAAGCGATAAAAAAGAGTTTGTGGTAGCGACAGAGGTTGGAATCATTCATCGCCTGAACAAGATGGCACCTGGGAAAAGGTTCCTTCCTGTGAAAGAGTCGGCGGTCTGTCAGTACATGAAGATGATAACCCTAGAAAAGGTAAGAGATAGTCTTCTGCTCGATCAATTCGAGATCAAAGTAGACGAAGAGATCGCCGTCCCTGCCCGCAGGGCTATCGAAAAGATGATTGCAATTGGCTAACACTTCCTTTGAGGCAAAGCAGGTCGATCTGTTGATCATCGGATCTGGAGTTGCTGGTGCATACGCAGCGCTTCGATCGATCGAGAAGGGAGCTAAGGCTCTTTTGGTCTCTAAAACCGGATTGATCTCCGGTTCGACCTCTTGGGCTCAAGGAGGAATCGCTTTTCCAATAAGCGTTGACGATGTCGCAAGCCACCTTGAAGATACCTTGAGGGCTGGACGCGGATTGAGTGATCCGCAGGTGACGAATATGATTCTCGAGGAGTCCCTCGGACATCTCGAGAGACTTTCAAAATTGGGTATGAAATTTGATGATGAACTTGCCCTAGAGGGCGGGCACTCTCGTCCGCGTGTTCGCCATATTGGTGGAGATCGTAGTGGATTCTTTCTTCTCAAATTCATTCACGAAACTATCTCGGAAAAGATAGATGTCCTCGATTCACACATGGTCGTCTCATTGAGAGTGGTGGACAAAAGAGTTGTGGGTGCGTGGCTAATCGCTGATGATGGGCAATTTGTCAGAGTTGACGCGTCAGTTGTTTTGTTAGCCACGGGAGGCTCTGGACAACTATATCGTGTTACCACAAATCCCCCAGAGGCAACGGGAGATGGAATATCTCTCGCCTTTGAGGCCGGTGTCACCATCCGCGATATCGAATTGGCTCAATTCCACCCAACGGCCCTGATGGACGGCTCGTTGATCAGTGAGGCATGTCGAGGAGAAGGCGCAATTCTGCTCAATGGAAACGGCGATCGCTTTATGAGTCGATACGACGAAGCGATGGAGTTGGCTCCTCGTGACGTGGTGGCTCGAGCGGTTCTTGACGAGCGCCGCCTAACCGGGAAGGTCTTTCTCGACCTTCGTCCCATCCATAATATCGAAGAGGCTTTCCCTACTGTTTTTGAATCGTGTCTATCTCTTGGCCTCGATCCCCGTGAGGCTCCGGTCGAGATTGCGCCGGCCGCTCACTACCAAATGGGCGGAGTCAGAACCGATTCAAGTGGAAGGACTAATTTAAAGGGGCTTTACGCAGCTGGAGAAGTTGCGAGCACTGGTCTTCATGGTGCCAATAGATTGGCATCTAACTCCCTACTTGAAGGTCTGGTAATGGGTGATAAGGCGGTACTGGCGGCACTTGACGAAGTGGGTGGGAGTCGTCGAACCTTTGACGACTCGCCACCGACGCCCCGCGGCGTCGAATCAGCGAGCCGCGAACGAATTAAGTCCCTGATGGATGAAGTTGCTTCAGTAATGCGCAATGGCGAAGAGCTATCTGTGGGTCTTAAAGAATTAATGACCATATCGGAAAAGGCGAGTTCCGATCGCTACGAGATTGAAAACTTCAATCTACGTAAAGTGGGCGAGTTGGTTATGCGAGGTGCCATTTTACGGCGAGAGTCAAGAGGGGCCCACTTTAGATCTGACTTTACCAACTTGTCAGAAGTTGCATTCCACGTCGATCAATCGATAAACGCTACAGAACTTGTGGTTGTGGTCGACGCGCCCAAATAAGATAATTTCATTCGTGGACGAATGAAATTATCTTCGACATTTGGGCAAACTGCGGAATGAGGGGTCGATGAGTGACGGTACCGAGAGTTTTTTGGCACACTTTCCTGGTCCTAAAGGGGAGAATGCGCCATTTATCCGTGAGATGCTAGATCTAGTAATCGACGACTACTTTCATTGGCGACGTAATTACTACCCAGACGATCAAGGCGTTCTGACCTCGCACCAAGCGAACGATCTCTCAAAGGAGAGATCGGATCTCCTTGAGAAGGTAGAGCAGTTGCTGGGCCAGTTGCGGAGGAGCTTTCCGTTCTACTCCCCGCGATACATCGCCCATCAGCAGGGCGAGACGACTATTGCCGCATTGGTAGGTTCCTTGGCGGGAATCTTGTACAACTCCAACAACGTAACCAGCGAGACGGGTGCGGTCACCCTTGAATACGAGATAGATGCATGTAGCAAGATATTGACTATGGTTGGATTTACGCCACCGCCGAGGCCTCCTAAGGTAATTGATGGTGTCTCGCTTGCTAGCTATCATGCAGCTCTGTCGCGTCCTTATGGTTGGTCTCATTTGACTTCGGGTGGAACTGTAGCAAACATTGAGGCTCTCTGGGTCGCCCGTCAAGTGAGGTATCTGCCCCTTTCCTTGCTAGACGTAGCTAAGGCGTTAAAACTAGATCTCAAGTTTGGAAGCGATGGATCTCTGTTACGTTCGTATGACTACAAGGATGTTCTGACACTCACGCCAAGCGCTACGATCGAACTCTTCAAAGAGTACCTTGAGATAAGTGCTGAAATTAGCCGTGATCCATTTGAAGCGATGCGCACGCACTCGAAGTACAGTCTTAGCGACGGAATAGCTAGGGCCATGGTCGACTTTCCTCCTGCGATCTTCGTGTCAGGTGCTGCGCACTATTCAATAGCAAAGGCCCTCGATATTCTCGGCATTGGATCCTCATCGCTCATCCGTATAGATACGGACGAATCATTTAGGTTGCGTACCTCTGATTTACGGCTTAAGATAGCCGATGCGCTGGAGCGAGGTATGGTTCCTCTGGCAGTAGTAGCTATCGCTGGTTCTACGGAGGAGGGTTCAGTCGATCCGATTGGTGAGATCTCAGCCCTTAGGGATGAGTTAACTAGTGAAGGTGCTGGATTTTGGCTGCACATCGACGGGGCATGGGGAGGCTACTTCCGGACTCTGCTAATTGAAGATGATATCTCTATTATCAAAGATTGCATTGAGCGTTCTTTGGGCGTGATCGACTCCGAGTCGCATAGCGCCCCAATTGAACTTGCCCATCTCATCGAGGAGAGGCTGGGGCTAGCCAAGTCCGAAGATGAACACTTCCTGCGCTACATGGCGTTACTGTTGCGCCGCGGCGAAATTGAGGAGGCCGCGGAGATCTCTCAATATTTGGGAACCACGATGTCCAATAACGTTAACGTCGACTCTCTGATTTCAACGAGCTTTGAAGTGCAACATTCATCGTTTCAGATGGAGACAAATACCTTTCGCGAATTTCGAGAAGTCGCCGATGTGTCGTTCGATGATCGAAGCGTTATAGAGGCTCTTGGCGCCTTCGGGAGCGCCGATTCAATTACTGTAGATCCGCACAAGATGGGATACGTAAATTACCCTTGCGGCACCATTTGCTTTAAAGAGGATCTAGTTCGCTACCTCGTGCGACAAAAGGCACCCTATATAACGGTTGCATCGAACGCTTCGTGGTCTCATCGACCACCACGCCATTTAGTTGAGGGTGGCGCTCACCTCGCAGGAGCGTCGTTTGGGAAGGTGGCGACTGAGGCATTCGCGGCCTACACATTGGAAGGATCACGACCGAGTTTTCCGGCAACTGCTCTTTGGTTGAGCTCCGAAATGTTGCCCCTCAATCGAACGAGCCATGGACGAGTAATTAGGGCAAGTTGGATTGCGGCTCGGGAACTCTTTGAATGGTTGACGCGCCTCGATCGAGTTATGGATGAAACGGATGTCGAGCGACTTTTCAAAACCGTCCCATACTGCCATCGTGATGGCAAGTTTGTACCTCCGGATACGAATATCAACGTATTTGGTTTTGCTCCCAGAAATGGCGGCTCACTTAGGGACTTTAACTCCTTGACTGAGGCTATCTATCGTCACTTCTCGATTAGAGCCGAACACGGCGAGAGACAATACAGCTACTCGCAGCCCTTCTTTCTATCGAAGACTTCGTTTACTGCAGACCACTACAACTTCGCGTCGTTATCATCCATATTTGCCTCCGGAGATATTGAAGTCGATGAAGAAGAGTATCGTAGGGAAGGTTTGGTTGTGCTGCGTTCTACCATTATGAACCCCTACCTTACGCCTCTTCGTGAATCGAAGCGGGGCGAGATTATCCGGGAGTTCGCATTAGCCATCTCTGACATTGCAAATATCGAGGTGCGCAAATTAGGGATGGTTTGAAGGTCCTACACCTCTCAGCTACGGGTTAAGCAAATGTTAAATAAAAATTGGGTGTTTTCATCTCGAAAGTTGCCTAGCCTTAATGCCGTATGGAAGACAAAAGCGTTGTTGCAGCACTTGGGCCAAGCAGGTTCCTAAATAGAGAGGTCTCTTGGATTCGCTTTGCGGAGAGGGTAGTTGAACTCGCCGCAGATGGTTCGATTCCACTTCTTGAACGGGTGAAGTTTCTGGCAATCTTTTCATCTGGACTAGACGAGTTCTTCCAAGTTCGTGTGGCCGGCCTCAAGGACCGATTGGCCGCCAGCGTTAAATCGAAGAGCTCTGATGGCATGAGTACCAAGGAGCAGCTAAAGGCGATTCGAAATGAACTTGAGCCGCTGCTTGATAAGGTTGGAAAGATCTACAATCAGGATATTGTGGCGGGTTTGAAGGAGCATGGAGTTGAAGTTCTCTCCTTTGACGAACTCGATCTCAATGATAGACGCGAGCTTTCGGCGATCTTTGAAAAGCGTATATTCCCAGTATTGACCCCAATCGCATTGGATCCCGCTCATCCATTCCCCTACATCAGCAATCTTTCCCTTAGCCTCTTGGTGACGGTATCTGACCCAATATCGAAGGAGTCTCGAGTAGCTCGCGTTAAGGTACCCGCCATCTTGCCGAGGTTCGTACCCATTGGTGATGCTTACAAATTCGTTACCTTGGAGTCAGTGATAGCGGCCCATCTCAATCGACTCTTTCCTGAGATGGAAATTGGGGATCATTACTCGTTTAGAGTCACTCGAAACGCCGACCTATCACTCGAAGAAGAAGAGGCAGATGACCTCCTTGAGTTAGTTGAAATCGAACTGCGACGTCGACGGTTTGGGCGTGCGGTTAGGGTTGAAGTCTCTCGTGGAACTCCAGCAACGGCGATCGACTTAATTTCTGAGGAGCTACGACTTCATAGAGATGATATTTATGAAGTAGATTTTCCTATCGACCTCTCCGGCCTCTGGCAAGTCCACTCGATTGGGATACCAGAGATTTCTGCGCCGAGCTTTACTCCCACTACACCTCAGGAATTCAGCGAAAGCAATACGGGGCGCAGAGCTGACATCTTTGAAGTTTTGCGAGGAAGAGATATTCTCCTTCATCATCCTTATACGTCATTTTCGAACACCGTTGAAGCCTTTATCGAGCAAGCGGCCTTAGATCCGAATGTGCTGGCTATCAAACAGACTCTCTATAGAACGTCGGGAGATTCGAGGATGATGGCGGCGCTTATCCGTGCCGCTGAAGCGGGAAAGCAAGTTGCAGTTCTGGTTGAACTAAAGGCTCGATTCGATGAGCTTGCGAATATCTCGTGGGCTAAGAGATTGGAAGAGGCAGGAGTTCACGTCGTATATGGATTGATGGGGTTGAAGACCCATATCAAGGCTGCACTAGTAATCCGAAATGAAGATGAGGGTGTGCGACTCTACTGTCACTTAGGTACGGGAAACTATAACGCTAAGACTGCACGAAGTTACGAAGATCTTGGTCTCCTAAGTGCGGATAGCGATCTAAATCGCGACCTTGCTGAGGCCTTCAACCTCCTGACCGGCTTTTCCCGCCCCGGTGAATTTAGCAAGATAGTTTTAGCCCCGACGTTTCTGCGCAATCGAATCATGGAATTGATCGATGAGCAGGCCCAAATGGGAGAAGAGGGTCGTATAGTCATAAAGGTAAATAACCTTACCGACTCTCCGATAATCGATGCGCTTTATAATGCGTCGAACCACGGTGTTACGATCGATATTATCGCTCGCGGTATCTGTTGTCTTCGCCCAGGAGTTCCTGGACTTTCGGAGAATATACGGGTTAAGTCGATTGTTGGAAAGTTGCTCGAGCACTCGAGGATCTATGCCTTTGGGGGGACTCAAGAGACCAATCCATTCAAGGTGTACGTTGGATCGGCAGATCTCATGGAGAGAAATTTAGACCGACGAATTGAGGCCATCTTTCCGATCAGCCAAGCTAGTGACATTGCGCAAGTAGAGGAGATTTTAAAGCTTTGCGAAGCAGATGACCATTATTCGTGGACGATGAATGCTTCTGGGTTTTATGAGCGGGATGAATCTACTCTAGGGATTTCGGTTCAGGATATTTTGATGGAGAAGGCTAACCTTGAATCAAGGAAGCCGGCTCCTTCGCTGATGTGAGGCAAGATGATTGAAGAAGAGGTAAAGCTAACTGCTGGGGTTGAATTTTCAGTAGTGAACTACGAGGAACTCGTAGATGGGGCGCAGATCGAAGAGGATAAAAATATCGAAACCCTGACTACCTACTTTGATACAGCAGAATTTCTGATGACCAAAAGGAAGTCGTCACTTCGGTTCCGCTGCTATGTGGGAGACCTCGACGATAAAGTGCACCTTGGTGAAGATGTAAGTGGCACTTGGACCATAAAGGATGGGGGCGAAAGTGCGACCTCCGATGGCGTAGTCTCGGTAAAGCGCCATGAGATAAATGTCAAAGGTAAGTTCGGCGACTCGCTCGACGAGCTCTTTGGTCGTGCTGAGGTACGTCCCATTCCTCGCGAGACCCTCTCTCCAATTGCCCGAATGATCTCCCGAAGGCATTCAACGACGATCTCACTGGCAGGCGAAAAGGTCGCTGTCGACGACGATGTAGCCGATATTTTGCGCATCGAGAATAATCAGGTTGTGCATACATTTAGAGAGATTGAGGTTGAGCTACTTAGCGATGAAGGTGGTCTCACCTTGCGCAATGCTCTAGTTTCGAAGCTTATCGAGCTGGGGGCACGCTACTCCGACTCACCCTCCAAGCTCCACCTCGCGCTCTCTCTTCTCTACCCCAACGAAGGAATCTAGGGTTCTTTTTCCTTCGGGCTAATTTGTTATTAAATGAACGTCGAGTTTGAAGACATCTTCAAAGAGCTGTCGCTTTCGACGGAGTCCATACTCCTCTAATTCAACAGCACTGCTGCTGTCGACAAAGAGAAGAAGTTGCTCGCGTTCGATCACCACTTTGACGGATTCTACAATTGTTCGATGAGAGCGATCGAGTGCGTCAGCAAGTCGAAGTAGTGCCGTTAACTTAAGCACACTGCTTGCTTGCGCCTTGTTCAGCTCCGCAAATGGAGGATAATCGTTCTTGGGTGTTCCCTTGCGGTGAAACCTGACGACTGAAAGAAGGCAGTTGCGTTCGTTTATGTCAAAACCAGGGAGTCGAGAGTTTTCAAGTAGATATGCGCTATGTCTGTCGTGACCTTCGACGGAGATGAACTCGCCGATGTCATGTGAGAGCCCCGCCAAATAGAGGATCTCTCGCTCTTTCTCACTAAGGCCATGGAGCTTTTTGGTCTGGTCGAATATCGATACTGCTAACTCAGCTACCTTCCGTGAGTGGCGCTCGTTCCACTTGTACCTTTCGGCGATGGCCGTTATTGACTCAACTTTGAGCGATGGATTGTCACCTTCAAATTCACTCTCGCTCACGAGGGAAAGTTCTTTGAGTATGATCCCTTCACGAAGTGCCCACTCACTCGCTAGGACTCTCTTGGGGTTTACTATGGCGAGCAATTCGGTCAAAACGATTGCGGCCGATGGTAGGAGGTCAACCCTTTTATCGTCAACGCCTAAAAGTTTGGATCTACCTTTGAAGTCCGAGGAGATGATCATTTTGCAGGTCGTCCTGAGCTCGTCAATCGGAATCTCGCTCTGGTTTATAGATAGGTCATTCCAGCGCTTTTCATCGATTCTAAGAAGAGTCATACGAGCAATGTTTAGGAGCGATCCACTTGAGAGAATGAGTGTCGAGGGTTTGCTTTGTGAAATGGTATCGATCATCTCTTCGTCGAGATTTTGACGAATTGCTCTAGCGACCTCTTCTTTGTCAATCCCAGGTACGGTTCCAGGTGCCCGATACCTGCTAGTTAATTTTCCAACGCCAAGAGGGTAACTTGCGCAGTGGATTAGTTGACTCTGCTCCCCGACCATAATTTCCAATGAGCCACCGCCAAGATCCGCACCAACTACGGTGTCTCCCCCAAAGTCAACCCCTTGGCTTAGTGCCGTCCAAATAAGTTCTGCTTCGGTTCTACCAGCGATAACGCTTACTTTGATCCCAAGGCTCTCCTCTAGTTCGTCGACGACGACACCGGCGTTCCTTGCATCTCGAAATGCTGCGGTTGCGACTGCCTTCATTGTCGTCGCCCCAACTGCCTTGGAGAGAGTTGTCATTCGGGCAACCACTTCGGCGATTCGTAGTCGAGTCTCATCTGAAAATCTCTTGGTGGCTGCGACTTCGTCACCGAGGCGCATCATCTCTTTCTCTTTCAGAATTACCTCGAAGTTGTTGCGGCCGTGTCCTCTTGCTACTACCAAGTGGAAAGAGTTCGACCCCATATCGAGCGCCGCCACGGTCACACCCTTGGGCGCCATATTTGCTAGCTCGCTATCTTTGAGGTAGTCAATCTCCACGTTGCTCTCCTTTGCCCACCTCTAATCTAGGGGAAGTTTTGATGAAAGGACTTTTGCCACTGAAGATAGGGTATTGCATCACTATATGCCATCGGTGATTGATGAATACTATTACAGATGAGGTTTGACAAGTAGAGTAATTCGTGAAGGGTATTTTCTAACTTTCCCGACAGTTGATCTCTATGAAGTCTGTGCGATGAATTGATTTTGCCCCGAGAGGTGCACGAAACTAAAGAAGGCTTAGGTGACCCAAAGTGGCAGGAACTAAACGCGGATGGACATTTTTGACCAATCATGGCCACGTTTTCATCGCAGTGAATGCAGCACCAGATGCACTTATGAAAGATATTGCCAAAGAGGTTGGAATTACCGAACGTGCGGCTCAGATGATCCTCGCTGACCTTGTGGCCGATGGCTACATCGAAGTAACGCGGGTTGGGCGCCGTAATCACTACAAGGTAAATCCTGATACGTACTTTAGGCACCCCAACGAGGCTACGCAACAGGTGGGGATGCTTTTGAACATCTTTAGCCAGACAAAGGTAGAGGCCTAACGAATGGTGGGTTTCTAGAAACCGACTTTTCTACATGGTAGGCCTCTTCTTGGTTTATCCTTATCCTTGGGTATCTTCTTGGTCATCCAGCGTGACTGGTCCTTTCCCGAGGCCAAGCGAGACTAGGCCCCCAATGGGTATGGGGAGCCAAAAATTTATGAGTCGATAGCCGATGACGCCAAGGATCGCGATAGCTCGAGGCGAACCGAAGCCTACTAACGTTGAAGTCAGAACGCCTTCAATAACGCCTAATCCGCCAGGCGTTATCGGTATTGCTGCGAGTACATTAGCCAAACCATAGCTAACCAAAAGTGCGTCTGGATTTACGTAGTAGCCGAAGGCTGCCATAAATACCCATAGGGATGCCGCGTCAAGTATCCAGTTGAAGAATGCAAATATGACCGCACGTCGCAAAAGGTCGGGATTTGACTCAAGGTCTTTTATGCGAAGCGCAACACGTGCGAGTATTGGCATTAACTTTTCGACTCTAATAAATTTAATGTGCTCGCTTAGGCGAACGATTATACGAGCGATTCGGTCTTCTCCCCTGGTCAACGCGATTACGGTGAGGATGAAGAACGTAAAGACGAAGAGGCCAAGGCCTACGGCGATCGCATACGAAGCACTGAGTCCGTGGAGCGGAATCGATACGATTAGGGCTACCCAAAGAATGGCGTTTAAGACTACGGCCGAACCTATTCCCTGAGTTGCAATTGCGAATGCGGCGTCCGTAGTACGGGCACCTACATTAGTCATCAACCTTATTGAAAGACCGGTTCCTCCTGCAGTTCCAGCAGGAATAATGTGAGAAGTAGCCAACGCAGCTAGGTCGATTCGAAAGATCTTGCTAAAGCTAATTGCTCCCTTTGGGAGCATGGCCTCCGTCAACTTTGCATAGGCAACGAGAGCTGCAACTTCTAGCGCTATTCCTAGACCAATCCATGCGATATTTACCGTTGAAAGTACGTGGATATCTTTTCTGGCGCCAGCAATCTGTGGAAAGACTAGGTACTCAAGTACGAGTACGATTAGCACGCCCTTTGCGCCTCCAAATGCAAAGCGACGCATCGGACCCTTCTTTCGCCAAAGTTTTCGGCGCTCTTTCTTTTGCTCTTCGTGCTCTTCGATTATTGTAGCTCCGCCTTTGAACGGCACAATGGCCGTCTTGCCAATGCCCCTTCTCGGCTAGCTTGACTTTCTACAGCTTAATAGCAAATTGTACGGATGTGAACTAAGGTGGCATGGAGTGAGGTGAGCAGTTGGATCGTAAAGAGTTCATGAAGCGCGTTTTTCTAATTGACGCCATTGCCATAGCGACGATTCTGTCGATCTTCCTAGTGGTAGTCTTACACGGCTTTCTTTTGGATCTTTTGATCTCGACCATCTTTGCTATCGTTTTACATCCGATAGTCAGATTTATGGTCCGTCACAAAATTCGCCGATCCATCGCGGTTGTTGTGGTTGTCCTTGTGGGCCTTGCCGCCCTTACGGCGTTGGTTTACGTATTTACAAAACCCCTCTATTCAGCTGCGTTTACCTTTGCGCACCAGCTCCCAACCCTTGTGGCCCAAGCCCAAAGTGGAAAAGGGCAACTTGGTGCGCTCATTACGCGATTTCACATAGAGTCATTCGTTTCGTCAAATGTCTCCAAGATAACGAGTGCCGCTGGAAATCTGACTGGGACGCTCCTGTCTGCGACGAGAACATTTTTAACGGGACTTACCGGAGTAATCACCATAGCCCTACTTTCGGTATTCATTCTTCTCGAAGGGCCGAAGGTGGTTCAAAACACCCTTGGATTATTGCCCGTGGAAACTAGGGCACTTGTTCATCGAATCCTCGAACGGAGTGAGAAGGCAGTCGCCGGTTACGTCTTCGGTAATCTCGCTACTTCAGTCATTGCAGGAGTCGTAGTTGGTGCTTCGCTCTCCATTCTGGGCGTTCCATTTGCGCTCCTACTAGCCCTTTGGGTTGCGATAGTAGACCTGCTTCCCCTTGTCGGTGGATTACTTGCTGGTGTTCCAACGGTATTTATAGCTTTTCTGCATTCGCCGATCGCTGGGGTAGTCATGCTGGTTGTCTTCTTGACCTATCAGCAAATTGAGAATCATATCTTAAATCCCGTAGTCATGGCTCGAACGGTCAGCTTGAACCCTCTTTGGATCTTGATCGCCGTATTGGTAGGAACTGATCTTTCAGGTTTCACAGGCGCACTTATAGGCATTCCCGTAGCTGCTATGATCCAAGTAACCTCCCAAGAACTCTGGCACAAGTACGGCTCTTCGCGAACCATATCAAGCCAAAAAGAAGAGGATGCGCTCCCCGAGGATCCTAGCGACTTGTAATTGGCCCGATCTCAATCGACTCGTCACGAAGGCGATCAATTATCAGGGGTAGTGCTCCGATCGTTGAGTTGATCGAGCCTGGCGCAGAGGTGCAGTCACTGTCGTGCAAAAGGATAGTTCCACCACGGGGGTCGTAGCGAAAGACGTCATCTACTACAGTCTGTGCTGTAGCCACCGCTCTCCAGTCCCGCCCCCAATTTGTCCAGGTTATGACCTTAAGATCATTCTTGTGGCACCCATAAATAGTTCCACCCGATATCACGCCGTAGGGAGGTCGATACAGTTCGATCTTCCGTTCGGTTGTCTCTTCTACGACCTCTTTGCCACGCCTGAGGTCAAAGGCGATGGTCTTGGCGCTACGAAACAGGTGATTTCGATGTTCATAACCGTGTAGGGCGATGGCGTGGCCCTCATCGGCAACCTCTTTGGTAAGAGATTTGTACTTTTCAACCATCTGTCCCAGCATGAAAAAGGTGGCTTTAGTGTTGCTATTCGCCAGGATCTCAAGGATCAAAGGAGTGTAAGAGGGGTCTGGGCCGTCGTCGAATGAGATTGCGGTGTAGCGTTGTCCATGGTTATAGCCGGTAATCGTTGGCAATATCTTCTTGGTGAGGGGGAAGAACCATGATAGGGCACTTGCGCTATGACCAACTGTTGCGATCGATATTGCGCTCATGGCTATCTTGTTCATAGTACTTCTTGCCCTTTAAGCGATTGATCTACTGTACGTGGGTGGCAAAGTCAGTAGGTGTGAGTTGCGAGAATGGTAAGATCGTGAAGCTTTGCTTGTTCAGCGCTGTCAGGACGTGCTTGATCTCGACTAACGCCGCGGAAGAGGTGAGCTTCTCCGTGGGAATGAGGTACGTGCGTCCAGATACTGCCTTGAACAGAAGGGGATTTTCGAGTCCATACGCCTTTACTACAGGGCTGTGTGAGATAGATGCCCAAGCAAGGTCGACGCTAGAGAGGATGCTCTCTGGAGAGTAGATCAGATTCGTCTCACCCGTTATCCTGCTTAGAATCTTCTCTGCTTTGGTGGCTCCCTCAATAGGGGCGAGAAGGCGAATACCTGAATTTATCGGCCAACCTCCATTTACGACCGTAACGCCCTTTGCTACCAAGTTTCGCACTTGGTCAGGATATTCAAGGGCTAAAGGTCCGCTCACTACTGCGCCAATCCCGGTGGTAGCTAACATCCGAATCACTTGTGGATTAGAGATCGTCGCACTTGTCATAGGTACTTCGAGATACGCATATGGTGTGGCGACTGCTGCACTTGCTATGTTGACCTCGTTTGTCGCTGCGTTTGTCGCTACATTTGCAAGGGTGACGAGCGCAATTGAACCAAAGGCAACTTTGGCGGATGTAACGAATGGACGAGGTTGGCTTGATCGTTGTCGCCTCGGGATTTCAGTTCCGGTAAATAGGTTGGAAATCACACGCGCTGGATCGTCGACAAAGACTTGAGAAGCACGCCTTGTCGTAAGTTCAGGGTTGCGTGCTAGCTCGTGGATCGTCTCGATCAGTTCGTTTCGATTCTTTGCCCAGAGTGAGACTCCGGCAGCTTCCATCTCAATGACGTTCCGCAACCCGTGGCCCTTTATTGGGTTGTAGCTAATAACTGGAACTCCGGCTGCGAATGCCTCATTAGCAGTCAATCCGCCAGCGTTTTGTATTACCACGTCGCAGGCTGCCATAAGCTCTGGCATGCGTTCGGTCCATCCGACTACTTTTCCTACATTGAGCTTGGTCAAATCATCGAAGAGAGCCTTATTTTTACCGCAGATAACGACTGGGAAGATATCGGGTGCATCGGCAAGCGAAGTTACGGTGTCTTTGAGGTCGCCGACTCCCCAACTTCCCGCAACGATAAGTGCTGCAGCTTGGTCGGTTGGAATCTCAAATTCTTCACGAATCTGTTTTGCCAAAGATTTATCGATGTTCTTGAATCGAGAAGATACGGCCGGTCCACTCACCGATGGAGTCTTGTCTACGAGCCGCTCGACCTGCCTCACACTGATGTGGTGAACGGCTAGATACTCGTCGATTCCTTCGTCAACCCACATGGTGTGGACTGAGAAGTCGGTAAGAAATGTATAAGCCGGCACCTTCATTGGTCGTACTAGAGAGCGACGTGCTCGTCCGAGAACCAACGACGCGAAGGGGTAGGTGGTGATAACTAGATCAGCGTCGAGCTCTTTGATCCACTTGCGAATTCGCGGGAAGAAGATCTTGTAGAAGATGGTTACGATCGGCGGCTTGATGGCTTTGAATGATGCAAAGATGCGAAATAGAGCCTCGTAACTCCACTGCGCGTGGTCGAGCTGGAGTTCGTAAGTCTTTTCGAGGAATCGTCCGATCCTAGGCGCCGCATCAAGGAAGTCGCGAATTTCAACTTCGAAACCGTGGCTTTGAAGGCTTTGTGCGATCTCTTTAGCTGCGCCATCGTGTCCGGCGCCCATGCGAGCGGAGATGATCAGCACTCGTTTCGGCATTTAGCTAATAACCTTTTCTTCAGAAACCCATGGTCTACATACTTGCAATCGCATCAGCTATATCGTTTTCACTCGCTGCTATATTCCAAAAGCGGCAAGTTAGAGGTATCTCGACCGACGCGAACTTGAAGGTCACACTATTATGGCAACTCATCAAAAACCCATATTGGATTCTAGGCGTCCTTTTCGATATCTTTGCGTTTGTGGGTCAGTTCCTGGCCCTCAAGGACGGTTCAATATTGGTCGTCTCTCCAATTTTGGCGTTTGGACTTAGTATTACCATCTTTGCCGACGCTCTCTTTGAGCGGAAGCGGCCTTCGTGGTCTATGGTTGGCTTAACCCTAGTTGCAGGCCTTTTGCTCGCAGTCTTTCTTTCGACGACGACTACAAATGCGAGCAAATTCGTTCCAAACTTCACCCTCGGAGTTGTAATCTCACTTGTGGTAACTGTGATCTTTGTCACAGCAAGGTTTGCTCCCTTTCGCCATGCAAAGTGGTGGATCGACTTTATCTTGCCGATATTCACTGGGGTTACACACGGAATTGCCATCTTCGTGACTAAAGCGACTGCCTCACTGGTGACCACATCGGGGTTTGGCGCGCTCTTTACACACTGGCCGGGTTACGTTCTAATTTTGATCGGTGCCATCGACCTAATTATGACCCAAAGTGTCTTGCAATTAGTGGAGCTAAGTGGAGTTCTTCCGGTCGTCAACTTGCTGGAGCCCACCGTTGCAATGGCCTTGGGGGTATTCTTCTTGAAAGACCATATCCACTCTTCGATCGGTACTTTTACAGTTGCGTTGCTTCTAGTTGCCCTCGGAGGCGTAACATTTGCAATATCAGTTCTATCGTCACGATTGGTGACCGAGGGAGACGACAGTAGTGACCGCCATTAAGCATTCAATCTTTAGAGCATCGCAAGCGCTCCCACACTTGGCACAGGCTACGCATCGATCATTCTTTGGTTGTGATGATATCGAAAAAGAGGTAGCCAAAAGTGAGATGGATACTTTGCGCGAGACACTCGAAGGGCTTCAAGGGCGCCTTTGGGCCGAGAAGAAGAGCGGACTGCTCTTAGTTCTACAGGGGCTAGATACAGCCGGTAAAGATGGAACAGTACGAAGGGTCTTCAGCGGCTTCAACCCACAAGGCGTACAGGTCTATGACTTCAAAGTTCCAAGTGAAGTTGAGTTGGCTCACGACTTCTTATGGAGGGTTCATATGGCCGTTCCGAGACGTGGTGAAATTGCTCTATTCAACCGCTCGCACTATGAGGACTTGTTGGTCCCGGTGGTGAACAAGGCGATAAGCGAAGCCAAATTTGCCGAGCGAGTCCGAAGCGTCAATGACTTTGAAGCGCATCTCGCGAGAAATGGCTTCCACGTAGTCAAGATCTTCATCAACATCTCGAAAGCGGAGCAAAAGGTGCGCCTCCAGGAACGCATCGACGATCCGACGAAGAATTGGAAGTTTGATGGATCGGATCTTGTAACCCGTACTCACTTCGAAGAGTACGTGCGCCAGTATGCTCGTGTCATCGAATTGACCGACCACGAACACGCTCCATGGTACGTGGTGCCCGGAGATCAAAAGTGGTTTAGGGATCGCGCGGTACTTCAGATCGTTGCGCATCACCTAAGAAGTCTCGACCCTAAGTTTCCGCCGCCGCCAAAGCCAATTGAAGGCGTAATTATCCCGGATTAATTTGTGAAGGTGTTGCAGTGAACGTTGTTCGTGACCTAATTGAGTTCCTCTTTGTGGTAGCAATAGGTGGAATGGCCGTTTCGTCGATTCGACGCATCAAAGCTGCCTCGATCCACCCTTACCTCTGTAGTGCCTGCGAGCGACCAACCGCTAGGGGCTATGCCAAGTGTCGCCACTGTGGTGCTCCCGTTGAGGAATAGGTACTGATACCGCCGTGTTTTACAATAGTGGTACAAAACACTACAATTAACGTAATTCTAGCGAGTTGAATTTCGCGAGGATTTGAGGCGCAAATGGCTGTTCGACAGAGGGCTACCTCTGAATATCAATTTCAAAGAGGGCTGTCCATTGAGGATCTCTCGACGAACACTGGTGTCGCGATAGAGACGATTCGTTATTATCAGCGTCGCGGATTGATCGATGCCCCAGAGCGCAATGGCCGTCGAGGCTTCTACGGCGTTGAAGCTGTAGGGCGACTAAGCGAGATAACTTCTCTCCGTCAGCAAGGCTTTAGTCTGCGAGAGATCGAGCGAAAACTAGCAGACGAACCGGAAGAGTCGGCAGCTTTGATGGACTTTGATGAACTTGCGCTTCGTTCCAAGATTCCCGCCCCAATATTGCAAAGTTTGATGGCGGAGCAGATTCTTGTTCCGTTGCACGTCGATGGCGAGAGTAAATTCAACAGCAGTGACGTTGCTATGGCCCGTGCGGCTCTTCAACTACTCGGTAAAGGACTTCCATTCAGTGAGCTGCTAGGGCTCGCAAAGGTGCATATAGAGCGAATGGAGGAGACTGTAGATGATGCAATCGGAGTCTTCGATCGGACAGTACGCCGACCTATAACCTCTACCGAAGAGCAGTTTGTCGATGAATTTAAGGAATTTATCGAAATAAGTGAAGTCCTCTCCCGACTCGTAGCGCTGAATTTTCAGCGATTACTCACAATTAGAGCCCAAAGGCATCTCGATCTAACTGGTTCGAAACTCGAAAAAGAGGTCGTAGCACGGCTGTTTAAAGAATATTTGGAGTCCAATGTCTGAAAAGAACCTAAACCGATCGTCCCCTCTGCCAACACAGGAAGATAAAGCGCGCTTTGTGCAAGAGATGTTTGACTCGATTTCACCCCGCTATGACCTTGTCAATAGAGTGATGACGTTCAAGATGGATCAACGATGGAGGCGCTTTGGAGCCAAGTCGCTGAATCTTTTGCGCGGAAGTAAGGTCTTGGATGTTGCATGTGGAACTGGTGACTTTGTAAAGATGCTCACTTCCATGGACTATGACGTCATCGGGATGGACTTCTCAATTGGAATGTTGAGCCATGCCAACATCGATGGTTTGACGCAGGGCGACGCGATGATGATGCCCTTCGGCGATGGCGTCTTTGACGGCGTAACCTGTGGATTCGCACTTAGAAACTTCGCTGATCTTGGAACGGTCTTTGATGAGTTTGTCCGTGTTGTGCGACCTGGGGGACGCCTCTGCCTCGTTGAGGTTTCGCGCCCATCGAACGGATTAATCAAATTCGGTCATGGCCTTTATTTTGACCGAATTGTACCCCGAGTTGGAGCACTCCTCTCCTCTAGCGAGCCGTACAAATACCTCCCAGCCTCAACTGCGTATCTTCCAAATGAGGCGAGATTGCGCTCAATGTTGTTGGAAAGTGGTTTCGAGGGTGTCACATTCAAGTACTTTCTTGGCGGGTCGTCTCAGGTGATTATGGCCACCAAAGGTGGCCTTCGATGACATCGCTCTTAGAGTCTCTCGCCGCGGTCGACTTTCATGGCTCGGTGGCAGTTTCCGTCTTTGGTACGAACGTATTTGTCTCCCGCTCATCCACTTCATTCGATGGGGACGTAGAGGAGGTCCTCGACCACTTTGCCGATGTGATTCGAAGCGGAGACGCCAGTGTTTTGTTGTCGTCTGGGTCACTTTTACTAACTTACGGCGAGACAATAGCTCGTTTCAATTGTGATCCACGTGAGGCTTTTCATGAGTTGCGGAACGACCTTCGTGAATTCGATGACGATCTCGCCTCTTCGATTCTGTCCTTCGCGACAATTCCATTTGATCCGAGTAGGTCTGGGGTCGACATCTCCATTCCAGCGGTTGCAATACGAGTCTCGAGCACCGTTGTTGACATTACGGTAACTTCAAAGTCGCCGAATGGAATTAATGCGATATTCGATCATCTCCGAAGCGCTGATTCGTCACAATTCGTAGAGGGACACGCTTCCGGAGAACTAATATTTCCCATTACTCGTAATGAGTGGATCAACAGTGCCGCCAATGCGATTAAGGCTATCCGGGAGAGTAAATTTCGGAAGATTGTGCTTTCGAGAAGGGCTCGGATGGCGATAGAAGGGGGTCGAGTTGACCGCCTTCGATCGATCGAAAGACTCGCAAAGCTATATACGGGAGCTACGGTTTTTTCTGTAGGAAAGCTACTTGGGGCTACTCCTGAATTGTTGATGAAGCGCGACGGTCGTTTCTTCTCGAGTCATCCTCTTGCTGGCACCACAAAGTCTGGCGGAGAGGCGGAGCTACTCGCCTCACACAAGGATAACCACGAACATCGAATAGTTGTCGATCACATACTCGAGTCCTTGGCCGATCTATCGACCAATGTCGAGTTCGCCCAGACGCCATCGATTATGAATTTCGGCGAGATCGTTCACCTTGGTACATTGATAAAGGGAGAGTCGATAAGTGATGACATATCATCGATCGACCTCCTTTACCGAATTCACCCTACTCCTGCAGTTGCGGGAGTTCCGACCATCGAAGCTGTAGAACTGATCCAAAGAATCGAAGACGAGCCTCGAAACCTATACGCAGGTGCAGTCGGCTACCAGGATGGTCGTGGTGACGGTGAGTGGCACCTGATCATTCGTACGGTGTTCGTAGATGAAGAGAAGAATGAGGTCGAATTTCAAGCGGGCGTGGGTTTGGTAGATGAGTCTGACCCTGAAGCCGAAGCTGCCGAAATCGATTCGAAGTTAAAGTCCATGCTCCCGATCGTCACCCGATAAAAATTCAGGGAGAGTGTCACATGACACTCTCCCTGAATTATGAATTTTAACGTGGCATCGGATATGGCGCCAAACATTAGCCGTCTGCGTAAAGTTTCCCATTCGCCCCTTCGGCGATCGGAATTGCTGTTAGGCCCGTAGGAGCTGGGCCTTGTAAAACGGCCCCGGTAGTTGCATTGAATTGCGAACCGTGGCAAGGGCAAATAAATAGGTCATTGCCGGCGTATTGGACCGTACAACCGGCGTGTGGACAGATTGCTGAGTAAGCCACGAAATGGTTAGCTTTTGGTTGAAGGACGTAAGCCGGTGAGCTTGACTTAGGGTCAACGAATGATGCGACCTTGCCAACACCCACCGCACTCGCCGGACCGATTTCGGTCCCCTTTGGAGTGGCTGCTCCTGTAGTAGTCGAAGTGGCTTGATTCGTTGGTGCCGCTGTAGTAGTGGTCGTTGGCTGGGTATTGGTGGTGTGCGTAGCAGCCAACGACGAAGTTGACTGTGTGCCATTAGTACCGTGGTTTAAGGCCCGCCCGACGAGGGCGGCTGCGCCACCTCCGACAACTGCAATAGACGATGCGGCTGCGGCGGTGATGATGAATTGACGGCGATCAGCGTCGTAACCAGTAGGTGACGCTTGGGTCTTTTGTGGCTGAGCTTTTGGCGAGGTGCCATCGATAATTGGGCATATCGAAACTGAACAAGGTGCGCTTTCCATCGCTGCGCAGAGGCCATCGGAGTAGTTGCCGCAAACTTTTGTCAGGTAAACAAGTGGTATTCCTGCAACGACGGTCGGATCTGCTCCGGTCTTCCCTCTCATTGCTATTCGCCCTTCGAGGCTGTATATGCCACCATCTCCCACCAAAATAAAAGGGATCCATGCGAATATAAAGACAATGTCTGAACCGGTGTAATAGGGGTTTGTGTGGAATGATACCGATAGGAAGAGAAATGACGAAATGATCGCTCCTCCACCGGCAGCGATCCTGCTGAAGATACCGAAGAGAGTGCCGACGCCTACCGCTAGCTCTCCGAGTGCTATAACGAGGCCAAAGACAATTGGTGCGTGAGAGGCGATGCCCAGCAAGAGATGGATAGGACTTCTAGCCCCATATGCAGCGATCTGGCTTTGAATCGAGGCCGGATTCTTGGCATTGAAAAAGGCGGGGTTGGCAATCTTTTGGAGGCCGGCAAAGATAAACGTTACCCCCAAGAAGAGGCGCAGTGGAAGTAGGAGGTGTCCGGGGGTTATCTTGCGGTACAACTTGTTCATGTTCTCCCTATCTTGCGACCCGGCGGCCAATGCTTGCAACGCAATATTACTTCCGTGAAATTCCAAAGGACCGTAGGCTGTTATATTTCATTCGTTGACGTGGTGATGTTTGGATCTTTATTTAAGCCGAAGGTTGTATGCCAAGCATCGGGAAGGTTTCGTAATTCATGGGGAAAGTTGATGGTCGAGCAGTGGCAATTTTGCTCTTGACCGGAGGACACTCGCGACGCTTTGGGGGCGGAGCTAAGCTTCAAGCTGAAATTGGAGAAGGTGTCCGGGTTATCGATTTGGTGGTCGCAAACCTTAGTCAAGTCGGCCTTCCAATATTTGAGGCTGGAATTGGTTTAACTGAATTACCTAAGGTTCAAGGCACTCAGTTCAAAAGTCCATTAGTTGGAGTAGCACGAGGCTACGAGGCGATATCTACTGAACTCGGTACCTCTGAGATTTCCCTATTGGTCGTAGCCGGAGATATGGTCGCATTGGACGCGGCTACCTTATCGACAGTTGGATCGTTTCCTTCGTCGCGTTCAGTCGTTCCCTTCGACGGATCTCTGCAAATTCTTGGTGCGAGGTGGAGTCGAAGATCGCTTGAAATGGCTCAGTTTATGGCCGAGACTCACCCTTCTTTTTCTCTAAGGAGTGCCCTCGGTGAGGGTGCAATAGTTCTCGACGATCGACGATGGAGGGGCGATAGTTCGCCATTTTTTGATATCGATACTTATGATGATCTAAGAAGGTTTCGAAGTAGTTTTTTAGGATTGAAAGATGCGCCACAGTACTGAGAAGCGTTGGATCAACGTTGTCCGCTATAGCGAAGACGGAACGAGCGTGTTGCGTAGAAAGGAAGACTTGCTAGCCACCGAGGAGCCATTAGAGATAAGAGTCCAGATGGCGGAAGGTGATGTGCGCTCGGTAGGCACTTTGATGAGGACGCCTGGAAATGATTTTGAATTAGCGGTTGGGTTTTTAATTAGCGAGGGAATTCTAGATTTTGATCCCTCGAATTTAGTCCGTACGATTCGATACTGTGGAATCGACGGATCTGTCGAACAGGATTACAATATCGTCACAGTGCGCCTTAACGAGGAGGTGCCTTTGCCCCGTAGTCGAGAGACTCTAATATCGAGTTCGTGCGGTATCTGCGGGACGGAGACAATCGACGAGTTGATGCAAGGGGTTGAAAAGATTTCCATAACTGAGACCTTTGCGGCGAATGTTATTACCGAGTCGCTTTCTGCGGTTCGAAGGCGACAGAAGATCTTTGAAGCCACCGGAGGTGTCCACGCATTTGCTCTCTGCAATAGCGCTGGCAAGGTTTTAGAAATTCGTGAAGACGTAGGGCGACATAACGCCTTCGATAAAGTCGTCGGATGCCGATATCTAGAGGGCAACTTTGATTCGTCGTCGATATTTGGGGTGATCTCTGGCAGGGTTGCCTTTGAGTTGGTTCAAAAGGCGATAAGACTACGCATCGGTCTGCTCGTAGGCGTAGGAGCTCCGACGAATCTAGCAGTACAGCTTGCCGAAGACGCCGGAATTACCATTTGTGGTTTCGCCGGATCGAAAGGGATGAATATCTATAGCCGGAGCGAGCGTATCGATATTTCGCGATGACTTACACTTCCCGCGCGGCAAGGCAAATGTTGAACGCTATCGATGCGCTTCAATGACCAACCCCCAGCTGCCGCTCTCGGTAGCTGGGGGTTGGTCCAGTGGTAAGTTTGGTCTCTAACTGATCTTTAGCCTCTTAGTAGGAGATTCCTTCGATCGTGGTCATTGGGGGGTTGCCCCCTGTAGAGCCTTGGAAGGCACTGTCGCCGTAGGCGAAGACTCCGCCATCACCAGCTACAAGGAAGTATCCGCCACCATCCGGTGATGTCATGATCCCAACTACCGGCTTATTGAGGTTGAGGTTTGCAGCAGAGCCGTAGTAAGTCGCATCCCCATAGGAAAAGACACCACCGTCTGCTGCTACGAGCCAGTAGCCTCGGCCATCGGGAGTGGTTGCGATCCCAACTATCGGCTTATTGAGGTTGAGGTTTGCAGCAGAGCCGTAGTAAGTCGCATCCCCATAGGAAAAGACGCCACCGTCTGCTGCTACGAGCCAGTAGCCTCGGCCATCGGGGGTTACTGCTGCTCCAACTATCGGCTTATTGAGGTGGAGGTTTGCAGCAGAGCCGTAGTAAGTCGCATCTCCGTAGGAAAAGACACCACCGTCCGCACCAATCAGCCAGTAGCCTTGATCATCTGGCGTGTTTATTATCGACACAATAGGAGCTGCGAGTGGCAAATTGTTAGCTCCGCCGCGGTACTGAGAGGTTCCGAAGTCGTAAACGCTCCCATCGGCACCAGCGATTCGATAACCGTTTATCAAGCCGAGTGGGCTAAGGGCCACTCCTTGGGTGGAAGGTGAGAAGTTCACAAAAGACGTAAGTATGCTCTTCTGGTCAGGACTTACCGTGTTGTACCCCAATTCACAATTAGCAGCAGGACCGCAGGCAAGAGGGTTATTCAAAGACGCGAGGAGCAATGAGAGAAAAATTGCATTCGAACTGGTAATTCCGGTCTCGATCGCTATAGGGCTTCCAGCTACACCGTTAGTTATCGGTATTAGGGAAACTGAGAAGCTGGGAGTGGTGACCAGTGTGGACAGTTCGACAGCAGTGCAGGCTAGATTTCCCTGACACGAGATTGCAATGGGTAGCGAAGCGGTGGTATCTGCGTCGAATGGAATTGTCGTCGAAGTTTGAACTCCATTTTGAAATGTTGCCAAGTAACTTCGTTCAAAATTGGTACTTTGGGTTGATCCAGCGGGCGCGTATGAACCGCTAACAAGGCAGTCACCAGTAGCACCGCACGATATTGAGTCTCCACTGTTGTAGTTGGTTGGTCCCGATGGTACGGTTACTGGTATCTGCGCGCCGATGACGCCATTTGTGACTGGAGCGACAAAGGCCGTAGTTCCCGATGGGGGCGCACTCAATATAGGGGCGAATCCGCTACTTTCTCCAACTATCTCGCAGTTTGTGGCGTCAGTACAGCTAATACCAGTAACATACAGCTCTTGATTGGTCGACGTTGCGCTATCGCCTAAAAGTTGATCGCTCTTGAAGACTCCGTTTTGGTAGGTTTCAACGAAAGAGGCGGAAATTCCGCTTGAGTTTTTGTAGGTGCCAACTACGCCGCAAAGTCCAGCATTTGAGCAGCTCAGTTGGGTTGCGATTAGGTTGGTTCCAGTCGTGATGTGGTTGCTGAGTGGGTCGACCGTCACTGCTCCGTTTTGAACAATAACCACATCTGACAATGCTGTTCCGATGCAGAGTCCGGTGTTTGAGCAACTAATGTGCGGAAGACTCTGGCCGCTGCTAGGTAATGGTGTGCCGGCGGTTGCAGGCACGCTAAATGAAGCGCCGTCAAAGTGGCTGAGGGCTAAATAGGTAGAGGTAAAGGAAGAACTTGTTGAAAAATTCTCCGTGATACCGATTACCTCGCAGTTAGATACTGTGGTACACGAGATGCCAGTGCCGAGGAAGAGCGATCCAATAAATCCACTTGGGCCGCTTGATAACTGCGATAGGATCCATTGATTTGATGGCACTCCATTCGCAATCTCCTCGACGTAGGTAAATTCGGTGGTTGGGAGATTCACTTTACCTGGTCGGATTATTGGAAGCGTCGGAGGAACAAGCAAAGATGAGATGCCCGATTTGAGGTTCGGAGTTGGTCCCAAAAAGGAAGTCGACGCCACTCCTAGCTGAAAGCAGGTTGTCGAAGTTGGACATGAAGTCGAAAGGGGTGCCTCTGCTACGTTGGAGTTACTTGGTAGGAGGCTTGTGGGAAAGGTGATGTTTCCCTGAGCCGTTATCTGAGGAACGTTGCTAGCACTCGCATTGAGCGAGAAGCTAAAAATAGATGCAGCTGCAAATGCAAGCATTGATAGCCAGACGTAAATTGGCGATCTTTTCATTTTGGTGCGACCCTTCGTTGAAATAGACCTTCGGATCATATCATGGGCTAGACAGTGAGGAAGGAATTTTGTGGCTTAAAATTGAAAAACCTGCCTAACCGACATTTCGGGTAGGCAGGTTTTTCTTGCATTTCAAAAGAGTGCAGTTGCATCACTTTGAGAAATAGAGATCTCGAAGCGGTTTTCTTTGCTTAGGAGGCAGCGACGAGTTTTCTGTTTTGACGTCTCATGCGTCGAATTACTCGTCGCTCCTCTTCGTCGCGACCTCCCCAAATGCCGTACTCTTGGTTGGTTCGCAGTGCGAACTCAAGGCATTGCATCGAAACAGGGCAGCGAGAGCACACTGACTTAGCTCTGGTGATCTGTGCTTCTGCATCACCTGTGACACCTACGGGGAAGAATAATTGTGCGTCAAATTCTGAGCAAAGTGCTCTTGGCTTCCAGTAATCGTAGTTCCATGTTGCGTGTGTCTCTGTCTCCACTTTTGACCTTTCCAGATCGCGAAGGTTCGTTCGCGCTTCAAATGTTACTGCTCTGTTACATTTGAATGTACAACTTGATAATACAAGTTCTAGTACAAGTTTGTAAACAAGTCTTACCATTTTCCGGAAGTTTTTAAATTAACACTTCTACTAGGGGTTACTCCGTCCGGATTATGGCTCTTTCCGTGAATGACAATATGGCGTCACCATTCTTCCAGGGCAACAAGTGGCTTCCGCCGTTTACCCACTCTATTGAGGATAGTGAGAACTTCTTTGCGCCGTCGTATATTGACTCAGGAGGCGTCACAAAGTCGGCGGTGCCTGCGAGAATCGCGATTTTCTTTTTTGACAGATCCTGATTGGGCATATCGGCTAGTTCCGAAAGGAGATTTTTAGCTTCAACCCGCAATGAACGCGACGACCGTAATACTTCGCGGAAGCCGGATCCGATGTACTTCGTTGAGAAAAGTGATGTGACGAAGGCGGCTATCGGACCAAAGATACGGTAGCCAAAGAGCTTGTCGTATCTGTTTATCGCCTGTGGGCTAATCGCAGGTGCGATCAGTAGGGCGGTCGAGAATGCCGACTTGCTTGTCGAAAGCGACATAAGAGCAATAGCTGCCCCGTAACTATAGGCCATAATTATTGGCTCTTGTCCCGTCGCTCGATGTATTTGTGCGGCAACTGAATTAAGCAAGTGGGCATTACTTGTGATGTCTTGCGCCTTGGTTCTGCTCATTCCCCATCCGGGCCGGTCGTACGAGTACATCTCAAATCGCTGATCGAGGCTGCTTGGAAGGAATCCCCATCTACTTCCACAACCAGGCTGCCCATGTACTAGGAGCATTGGAGGCCGACGATCAGTTGGATGATCTGAAATTTCAGCGAACTCGATCTTTTGCCAATTTCGATTTGTAAATCGATATACCGCCTCAAGAATCTCGTTGCCCACCACTTCAAAGATAGGGCAAACGATATTTCCTTCGTTCACATCATGTTGTTGTTGTCTTGGATGTGCACTATCTAGAAGTAGTAGAGAAAAACGAGTTGTGCCACCAACGAGGGCTTTGTCGCACCTTCGGTCTCGATGGTGACATCGACGAGGTTTTGGGTTGCTCCATTTGGTAGATCTTCGACGCCTACGATAGTCGCGCCGAGTCGTATCTTTGATCCTGATGGAACGGGAGCAGGTAACCGCACTTTGTTGGTGCCATAGTTGACCCCCATCTTTACTCCATCAACAATCATTACTTTCGACAGGAGCATCGGAACTAGCGACAACGTCAAGTAACCGTGGGCAATCGTCGTTCCGAAGGGACCGGCTTTTGCCATCTCTTCGTTTATATGGATCCATTGATGGTCGCCGGTTGCATCTGCGAAGTCGTTTATTCGCTGCTGCGTTACTTCGAACCACTCGCTGTAACCGAGGTGTTCTCCTACTTTTGCCTTCAAATCGTCTTTGCCATTTATCACAGTTGTCATGGTCTATTTTTTATCACTGAATTGAACGTGCCGCGTTTCAATTTTGAGATTGACAATTAAAGTCTTCGATCTAATAGAATAGTTGCGAGTGCAACTAAAAGAAGGTTCTATGTCCAACTTTACTCCGCCTAGCTTCTTCGGCCATGGTTCGCCAATGAACGCAATCGAGTTCAACGAATACACAGATAAATGGCGTTCTTATGGAGCGTCTTTACCGACTCCACGTGCAATTCTTTCGATCTCTGCGCACTGGTTTATCAATGCGACGGCGGTTACTGTAATGGATTCGCCGCGGACGATTCACGACTTTTATGGATTCCCAAAGCCACTTTTTGACTTTGAATATGGTGCCTCGGGCAGTCGTGAGGTGGCTGAGCTCGTTATTGATACGGTTAAACCGACTTGGATTGGAGCCGACGAGGATCAATGGGGGCTAGATCACGGAACTTGGTCAGTCCTTACTCACATCTTCCCCGCTGCTGATATTCCTGTCGTGCAACTTTCTATAGATGCTACGAAAGACCTTAAATACCACTACGACCTAGGTCGCAAATTAGCATCCCTTGCTTACCAAGGTGTAATGATATTTGGTAGTGGCAACATCGTTCACAACCTTGGGTCCATGGACTGGAGTAACCCAAGTGGGGGTTTTAGTTGGGCTGAAGATTTCGATAAGCGCTCTCGCGATATCATCGAATCGAATCCTTCGTCGGTTGTCGACTTAGTCAATGATGCCAACTTTGCGCTGGCATCGCCAACGCCCGATCATTTTCTGCCGTTCGTTTACTTTGCGGGGATCGCTGACGAGCTGAAGCGCAATGTTGTAAACGTCGTTGAGGGTTGCTCGTTTGGTTCAATATCAATGGCATCGTATGCCGTGGAGGCCTAGAAAACGAAAGAGCCAGCAACGATAATATGTTGCTGGCTCTTGACCTAGTACTCGCTTGGCGCCTAAGTTGTAGCCCTAAGCGAAGTAGAGCTTCTGGTAGTCTCTGCTCTGAGGATGGAGCAGGAATACGATGATCATCCCGCGAATAAGTATCGTGATAAGTCCACTGAAGTAGACTCCAGATGACATTTGCGTTAGAAAGAATAGTACTGGCAAGCTAGCGCCAACGAGCGCTACCCAGTAGCCCCACTTCTTTTCGTTAGCTAATCCAAAGGCGCCGAGTGCCTCGGCGATTGGGAGAATCAGTCCGTATCCCGTACCTCCGATAAAGACTAAATCCAAGACTCCATTCAAGTAGAGGAGCAGCTGAGCAGTATTAAGCATCTGCGGCAGTGACCTATTGAATAGTTTGACGTTGTTCATCGTTTCGCTCCGTTCGCGACATCCTTGCCGCATTGCGTGTGTCAAAGGCACGTAGTAGGTAACGTTCATTTAAAGTATGTACTAATACTTTTTGCTAATGGTTTGACTTTGCTGTTAAGTTGCTTAGAGGTCCTTCTCGTCACCCCTACTTGCTCTTCTTACCTTCACCTGCGTTGAAAGTTGTCCGCAAGCTGCGGCAATTTGGTTTCCCCTCGTCATTCTCACAGTGGCATTCACCCCTGCATCGTTCAAAATGTCTCTAAATTCATAGACGCGATCGAGTTCTGTACCAGGTGTTGGAAATAACGGAGTTGGATTGAGGGGTATGAGATTTACGTGGGCCTTGACGCTTTTAGCAATTTCAGCCAGTTCGAAGGCGTCACTATCGTGGTCATTAATATCTGCCATCATTGCCCACTCGAAGGAGATTCGTCGGCTGCTCCGCTCGCGGTAGGTATTCAATGAAGCTACGAGATCATCTAATGGATACCTTGCATTGATTGGAACTAACCGAGTGCGAAGTTCGTCGTTCGCTGCGTGAAGTGATACCGCGAGGGAAATCTGCATTGGATTTTCTGCAAGCTTTAGAATGCCTGGGATTATTCCAACCGTTGAGACCGTAATATGGCGGGCTGCTATCGAGAATTCAAAGTTGATCTTTGCGATTGCATCAATGACGTTGTCATAATTCGCAAGCGGCTCGCCCATACCCATGAAGACGAGGTTGGACAACCTTGCACCGTAGAGATCTTTGGCCCTTCTAGCTGCGAGAAATACTTGCTCGAGTATCTCATCTGATGAGAGGTGGCGAAAGAATCCTGCTTGGCCGGTGGCGCAAAAGACACAACCCATTGCGCAACCAGCTTGTGAAGAAACGCAAAGGGTTACTCTCGAATCGTAACGCATGAGTACCGATTCGACTTCGCGGCCGTCCGAAAATCTAGTGAGCGTCTTGATCGTCTTGCCACCGTCAGCTTGAAGGACTTCTACCTCGTCTCCGGCCAAATTGAACCTAGGATCTCGTCCAAGTTGTTCTCGAAGCGGCTTGGGTAGCGTCGTTACTTCAGAAGGCCTGAGGTGCTGCTCATAGATACCCTTCCAAATTTGATCAATTCTGTACTTGGGTTGATCGGAGAGGATCTCTTTAAGGTCGTTTCGAGATAACGATAGGAGGGGCATCAGTTTTTACCTTTTTGACTTTTGGGATCACAGCCTACTTGCCATGTTGTTCGCCTAGACCTAGCTGATCTTCGAGAAGGATCGGACTGCCAATGGAGTAAATACTGCAGCGATTGCAATTAGCCAGATTGCGCTCAGCAAAACGTCGTGACCGCTCGGTTGGCCTAGAGCCAAATTACGCATTGCATTTACCACTATTGTCACGGGTTGATTATTCGCAAAAACCTGCATCCAACCAGGCATCGACTGGACTGGTACGAAGGCTGATGAGACGAAGGTGAGCGGGAATAGCCAAACAAGTCCAAATGATTGGACTGACTCTTCATTCTTCAGGGCAATACCGCAGTATGCGCTAACGATCGTGATGACGACACCGAAGACGATTGCTAGGACGATCATCGAAATTGCTTCTAGCAGTGAGTCGTGAAATCTAAAGCCTACGAGTATTCCAACGAAAAGTATGACCAAGGTTGTTATAGCTATACGAAGGGTATCGGCGAGGAGGCGACCGTTAATAACTGCGGAGCGCGCCATTGGCATTGATCTAAAGCGGTCAACGACACCAAGTTGTATCTCCTTTGCAAGACCAATAGCGGTACCGAAGGAGGCAAATGCGGCTGACTGTGCGATGATGCCGGGCATTAGAAAGTCGACGTAGCCTCCGGCATTCGGTACATTTATCGCACCTCCAAAGACGTACCTAAATAACAGAACGAACATGACCGGCTGGATAATCGAGAAAAATATGAACGATGGAACCCTCAGCCATACGAGAAGGTCACGCTTGGCGATCACAACCGCGTCGCTTATGGTCTCGGAAATAGGACTAGCGTTCATCTGAGCTCTTCTTTCTGCCCCGTCCAACGTTTGAGCCCTGTGGATTAGCCCCTTCGGTTGGGGCATGGCCAGTCAACGATAGAAAAACGTCATCAAGTGACGGTCTCCGAAGCGAAATATCTGCAATAGAAATTTGCAGCCGGTCTAGTTCGCGTAGTGCCTCTGCTAGGGCGGCGCTACCCCTTGAACCAACTCCAACGCGCACAATTAATTCTTCGCGAGATATCGTTGCGGTCGCTGCGGCGAGTTTCTCTAAGGCTAGCGATACCTCGGTCAGGTCGTTTTCGTGAGCGACTTGTACGTTTAGTACGTCCCCACCAATGTTGCGCTTGAGTTCGTCAGATGTACCCTTGGCTATTATCTTTCCCTTGTCGATGACGATGATTTCATCGGCAAGTTCATCCGCTTCATCTAGGTACTGAGTGGTGAGAAGTAATGTCGTTCCTCCGCCAACTAGGTTCTCGATTACCTTCCACATTCCAATGCGTGCGCGGGGATCTAGGCCTGTAGTTGGCTCGTCGAGGAACAGAATGCTTGGCGATCCAACAAGACTTGCTGCGAGATCGAGTCGCCTCTTCATTCCCCCTGAGTACGTCTTTGCTGCTCTGTCTTTGGCGTCGACAAGGTCAAATCTTTCAAGCAGCTCTAAGGCTTTTAGCTTGGCGGCTTTTTTGGGCATATGGTAGAGGCGAGCCATGATTTCAAGATTTTCAGCCCCAGTAAGCTCCTCCTGGATGGCTGTCGTCTGGCCGGTGAGTCCTATCTTCTCGCGAACCTGGCGCGCCTGACTGACTACGTCGAAGCCTGCTACGAGGCACCTTCCACTATCTGGATGAGTCAGCGTTGTTAGGATTTTGACTAACGTCGTCTTCCCTGCTCCGTTTGGACCAAGGACCCCGAGAATTTTGCCTTTCTCCACCGACAGGTCTATCCCATCGAGGGCTTTTACTTGGCCGTAGCTCTTACGGAGGTCATAGGCTTCTATCGCGTTATTCAAGCAATTCCTCCTAACTTTGTTTTTGAGCTTACTTTTAATCCCGATTCGGTCGCAACATAATTCGTTGATACTTCGATGATTTAATTGCTTTGACTACTTTTCGGTGGATCCTTCGACGTCACAGGTGTAAGCGACATCGATGTGATCGGGGGTGAACCCGAGGGAGCGATAGAGCGAGAGTGCCCTCTCGTTTGTGAGGTCAACGTATAGCATCGCGATAGGAATATGTCTTTGATGAAGGTACTCAAGTGCGGTCACTGCTATAGCTCTCCCTAGTCCGTGCGATCCAAAATCGGGGTGAACCCCAATGACGTAGATCTCCCCAAGCTTCGGCTTTGCTTCGTGGATCTTTGTCCAACAAAATGCGGCTAGGCGACCTTCTTCAAAGTGAAGGAGAAAGCCCTTGGGATCAAACCAGGGTTCTTTCATCCGTGCATTTAGGGTATTTCTAGTCCACCCCCCTTGCTCCGGGTGGCGCGCAAATGCAAGGTTGTTTACCTCCAACCACATATCCTCATCGACACCAACTTCAAAGGGACGCACCTCCAACGTACTTGCTCTTAGCCAGGGGTCGAGGGGAAGTTCGCGTCGCATTTGGACGATTGAACGCCCCCGAGTAAAGCCGGATATCTTGAAGGCGTCGGCAATTTCATCGCCTCCTCGGGCTAGCCATGCGTGGACGTGACCTCCGCCTTTAGTTGCGATTGAGTCAACAGCTATATCAATTAGGGCCTTTGTCACACCATCCTCGTTTCTTCTAAAGAAGGGATGAACGATGACCTCAAGCGCCCAAGTTTCATTTCCTGCAGATATCTGGGCGTATCCGATTAACTGGTTGTCCCTACTGGCGTGTGCCGTAAAGCCAAGTATCCCTTTGCGTCCGCCGTGTACCAGATCTAGCCACGTATGATCGTCGAGTGCT